>JBLNAY010000197.1:0-7508 GCA_050259715.1 Candidatus Dadabacteria bacterium
AAACTGTAAACTACTATTCCGGCTTTTTCGGCAGCCATGGCATTACCGGTACATCCGCCGGCACATTGTAATAGTTCTCTCTTAAGGAATCTGTCCATCCGTTAGGATTCTTATCAAAGGAAACGCTGCTGAAATAGATAGCCCCCTGCACATTGGGCTGAGCACGTATTGAGTCTACCTCTCTTGGGATTAATGTAGAATCTTTCCATGCCGGGCTTGATCCACCGCGGTATAACCCGAGGCCTATATAGCAATGGCGTCCATAGGTATGCTGGCTCCACCATTCCAATAAAGGCTGGAAGGGTGCATTGGGCTGTGTGAATTCCCAGTACAGCTGGGGGGCAACATAATCGATCCATTTATTTTTCATCCACAATAACACATCGGCATAGAGATCATCATAGTTGGTAACTCCAGCCTTGGTTGGACTGCCCTCCGGATCATCTTTCTGATTGCGCCAAACACCAAAAGGTGAGATGCCGAATTTTACCCATGGCTTCACCTCTTTGATCATTGTGGATATTTTGAAGATAATTGAATCCACATTGCTTCTTCTCCAGTCCTCCTTGTTCATCCCATTGCCGTACTTAGCATAGGAGGCTGTATCAGGGAATTCTTTCCCGGTAATCTTATAGGGATAGAAGTAGTCGTCCATATGGAGAGCATCAATGTCGTAGCGGGAAACAATGTCTCTCATTACCTGCAACACCCATTGTTGCGCCTCTTTATTACCCGGGTCAAAATAACGGGTATTGCCATAATCGAGGAACCAGTCGGGGTGAAGTTTAGTGATATGTGCCGCAGCTATGGAAGCGTTTTTAATAGAAAAGTTTGCCCTGTATGGATTTACCCATGCATGAAATTCCATTCCTCTCTGGTGAGCTTCGGCAATCGTAAATTGTAAGGGATCATAATACGGGGAGGGTGGCTTGCCCTGTGTACCGGTAAGCCATTGGCTCCAGGGTTCAAAAGGAGAAGGATAGAAAGCATCTGCGGCAGGGCGCACCTGCACAATCACAGCGTTCATGCCGTTTCTCTTATGCATATCAAGCTGGCGGATCATCTCTGTTTTCTGACTTTCAGGATCATATTGTCCCCTCTGCGGCCAATCTATATTGTCTACCGTAGCAATCCAGACTCCCCTGAATTCATCTTTAGGTGCCATTTTAGGAGGTTGAGCAAAGCATGATGTACAAATAATAAGTAATAGGATTCCTATGCAAAAGAGATTGGTGACTTTTTTCATTCGTATTCCGTTACTGGTGACCTGTTAATTTGATGACCTTAGTTTATCTAATAAATTACTTAACTGTTCTGATTCTTTCTCATCTAAGTTGGCCATGATCTCAGAGGTATGATCCGTCTGATCATCAAGCCTCTTTAATAGCTTCTGACCCTTTTCAGTGATGGTGACATCTACCAACCTTTTATCGGTGGTGGAAATCACCTTTTTTGCCAATCCCTTAGCTACCAGCCTATCCACTATACGGCTCGTATCACTCATCTTATCCAGCATTCTCTCCCTGATCTGCAGGGTTGAGATTGGCTGAGGATTACTACCTCTCAATATGCGAAGAATATTATACTGTTGGTGCGTAATATCTTCAGATGCCAATAAGTTTTTAATCCGCTCTATTACCCATCCATAAGTATAGAGAATATTAAGCATAGCCTTCTGCCGGGAGTTTACAAACTTTGTTTGCCGGATATCCTGTTCAATGCCCAAGCTGATCTGTTTATAGATTAACTAATCAGGAAATAGTTTAAGTACCGATTTCCACACCTTAAAAATATACAAGGAATTAACACGCCGTTAGCCCCAAACCTTTACACCCTCAGAACAATTGGCGCAAATGTCTATATTCTTACGGCTTTGAAGTACCTGCGAACGAAAGTTTTGGTATTTTTTATTATTCCAGAGCTCTTTAAAAGACTGATCCTTCAAACTGCCGAGCTTATGTTGAGCATCTTTGTCAAAACAACATGGAGCTACTGTTCCATCCCAGGTGATTACCGGGTCATGCCATAAGCGCCAACAATGATTTTCATTATTGCCCTTGAATTGCATCTTACCGGATTTATCTTTTTTATAGCGGCTATACTTCTCGTTAGTGGGAATGAGGTGATTAGGGTCATTCTCATAATCATAAACCTGTGCTGTTTTCAGGCGCACCTGGTCTACCCCGATCTTTTCGGCTAATTGATGAATCTCATCCACCTGGTGTTCATTGTGGCGAACCACAAGAAACTGGAAAATGATAAACGGCTTTTTACTTTTAAGAGTCTTTTTCCATTCTACCACTCTTGTTGCTCCTTCAATTACCTTCTCAAGATTGCCTCCCACCCTGTATTGCTGGTAAGTATGTTGAGTAGTTCCATCAATGGAAATTATAAGGCGATCCAGCCCACTTTCAACAGTTCTCTTGGCATTTATTTCTGTGAGGTAATGTCCATTTGTAGAAGTTGCCGTGTATATGTCTTTAGAAGAGGCATACTGAACCATATCAAGGAAATCCGGATTCAAATAAGGTTCTCCCTGGAAGTAAAATACCAGGTAAGAAAGATCTTTATATAGCTGGTCTATGGTGTCCTTAAAAAAATTTTTATTGAGCATGCCCGTTGGGCGGGTAAATGCCCGTAAACCACTGGGACATTCAGGGCAGCGAAGATTGCATGATGTTGTAGGTTCAAAAGAAATGGAGATAGGCAATCCCCATTGTATGGTTTTCTTTGTCCACTTACTTAATTGATAACTGCTGTAGACTTTTAGCATATTAACAAAACGCCTGAAAGTCAGTTTACCAAGAAAGTTCATGCTATCTGTCCAGTTCCACTGCATGCTGTAAAAGTAAACAGAAGCGACCGATAACGAATACTGCAGCGCAAAACAAGGTGGAAACCAACCTGCGCTGAAGATGTATTTATCAACATAATCATTACTTTATTCATTTTCGGCATATTAATTTTTAGAACTCTCTTAATGGGAAAGGTAAAAGGTTTAGATATTTTCGTTGTAAGAGCTTTGACGAGGAAAAGGAAAAAATACAAGCAATTAAGCATTGCCTACTTCTCTGTAGCAATATCAGCGGCCATTTTCATTGGTTATATTGCTTACCTGATCGTTCGCACCCATGAAGTGAAGTTTGTTGATTATAATGAATTTGGGATAGCCATTCCACAGAATTACCAGATACATGGCATTGATGTCTCCCGATACCAGGACCATATTGTTTGGAATGCCGTAAGCCAAATGGATGTGAGGAATGTAAAGTTGGGATTCGCCTTTATTAAAGCAACTGAGGGAGTAAACGACGCAGATCCCTACTTTAAACGCAACTGGAAAAAGGCGAAGGAGGCAGGCATGGTGAGAGGAGCTTATCATTACTTCCTACCCAACAAGGATGCGAAAGCCCAGGTAAAAAACTTTGTAAAGAATGTAAAGCTAGAGAGTGGGGACCTTCCCCCGGTATTGGATATAGAAGATACAAAAGGTGCATCCAAGGCTAAGGTGCAGAAGGAAGTAAAAGCATGGCTGCAACTAATGGAAGCCACTTACCACGTAAAGCCGATCATATACACTTTTTTGAACTTCTATGATGAATATTTAAAAGGAGTTTTTGATGAGTACCCTCTTTGGGTAGCTCATTACGAGCAGCCGGAAAGGCCGCGCATAGAGCGCGACTGGACGTTTTGGCAACACAGTGAAAGTGGCAGGGTAAATGGTATAGGTTCCCGGGTAGACTTCGATGTGTTCAATGGCGATTCCTCTGCTTTCAGAGCATTATTGTTACCTTAAATCTATGGATGAATACAATAGCGGGATGGACCCGGAGATCAAGAAATACTTTAAACAAATACTGAACTCCTTTTCGATTCTTGTTTTGTGGATGATTGTTATTGTATTTCTCGGTCTTTACATGGGAATGGCTATTGTTATCTATCGTTTTTACTGGTACAATATCTTTTTCTACTCTTTCTCTGTTATCACTCTTGCACTCGTGCTATATCTTATTTTACGGATCTGGAGGAAAAAGTAAGCAGTACTGAATTTGACGAAACCCGATGTGATTATACTTTTTCTTTAGCTACCACCTGACAATGTATGCAGCATAGTATGCTTTATGTAAGCTTTTGGTAAGCTTTACCATAGCTTTTGGTAAGCTTTTGCCCATGCGAAAGCTTACCAAAAGCTTACCAAAAGCCATACAAAACATATGGATAATAGCAATTAGATCTGTTGCTATGAACTATGATCAGAGATGATCACCCATCTGCCATTGATCTTTTGCAAGAGCAGGGCAAAGTGGCCGGACCGATCTCCTGTTTCTCTTTTCAACAAATATTTACCAACAACATAATAGTACAGCGGAGAAAGCCTTTTTACATGCAAGTTATCAAATGAGAGCTGACCCATTGCTTTGGCATCCGGGTAATTCCTCTTGTAGGCAGCCAGCGTCTGATTCCACCCCCGTGTAATACCACTTTTGGCAATGAACATAAGGCTGTCGCTCTGCCAGTAGGTTTGCATCATTCCAACTATATCTCCCTTGTTCCATGATTCTGATTGAGTAAGCAGTAGTTTACGCACCTGCTCATCATCCTTGTTTTGTGCATTGGCGAAAGTGCTTGCAAACACTAACAGTAAAAAGAGTTTTCTCATAAAAAGAAAGTTATAGCATCAAAATATAAATAAATATTGAATAAAAGAATAATTGGTGAACATTTAAACTGACCAAAGACAGTTTTCGTGTTGGTAAGAGTTGGTTAAAATTGTAGTAGGGAAACTTTTCATCACATTGTTATCACCGTAGATTGGTGTCAATGATGGTTAAATTTGCACTATGTCCAAAAAGCAGGTGTTTTATATTATTTTCTTTACTGTTCTGGTGATTGGTTTTTTTGTAACACTTTCTTTTGTTATTCCGGGCTTTACACAAAAGAAATTTCCGCCAATCTCCAGGGTGGAACCTTTTGCCTTCACCAACCAGGATGGCAAAACTGTAACTGAAAAGAATATAGAAGGAAAAGTAGTTGCAGTCAATTATTTCTTCACTACCTGCAAGAGTGTGTGCCCAAAGATGAATAATAACCTGAAGCCGGTATATGAAGCTTTCAAGAAAGAAAATAATTTCCTGATATTATCGCATACCTGTGATCCCGAAAGGGATTCTGTTTCACAGTTGAAACATTATGCAGATTCAATGAAAGTGGATACCAACAAATGGATATTTCTTACAGGAAGGAAAGATAGCCTGTATCTTACAGCCAGAAATAGTTACCAGATCGATGATCCGAAGAACTATGTTCAGAATATAGCCGACGATTTCATGCACACACAATTTGTGGCGCTCGTGAATAAAAAGGGAGAGGTGGTTCATATTTATGATGGCATCAAACCCAGCGAGATGAAAGCCATGACGATAGAGATAAAGGAACTACTAAAAGAGTAAGTTAGGCATGAAACACAAACTGGATTCCCTCCTGCACCGTAAACAACTAAGTTCTACGGAGAGCAGGCGCAAGATCTTATCACTATTCATGAATAGTAAGGACGCCCTTACGCATGCTGACATTGAAAAAAATGCAGGCCGGAAGTTTGACCGTGTGACAGTTTACCGCACTTTGCAAACCTTTGTTGAAAAAGGTATCATCCATTCCATACCGACTGCCGACAACTCGGTGTTATATGCGATGTGTAAAGACTGTACAGAGGGACAACACCATGATGACCACGTGCACTTTGTATGCAGTAACTGCGAAAAGACGATTTGTCTTGATGATGTAGTATCACCTGTGATAGAACTCCCGGATGGATATGTAATCAGTAGTGTACAGGTGGTCATAAATGGCACCTGCAAAGAATGCATGGATAAAATAGCTGCCCAGTAAAAAGGGTTTATAAAAGATGTTATAAACCCGTACTATTTTCATTGTATTACGCCTTAGGAGTGATCCGGATGAGTGATCTTTTCCATCTCCTCCTGTACAAACAACATTAACTCAGCTATATAAGAAGGAGTGAAACTAAATTTCAGCCCTGCCGCTTCATACAGCTGAGGCAATGTTTTCGTACCACCCAATTTCAGTGCATTAATATAATTATTGATTGCCTTCTCTTTGTCTTCTTTAAACTGTTTCCATAATCCGATAGCTCCGAGTTGAGCTATCCCATATTCGATATAATAGAAAGGAACTTCGTACAAGTGAAGCTGGCGTTGCCAGGAATATTTTCTGTATTCATCCAGCCCGGTCACGTCCATAGCCTTAGAAGTATATTCATTCATGATATGCCTCCAGTTCTCTGCTCTCTCTTCTAATGTATGATTTGGATGTTCATACAGCCAATGTTGGAATTTATCTACTGTTGCTATCCAGGGGAAGATGGTGATCACCCGTTCCATCTGTTTTTCCTTGGCACGTTTCAGATCTTCTTTATTGTCAAAAAATACATCCCAATAATCCATGCTGAACAGCTCCATCGTCATGCTAGCCACTTCAGCAATCTCCATTGGATATTCCTTAAAAGCCGTAAGAGGAAGTTGATGGGTGAGGAATGAATGTATCGCATGACCGCCTTCATGAACCATAGTTGTTACGTCATGCATCTGGCCCGCTGCGTTCATGAATATAAATGGAGCACCTGTTTCGGGTAAAGGACAATTATAACCTCCGGGAGCCTTGCCTTTACGGCTATCAAGATCCAGCCTTCCCATTTGCCTCATTTTAACCAGGCACTCAGCAAAGAACGGATTCATCCTGTTGAAGCATTCAATCGTCTTAGTGATTAACTCTTCTGCCGTTTTAAAAGGTGTTAATGGGCTGATACCTTCCGGTTCTGCTTCTGTATCCCATGGCTTCAGCATATCCAAACCTAACTTCTGCCGCTTCCGGTCATATATAAAATCAACTAAAGGAAGTATCTCTGTTTTTGCTGCCTCATGAAACTGGAAACAATCTTCTTTTGTATAATCAAAACGGCCTAGGTCTACAAACTTGTAATCCCTATAATTGCTGAAACCTGCATTATTTGCGACCTGGTTGCGGAGGTTTAATAATTTCGAGAACAAGTCATTGAGTTGATCCTTATCCTGGTAGCGACGTTCCTGGATTTTAAAGTATACCTGTTCTCTTAAACGTCTATCGGGATTTTCCAGGAACTTAGCAGCTTGCTGCAGAGTATATTCTCTTCCCTCTACTTCCACTGTCATCTTGCCCGAAATAATTCCATATTGTTGGGCGAGCACTGCTGATTCCGCCTGCAGAGGAATGTTCTCTTCACGGAATAATTCAATATTCTTCTTAACTGTTCTTAAGTAAACAGCATACGCATCTCCCTCCAGCTGCTTAGTATATTCATTGTTTACCAGCTTCTTATTTATCTTGTCAGAGTAAGGCTGGATCTTAGGTTGAATCTCAGTTACGAAGTAGGTAAAAGCATCCTCCAGTGCTTTGTTTTCTGTATCACATGTCATCCTTATTTGGCGCCATGCCGCATCTTCTCCTATCAC
>JBLNAY010000198.1:0-9696 GCA_050259715.1 Candidatus Dadabacteria bacterium
TTCCGCACAGATGATGCGTAACTTTTACAATGTGCGTAATAACCAGTACGCATGGTTTACTTCATCAGGTTTAACAGAGCAGGGAAGAGGTTTGTGGAGCCTGAAGAACATGCAGCCGAGCAATCAATCAAAAAAAGATGATAATGGCCTAAAGCAAAGAATGGATTCATTGCTACAAAATGATTCAGTAGCTATTAATATTAATGATTCTTCTGTTGCACAAACTGAGTTATCATTGACCAGGACATTTGTTGATCTCGCTAATACTAACCAGGATATTGTCAACCGTAACAACATCTATTATATGGTTCCGGTGAAGAAGCAGGATCCGGTGCAATTAGCAGATTCAATATTGCATAAGCAAACTGATACAGCGCAATATGCTAAGAATAAAGGTTACTCTGCTTTAAAGCAACAACTTTCTATTTATTACGAGGTAGCAAAGAATGGTGGATGGCAGCCCATTCCTTCAGGAAGTATAAGGAAGGGAAGTAAATCGCCGGCTGTTTCCGCTCTGAAGAAAAGGCTCCAGGCGACACAGGATTATCCTGCGGGAGACACCAGTTCAGTCTATTCTGATTCATTGGTCACAGTTGTGAAGGATGTTCAACAACGCTATGGATTAAAAGCAACAGGCGAAGTAAATGACTCATTGATACAGGCATTGAATGTACCGGTGCAGGAACGTATCCAGCAAATCCTGGTAAATATGAATCGTATGGAGTGGATGCCAATGGCAAATGACAGCAGCAGGATCATAGTAAACATACCATCCCAGATGTTGTATACTTATGAAGGTAATAGCAAGGTGATGGAAATGCCTGTAATAGTAGGTAAGGAAGGTGCAGCTACATTAACCTTTAGCGGCAACATTAACCAGGTGATATTCAACCCTACATGGCATTTACCCACTAGTATTGTAAAGAACGAGATAATGCCAAAGATGAAGACTGATCCGGGTTACCTGCAAAAGCATCATATGGAAGTAACCAATCAATCAGATAGTGTTCCAACCATTAAGCAGTTGCCGGGTAAAGACAATGCCCTTGGAAGAGTGAAGTTCGTATTCCCGAATACGTATGACATTTATCTGCATGATACTCCGGATAAGTCGCTTTTCAACAGGAACGACCGTGCTCTAAGTCATGGATGCATCAGGGTAGCTCATGCTGATTCACTGGCTTCATACCTGTTACGTAACCAGCAGGACTGGAACACGCAGAAAATTGAATCAGCAATGAAGAGTACACAGGAACAAATCATTCCCGTTAGCAAGCCAGAGTTGGTTCAGATTACTTATTACACAGCGTGGGTAGATGAAAATGGCAAGATGAATTTCAGGCAGGATATTTATAATCATGATAAGGAAGCAGCATCAAAGATGTTCATTATGCGATCTGCTTAATTAAATAACAATTGGGCAAGTGCCCC
Source organism: Candidatus Dadabacteria bacterium (assembly GCA_050259715.1). Classification (GTDB taxonomy): domain Bacteria; phylum Bacteroidota; class Bacteroidia; order Chitinophagales; family Chitinophagaceae; genus Flavisolibacter. Next base: position 1,432 of record JBLNAY010000198.1, read on the forward strand.
TAACCCATATGAAGCCTGGCAAATGCCGGGCTTTTTTTTAATCTTTTCTTTACTTCTCCCATCTTTCTGCTTTCATAAACTGTAGAAGAGTAGGATTATGTACAGACATGGGAGGTAGCCATTTACCAAGTGGCACCCTCGTCCAGTAATGGTGTTGTGGATTTCCCGGCTTCGCAAAAGCATAACGGTATAGAACAGCGCGAACATAAAGTGGTGGTTTGTCTTTGAAGGGATTTTCTGCAAACAGCCTTAGGGCAGTTGTATTGTTATGTAAAAGTTTCCATGCCAGGTGAACTGTCCACGGGTATTCATTAGGTGTTTCCATCGCTGCAAACCACATCTGCCAGTCTAATCGCAGTTGATAAGGTGCAATTTGCGGTGGACGTTTGTCTAATGCAACAGGAAGTCCTTTATACACATAAGGCTTCCAGTTTGCATTGTCACTGCTGTCTGCATCGGAAGTGCCTTCAAATACCACATTAAATCGCTCCTTCCCAACAGTGCCAAATGCCCCATAAGTATTTACGAGATCAAAGGGATCAAAAGAACTATTCATGATCTGCCCCGGTGAAAGCATGTTCATAACAGGTTGAAAACTTAGAAAGCCAATTAATACTGTAACTATCCATGCTGTCGTTTGCATTGGTTTCGATTCTTCTGCGGCTACTTCCGATGCTTGTGCTTTTACACTTAATTTCCGCGGAAGTATTTTCGACCAGAAAGCATCATCAAAACACGCAAGTGCAGGAATGATACTAAGCCAGTTTAAGAATGAAAGATTGCCGCTTAGTACCAGGTTAAGTTGAAACAGTATGATAACCACTCCTGCAATAAGTCGTGCGATTCGGGGCCAGAACACAAACAAAGGAGCAGCAATTTCTGCGAGCCAGTTAAACCATACACCTGCTTTCAATAAAGTATGAGGCAGGAAATGAAACCAACGGCTGAGAGGTCCGGGTATAGGTTGCGTTTCAAAGTGATAGTATAGAGCTGTGCTGTTTCGCCAGGTCTCATCGCCACGCACCTTTATCAAACCTGCACCAAACATTAAGCGAAATACCAGCCATCGAAAAAGAAGGATGATTGGAAATGGTGTTCGTCGTTTTGGGAACGGACGCATGTCTGCCAACGGACAAAGAAAGATGGCCAGGAAACCCGTTTCTGTTAATTGAATTTCCCAACCGTAACCATACCATTCCTGGCCTGTGTGAACAAAGGACATGTATAAAAACCATATGATTCCTAGCAGTGGTGCATTCGCATACCCGGCTATCACAACGAGGGAAAGAATAAATCCAATCCATGCTACTGTTAACAATGCCTGGTCGGAATGCCAGAACCAGAAGATCGAAGGCAACCGCCGGAAGCCCGCACCATTTCCACCTAATGCTTCACTCACATGTCGGAGGTAATTGTCTAATGGAAGCAATCCATCTGAACCAATTAAAGGAAGTATTTGATTAATGGCTACAAGGAACGCGATGGCATAAATAATACCGAGTAACCGCAGGATCATAAAACGGGTAAGCCAATAGGTAGGCTTCTCATGTGTTATCTCTCCCGGAACTTCATAATCTATTTGCTCCCGCGTTTCCATTTGTTACTGCGGTTACTGGAACAAGGTAGTGATAGCCATGTGTATTTGAATTATACTTTAGTAAAATAATTATGCCTGTAAATTATTGAAGGGGTGAAACCCGTAAATGAAACACATCCTTTAAAGCTCTCTTTGCTGCATGATAGCCACACATGCCATGCACTCCGCCTCCCGGAGGTGTAGAGGAAGAACAGATGTAAATGCCTTCTGATGAAGTGCGATAGGGTGATAACCGCAATGCAGGTCGTGAAAATAACTGGGTTATATCAATGATACCTCCGTTGATATCTCCGCCAATGTAATTCGGGTTGTATTGTTCCATTTGTGCAGCTGTCATCACATGCCGTGATAAGATAAGATCTCTAAACCCCGGGGCAAATCGCTCTACCTGGCTTTCTATCGCTTGTGTCATATCTACCATAGATCCATTTGGCACGTGGCAATAGGCCCATGCAGTATGCTTTCCTGCCGGGGCTCTTGTGTCATCGAATAAACTCTGTTGTGCCAACAAGACAAAGGGTTTACCGGGATGTTGTCCCAATGAAGTAAGCTGTTCTGCTACAGCAATTTCTTCCATTGTATTTCCCAGGTGAACTGTTGCCGTTTCCCTGCATACAGGAGATGTAAATGGTATCGGGCCATTCAGTGCCCAATCTATTTTAAACACACCCATACCATAACGATAATTCTGCAACTGCCATTTATACAAAGAAGAGAATTTATCGCCTGCAATGGCCATCAGTTGTTGCGGTGTAACATCAAAAAGTAGCGCATGAGAACCAGGCAATTGATCCAAATTGCGTACATAAAAGTTCGTTTGAATAGTGCCTCCAATGGAAGTAAAATAAGAAGCCAGTGCATTAGCAATAGACTGCGAGCCACCCTTTGCTACTGGCCAACCCGTTGTATGACCTGCTGTCAATAAAACCATTGCAATAGCGGCGGTGGCAACATTGGTTAATGGCTGAATGGAATGTGCAGCCATACCGCCCAATAATCCTTTTGCTTCCGGAGTAATAAACCGGCTAGCTAAACTGCTAGCAGAACGTAATGCATTCCACCCAAATCGCGCCATTTCCACCGGGTGGGTTGGAAATTGAAAAGGACCCAACACATCATTTGCAATTCGTGGCCAGTCATGTACGAGAGGCTGCATCAATTGCAGGTAGTTCAGTTTATCCTGTCCCAGGTTAGTTGCTGTTTCTATAACAGAATGATACAGTGCAGCTGATCTTCCATCTTCAAAGGGATGGGCTGCCGCAACAGGCGGGTAGATAAATTCCAGTCCATGTTTTTCAAGTGGGAGCGTTTTGAAAAAAGGTGAACCTGCTGCAAGGGGATGTATGGCAGAGCATACATCATGTACAAAACCCGGCAAGGTTAACTCTGCTGAACGCATACCTCCGCCGACAGTTTCCTTGCCTTCTATCAACAGCACAGAAAGACCTTCCTTCTGCAGGGTTATGGCAGCAGCAAGACCATTTGGTCCTGATCCAACTACAATTGCATCGTAATCTCTTTTTTGCACAGGTATGTCTGTGCAAACGCTGTTCCCCGTGGCCTGGGTCCTTACTGATTCATGTCCCGGTCAAGCAGGCAATAAATAGCGGAATCAATGTATTGGCCGTTGTAGAAGTAATTTTCCCTGAAGTAGGCTTCCCGTTTAAAATTGTTTTTCTCCAGGATCTTTATGGAGCGATCATTAGAGGGGTTGACGTTTGCTTCAATAGAATGAAGCTTCATCACCTCAAAGCCGTATTTTAATACAGCTTCCAGGGCTTCCTGCATGAGTCCTTTGCCCTGGTATTGAGGGGATATCATGTACCCGATTTCTGCACGATCATGTTCCTTTTGCATTTGCCAGTAACTGATGGTGCCGATGATATTGTTGGTTCCTTTCAATGAAATTCCCCAGTTCACCCCATCATTGCGCTCCATCATATCGATAATGCGGCGGATATACTCACGGGCATCATCTTTAGTTTGAGCTCTCGGCCGGTCGATATAGCGCATACAGTCTTCATCAGAGCGCAGGGCCAGGATATCATTCACATCTTCAAGAGTCACTTCCCTGAGTAACAACCTTTCGGTAGTAAGCACAGGAAAAGGTTTAAAGTTCGTTGAGATCATCAAATTCTTTTTAGAAGGACGGGCGGTGAAAGTAAATATTTATCAGCAGGAATGTGTGTTGCCATAAAATACAACCATATTATCTTAATCATTTATTTATTAAATGATAAGCACACTGTATTACGGCTGTTTACCTGTCAGTACCTGGTCTTCATGGTTTTTGAATCGGTAATATAAGGAGTTTGTAATCAGTATCTACGGAGTAAACATGGCGCTGGTATTGGGTTTGAACGGCTTTAGCAGGGGGTAAAGCCGTTCTAAAGCCGTTCTAACTCCATGCAAACCCTATAGTAATCCTATAGAAACCTTATAGTAACCGGCAACCAGGTAAATGGCAGCCCTTGGTTGGAGCGCTGATTATTTGTTGGAATATCCATTCCATTTAGAAGGGAAAGGTTCGCCAATTTAAAAAACTATACCATTTGCCATATTTCATCCTTTACCCGGCTCCAAGCCTTGCATATTGTTTGCTACAACCTATCTATGATAAGAAGAATATCCCGGAAGGTAAAAAGCTTCTGGGCAGCGCTTGCTTTACTTTCCGTGGAAATGAGCATTATACTGGTGTTGTTTGTCGTGGCACTGGGGGTTTTCGTATACATGATACGAAAGGTGTTTATTCAAAACCGCACTTATGTGGACCAGGAGATATTTGGTTACCTGCAAAATCATGTAAGTAACAGGAACAATTACATAATGGAGTTCTTTACTTTCCTGGGAACACATACCTTTCTCATCCCAGCCAATCTTATTTTAATATCTTACTTTCTGTTCATTCAGAAACATAAGTGGTATTCCATCAAGATACCTGCAATAGCTTTAAGTAGTCTTGGGCTGATGTTTGCCTTAAAGAGTTTGTTTCACAGGGAAAGGCCGGATATCCCGCTGTTACAGGAAGCAAAGGGATTGAGTTTCCCAAGTGGTCATGCGTTGTTCAGCGTCACCTTTTATGGACTGCTCATCTACATTATCTTTAAGAATGTGAAGAACAAAGAGCTGAAATGGTTTCTCATATGCCTGTTGCTATTACTAATCCTGACAATAGGCTTTTCACGCATCTACCTGCGCGTACACTATGCCAGTGATGTCATTGCGGGTTATTGCGTTGGATTCTTATGGCTGGTATTTGCGGTGTGGTTGTTAAACCGCATGGAAAACTATAGCAGCCGAAAACTTGATCCGGTGATTGAAAGAGAATAAGCCGCTTATTTCTTCTGATTCGTATTTAGATTTTTGAATGTGTCTCTCTTTGAAAGATCTTCCCTGTCTTCACCTTTGGAGGTATCTGTGGCTGCAGGATTAGTTATATATGCTGTATCTGCCAGGCCTCCATTGGTGTCCACTGCCTTCAGTCCATCATTGTCAACGCCACTTTGGCTGCTGTTATTTCCACAAGCGGCTAACGTAAATATCATTGCTAAAACTCCAAATGTCCTTTTCATATTAAATCCATTTAATGATTGTTGGGTTGAGTACCATCTGCTTTCGCCTTTCCTATGGAATCTTTTACATCTAAACTGTCGGATTTTATTCCCATTGAATCCCTGACAGTTGTATTGTCATTGGTAACAGGCTTCACATCTGCAGCGTGATTGCCGCAGGAGGCGAGCCAAAACAGCAAGGCAGATACAAAGAGGTACTTCATTTCAATGCGTTTCCCTTGGTGTTACAAGTTCTTTGCCATGTGTGGAAATAACACAGTTTCTTAACGCGGAAAGCCACATCCTGCGGCTGTAAAATCGTACCTTTGCAGCCCTAATTTAGAGCAACAATGATTTCAGTTAATAATATCACCCTTTCCTTTGGTAAAAGAGTCCTCTTTGATGAGGTGAACCTCAATTTTACCAAGGGCAATTGCTATGGTGTTATTGGTGCCAATGGTGCCGGCAAGTCAACCTTCCTGAAGATACTTTCCGGCGAAATAGAGCCAAACAAAGGCACGATTAGTATCTCACCGGGTGAGCGTATGGCAGTGTTGAAGCAAAACCAATTTGAATTTGATGAGCAAACGGTGTTGAACACAGTGCTGATGGGGCATAAGAAAATGTGGGATGTGATGCATGAAAAGGACGCCATTTACCTTGATCCCAATGCCACTGAAGATGATTATATGCGCGCCGGCCACCTGGAAGCCGAGTTTGGTGAGATGGGAGGGTATACCGCTGAAAGTGACGCCGCTACTTTTTTGAGCGAACTAGGAGTAAAAGAAGAGTACCAGCAGATGCTGATGAAGGATATCCCTTCCAACCTGAAACTGAGGGTATTACTTGCACAGGCTCTGTTCGGGAACCCGGACATATTGCTGTTGGATGAGCCTACCAACGGTCTAGACATTGAAACAATTGGCTGGTTGGAAAACTTCCTTGCTGATTATGAGAATATAGTGCTTGTAGTGTCGCACGACCGTCACTTTCTTGATGCAGTCTGCACTCATGTGGCAGATGTTGACCGCTCCAAGATCAAGATCTTTACAGGAAACTATACTTTCTGGTACGAGTCCTCTCAATTGATGGCGCGCCAGCTTTCTGACAAGAATAAGAAGACTGAAGAAAAGAGGCAGGCTTTGCTTGATTTCATTGCGCGTTTCTCTGCTAACGCCTCTAAATCAAGGCAGGCAACTTCCAGAAAGAAGGCATTGGAAAAACTAACGATCGAGGAGATCGAGCCTTCTAATCGTCGTTACCCGGGCATCATCTTTCAGCCCTTAAGGGAAGTTGGTAACCAAATACTGAATGTTGAAAACCTGAAAAGTTCTGTTGAGGGAAGGAAGCTGTTTGATAAAGTAACATTCAGCATAAATAAAGGAGAGAAGATCGCTTTTCTGAGTAAAGATCCATTGGCAGTATCTAACTTTTTCGATATCATCAATGGCAACATGAAAGCTGATGGGGGGAAATTCGAGTGGGGTACTACCATCACTAAAGCATACCTGCCGATAGAGAATAGTGAATTCTTTGAAAACGGAATGTCCTTACTCGACTGGTTGCGCCAGTATGTACCACCTCATGTTACAGATGCTGACGAACCCTTCCTGAGAGGCTTCCTTGGTAAAATGCTTTTCAGTGGTGATGACATCATGAAGAAGACCACAGTATTAAGCGGGGGAGAAAAGGTCAGGTGTATGATCAGCCGGATGATGCTACAAAATCCGAATTGCATCATATTAGACCAGCCTACTAATCACTTAGACCTGGAAAGTATCCAAAGCTTCAATGAAGGCTGCCAGACATTCCCCGGGATCGTTTTGCTGACTTCTCATGACCACACTTTTATGGAAACAGTAGCCACTAGAGTAATTGAATTAACTCCTAATGGTATTATAGACAGGTTAATGACATTTGACGAGTACCTGGAAGATAAGAGAGTGAAGGAACTGAGAACTGAAATGTATCGTAGCCTTGCTGCGGCTTAAAGAATTGCAATGGATTAGATATTAAAGCTCCCGCCGGAGCTTTTTTTAAAATCAAAAATCCCTTCCGCAAGAGGAGGGGATTTTTGATGTGTTGAAAGGTCCCTATTCGAATAGTGTCATCGGACGCCTGCTTCGTGAGGGTTCTCAAAGGACTTAATTCCTGCGGCCTGCCGGCAAACAGGGACCTTGTCCTGGTGGTTTTTCAGAGAGATGATGGTGTGGTTTTTCAAAGGAAAATCGTTCAGTTTTTTCAAAGGATGATAAGTTGTGGTTAAGGGTGAAATCAAGTTTGTTCCAGTTAAGAAATTACCTTGCCAATTTTGAAAAGGAGTTGTAATACAGACCTGCAGAGACTTGTATTTCGGTGAACTGGCATAAAACGTCGATCAATATTATTGATCCTGTTCAACATTCCTGCAATTGGCGTTAATTCGCTAAAAACATACTGATCATATACCTGTTTAATATCATCCTTCAGAATGGGTGTGCTTGCCTATTTTTGCAATCCAAATTTTAAAGATGAAGAATACTCCGTTCACTCAGAAACACATTGACCTCGGGGCTAAAATGGCTGAATTCGCCGGTTATAATATGCCGATAAGCTATACCGGTATCAACGATGAACATCAAACGGTAAGGCGAAATGCTGGTGTTTTTGATGTGAGCCACATGGGAGAATTTATGTTGAAGGGGGAGAATGCTTTAGACCTTATCCAACGGGTTACTAGCAACGATGCATCAAAGCTGAAAACTGGTAAGGCTCAATACTCCTGTTTGCCGAATGAAGACGGGGGCATTGTGGATGACTTATTGGTGTATTGCATAGAAGAAAACAAGGTTTATATGTTGGTTGTAAACGCCAGTAACATAGAAAAAGACTGGAACTGGATACAGAAGCATAATTCCAGGAATGTAGAGATGCATAACATCAGTGATGATACCTGCCTGCTGGCGATACAGGGTCCTAACGCGACCAGGATACTTCAGCCATTGACAGATATGGATATTCTCAACCTGAAGTATTACACTTTTGTAAAAGGCAAATTCGATGGCATAGATAACGTGCTGGTTAGCGCTACTGGTTATACTGGTGCCGGGGGAGTGGAGATCTACTTTGAAAACAAAG
>JBLNAY010000199.1:0-17490 GCA_050259715.1 Candidatus Dadabacteria bacterium
GCCTGTAATAAGCACACTGACACAATGGATCAATCCACCTGTAATATTCAGCAGGTGTATACTGATAATGCAAAAAAAATAACAATTACCCAGGGTGCCTGGGGCACTGTTTCATCAATCGAAGGAAATTGTATGCCTACAGTTCCTGCATGCAATTCGTGCTGTAGTAATTGCCCTGTTCAACGAACAGTAAGGATTTACAAATACACATTGAGAAGCAATGCAAGTCCAAATCCGAACAACACTTCCTTTTATGATGCTTTTAATTCGCCTCTCATAGCAGAAGTTCATACAGATAACAATGGTTTTTTCCAGGCAAATCTGCCGGCAGGTCAATATTCAATAGCGATTATCGAAAATGGAAAATTATATTGTAACAGTATTGATGGAGACGGTGGCCTGGGATCCTTCTCTGTTTTGACGGGCACTACTAACATCAATGTTGCCATGACCTATAAGGCAACTTTCTGAATGTGGATCAGTTTTACTGAGAAATTAAGAGGGTCTAAAAAATAATGCAGGTTATTACCACAACCTGCATTATCGGCTGATGACAGTTTAGAGTTTTTTGACACTGTTATTCTGCCATCGTCTTGTTCATTAGCAACGACCGGTTAGCTTAACAGATTTCACCTGTTTTGCCATAATAGTTTACTGTCTTTTAAACAGGTATCTCTATTTAGCAGCCTTCCAGATCAAATTATTAATGAACTAATTAAAAGTAAAATTATTAAATAGTAATTATCTATGACTGCTATCAGAAGGTAATATGTTCATGGTCAGTCGAAGATTCAGTCCTGTAATAATAAAATTAATGTTCAGCCTGGCTTTTCTTGTTCTGATAACAATCATCCAATCGAAAGAAATGCATCATTGTTCCCAAAAAATTAATGTCGGTACTTGTTATTATAATCTTCTTTACTAACCAGTAAAAGGAAAACTGATTGGTTAAGTATAAAACGCAATTTATGTTTACTGACCGAAAAGAAGCAGCAATAGAACTTGCGAAAGCTTTGGAAGTTTACCGCAATAAAAATGTAATAATACTCGGCATTCCGAGGGGTGGGGCAGTAATTGGATACTATGTTGCCTGCTACCTTGATGCGGAGTTTTCTTTATTAGTGTCACGAAAATTAGGACATCCGGAAAACCCGGAATTTGCAGTTGGGGCTATAGCTGAAGATGGGACAAGTTATTTAAGTGATTTCGCATTAAAAGAGGTCAGCAGGGCACAATTAGATTATGCTTTAGCAGTTCAAAAACACGAAATAAAAAGACGGATTAAAGTTCTCAGGAATGGAGAACCTTTACCTCCCCTAAAAGACCGTGTTATAATAATTGTTGATGATGGAATTGCTACTGGAGCGACCATTTTTGCAGCCATTAAAATGTGTAAAAAGCAACATTCTGCAAAGATTGTAATAGCTGCGCCTGTAGCGGCTGTTGGAATCACTGACAAATTATCCAAAGAAGCAGATGAAGTTGTTATCTTGGCTGCACCCGGATATATTCATGCGATTTCACAAGTATACCTTTCTTTCGTACAGGTAAGTGATGCGGAAGTAATGAGTATTTACCAGTTATGGAAACGCGAGCATTCCCGTCTTTCCACTCGCCAGGTAGAGCAGCAAATAGTTGACGAGCCCTGAAATTTACATAGAAGCTAATACAAGATCAAGATTATGCAGGATTTCGTGTGAAGAAGCTATTCCATTCTTTCTCCAGATTATTCTACCATCCCTGAATAGTATTAAAGTGGGAACGGTGTAGACATGATAATCTTCTGCGTAAGAGGGATCTTCACTAATATTAATGCGCAAAACTGAAATCCTGTTTCCTGTAGTTTCCTTTACTTCATGTAATATCGGTATCAGGAGTTTACAGGGGCCAGACCACTCTGCATAAAATTCCACTAAAACTGGCTTACTACCTTGTATGTGGGATTCAAAATCCATAAATAATATTTTAAACGTGTTAAAATATAAATCACACTATACCAGGACGCATGGTTCTCAAGAATTCCGGATGAACTGTTTTTTGTAGAGCACCAAAATAAGCCGCTCCGGCAAGAGTGGCTTGCTTATTTAAAATGATATGAACAGGAACAGACTCAAGTAAATGTTGCATTCTTCCCGAATGAATAAAATACCGAATGAAAAGCTCCTGGTTCAAATCAGCTATCAAATCCGGAACAATGCCTCCTCCTATAAATACTCCTGCAGTAGCCTTCATCTTTAGGGCAAGATTGGCAGCTTCTATGGCAAGATAACGGGTAAACAGATCAATGGTTTCCTTGCATAGCGGGCAATCCATTGCATTCTGGGATATAACCATTGCTTTATCATGGGAGAGAATCTTTTCCTTTATCCATGAAGGTTCATCCCTTTCTTTAACCTGGAGCAGGAAATCATATATAGTGCATATTCCGGGTCCGCTGACGATACGCTCCCAACTCACATGTCTAAACTTTTTCTTTGTCCACAAAAGAATTTCAATGTCCTCCTCGGTTCGGGGTGCAAAGTCGCAATGTCCACCTTCTGATGCAAAGGGGTGATAGCCATTATCATCATAATACAAACCAGCTTCACCTAATCCTGTTCCGGGAGAAATAATTGCCATATTACCTTTAGGATCTTTAATCCCCTTGTGAATAACATGGATTTCTTTTTCATCTAAAACCGATAAGCCGTAACATGTTGCCTGCAGGTCATTAATTAAAAAAACAGGCCTGTTTAATTGTTGAGATAGTTGTTCTCCATCTATTGTCCAGTTGAGATTTGTGAGGGTCACTTTACTGTCTTGTACTGGGCCAGCTACAGCGAGGCAAATTTTAGATGGCAATTCTTCCTGTTGTATGAATTCAGCAATTACTGAAGTAATTCCGGGAAAGTTCTTTGTTTTATAAATGGCATGTTTGCGGGTAAACAAATGATTCCCATTCCAGTGGTATATGGCAATTTCAATCTTAGATGCACCAATGTCTGCAGCCAGTATATCTGTGGAACCGTATGTTTTATTATTTGCTATTTTAAGAATCATGCTATTAAAATTTGAAGTTTAATAAGGCAAAAGCATTCGTATTTAAATCAACTAAGATTTATAACTATAGGCAATGAGGATCGTCAAAAAAACTACTGACTGGCATCAGTGGTCAGAAGGTATTATTAATTTACATTTAGAAACAGGAATTTTGCGCTTATGATTTGAAAGGGGAATTAACTTAAAACAATTCAAGTTGAGCTTTAAAAGATTCTGAACATATCTTCCGATTATTCTCTGCTGGTTGTATTTTATAGATTGCTGTTTCTTTATACCTGGATGCAATAATTACATTAACTCCTTCAGCATGTGGCTCAAATAACTCTTTGACAAGTGTAGGATCATTATTGTTTTTAGATAAGTGGGACAGAATAAGATGTGTCATATGCCCCGGCCGTTCTTTTTTGAACAGATTCAATGCCTGTGCATTGGATAAATGACCATGATCACTCATGATCCTTCTTTTCAGGTGAAACGGATAAGTGCCTTTATGTAACATCACCTCATCATAATTCGATTCCAGGAAGGCTGCATGACAAGTTTTAAAATGATTTACAAGGTGGTCGCACGGGGTACCGATATCTGTAAATACACCTACAATGGTTTCACTGTCAGAAATAGTAAAAGAAAATGGATCAACCGCATCATGCTTTTTTGGGAAAGGGACAACTTTTAAATTACCAACTACTACTTTTTCCAGTGCCTGGAAGTGATATAATAAGTTTCGTTGTAAAGAGCAATTCATTGCTGAAAAAGTAGGTGCAGAGATGAACACCGGTATCTTGAACTTATTGGCAAATACCTGTAGACCTTTAATATGATCTGTATGTTCATGAGATATGAATATTGCCTTAATCTTAGTTACGGAAAGACCAAGTCGTTTCATCCTTTTTTCAACTTCCCTGCACGCAATACCTATATCAATGAGGATAGCCTCTGATTCATTTCCAATATAATAGCAGTTACCATTGCTACCGGAGTTCAGCGAAGCGACATAAAGCGGCATCAGCGCAAAGAAAGGGATTTTCATTTCAGAATAGGAGGAGTGTGGATATTTAAAATAATTGTTAATGACTAAACAAACGTTTAATTAAATTTAAACACTTGTTTAATTTTGCAGAATGGAGTTCAATGAGAAACAAAAGTTTATCCTTCACACCGCGGAAAAACTTTTCGCCTGCAAGGGCTTTGACGGGACTTCCATAAGAGATATAGCTGAAGCGGCTCATGTGAACATTGCCATGATTTCCTATTATTTTGGATCAAAAGACAAGTTGATGCAGGCGCTGTTCTATGAACGTACTGCCGAAGTGACCCTGAGATTGGAAAGTCTTCTTAACGATTCCAGTTTAGATACCTGGCAAAAAATGTCCGTCATAGTAGATGAATACGTTGAACGTGTCTGGCAGAGGCAGACTTTTTTCAAAATTATGATGAATGAACAGCTTCTGCAGAAGAACGAGGTCATCAATGAGATGATTACGGTGATGAAAAAACAGAATATGGATTTGATGGACCAGATCATCAGGGAGGGACAAAGAAAAAAATTATTCAAACGTCATTTTGATTCTATCCTCGTTTCAAATACCATCATGGGTACAGCATGGCAAACGTTTCTGAATAAAGAATCTTATAGAAAATATCATCACCTGGAAGAAGAGGATGATATTAAGTTCCTTGCTGATCTGAAGGATAAAACACGAAAACATATTAAAACGGTCATAAAAGAGATTTTAAGATATGAAGCTTAGAATAGTAAGAATGTTGTTAATGGTAATGGCGTTGGTAGCTCTTACATATACCTCTTTTTCACAGCAAAGAGTTCTTTCTCTGCAGGACGCTTTAGATATGAGTATAAAAAACAGTAAACAGCTAAAGCTGAATACTGCAAAAATAAAAGAAGCCGGTGCTGCTGTAAAAGAAGCTCTAGACCGGCGGTTACCTGATGCAAATGTTTCAGGATCCTACCTGAGATTGACAAATGCCAAAGTAGATATGAAAAATAAATCTACCGGTAGCAGTTCCGGCGGGAGCCAAAGTAGTGGAGGAAGTAGCAGTAAGGTTAACCAGGCAGTTTATGGGATGTTAAATGCATCACTACCCCTATATGCAGGCGGGAGGATAAAATACGGAATTGAATCTTCTAAATTCCTGGAGCAAGCTGTAAAATTAGATGCTGAGAATGACAAGGATAAGATTGTAATCAATACAATTGAAGCTTACAATAATTTGAATAAAGCCAAAGCTGCTGTTGAATTGGTTCAAAGCAGTTTAGAAGATGCAAGGCAACGAATAAAACAATTTGCTGATCTTGAAAAAAATGGTTTACTCGCCCGAAATGACTACCTGAAAGCACAATTGCAGTCTTCAAATACTGAGTTGGCACTATTGGATGCACAAAACAATTGGAAACTTGCTAACATCAATATGGATTTGATGCTCGGACTTCCTGAAACTATAGAAATTATGACCGATAGTATCAGTTGGTCTTCATCCCTTCCTCTAAAAGGAGTGGAGGATTATGTGCAGGATGGATTGCAAAAGAGAAAAGACCTTTCAGCTCTTGGATATAGACATAGGGCAGCTGAAACAGGAGTTAAAGCTGCTGCTGCTGAAAAATATCCATCTATTGCCTTGACCGGCGGTTATGTAGCCCTGGATGTGCCCAATGCCATTGCGATATACAATGCAGCAAATCTCGGTTTAGGTATTCAGTATAGTTTATCCTCACTTTGGAAAAACAAGGAAAAGGTAGAACAGGCAAAAGCCAGGGAAGAAGGTGTTATGGCTTCAGAAGAAATGCTCACTGATGCCATTCGTTTACAAATCTACCAGGCTTACCAGACTTATTTATCGCAGGTAAAGAAAATTGATGTGTATGCGTTAGCAGTAAGCCAGGCAGAAGAAAACTATAAGATCGTACACAACAAGTATAATAATGGACTGGCCACCATCACTGACCTGCTGGATGCTGATATGGCGCTATTGCAGGCAAAGCTGAACCGGGCAAGTGCGAAATCTGATGCAGCAGTGGCTTACAATAAACTTTTACAAACGGCAGGTGTTTTAGAAATAAAATAAACGATTGAGACAATATCAACCTTTATGGAATCAACAAAAAAAGAAGAGAAGGTAGTTAAACAGGTTCACCACGTGAAAGAGAATAAAAAGAAAAATAAGGTTTTCCTTATTGCGCTTCTCATACTTGTGTTGGCAGGAGCATGGTTTGGATTAACCAAATATTTCCATGGCCAGAGTCATGAAGAGACCGATGATGCGCAAGTGGCGGCGAATATCAGTCCTGTCATCCCAAGGATTAGTGGATATGTTACAGAAGTGAAAGTGACAGATAACCAGCATGTAAAAAAAGGAGATACTTTATTGGTGCTTGATGACAGGGAATTACAAATTAAATTACAGGAAGCGGAAGCGGCATTAGCTACTGCTGAGAGTAACCTCAATGCTGCAAGAGCGACAACAACTGCAGCATCGGCTAATATAGGGACTTCCAGAGCCTCTGTAGCTACTGTAGACGCACAGATTGATGCGGCTAAAGTGAATGTTTGGCGCGCTACCAAAGATTATGATCGTTATGCCACCCTCGTAAAGGATCATTCAGTTACCCAACAACAATATGAACAGGCACTTGCAGCCAAGCAGGCAGCAGAAAGACAGGTCGATGTTTTGGAACAACAGAAAAGACAAGCTTCACAACAAACAAATGTAGTAACATCACAAACCGGTGCTACAGGAGCGCAGGTTGGCGTAGCCAGTTCCATCATCAAACAAAGGCAGGCCGATGTTGCAGCTGCGAAACTAAATCTTTCTTATGCCGTTGTTACCGCACCTGCAAATGGTGTAGTGTCAAAGGTTAATGTGCAACCGGGCCAATTCTTACAAGCGGGTCAATCCTTCTTCAGCATAGTTCTGAATAATGACTTGTGGGTGATTGGAAATTTCAAAGAAACTCAGCTGGAAAAAATGAAAGTTGGTCAAAAAGTGGTAGTCCATGTAGATGCCTATCCTGATCATGACCTGGAAGCTCGTGTCTCCTCTTTTTCAGCTGCCACAGGTTCAAGCTTCTCTTTACTGCCACCTGATAATGCTACCGGGAACTTTGTGAAGGTAGTCCAACGTATCCCCGTCAGAATTGATTTCACTAATTCCAACGATCCAGTAGTGAAACAATTAAGAGCCGGAATGAATGTAAAAGTGGACGTGCACCTGAAATAGCAGGTACCAGACTGAAAGCTGAAAGAAACGAATACTAATGATGCAACAGCAGGGATCTCTAGTTGAATACGGCTCAAGAAGAGTGATCATTACCATTACAGCTATCGTTTGTGCGCTGTTGGAAATTGTAGACACAACAATTGTGAATGTGGCTTTAAATGACATGCGTGGCAACCTGGGAGCTACCATGTCAGAGGTTGGTTGGGTAATTACTGCCTATGCAATTGGTAATGTGATTATAGTTCCGATGACTAGCTGGTTGTCACAGCAGTTCGGCAGGCGAAACTACTTTGCTGCTTCAATTATTTTATTTACCGTATGTTCTTACCTCTGTGGAAATGCCACAGGTATATGGGAACTTGTCATTTTCAGGTTCCTCCAGGGGTGTGGAGGTGGTGCACTTTTGGTTACTTCACAAACTATCATAACAGAAAGCTATCCTCCTGAAAAAAGAGGGATGGCACAAGCTATTTATGGTTTGGGAGTCATTGTAGGACCCACTTTAGGACCTCCGCTAGGTGGCTATATAGTTGACCATTTCTCATGGCCATACATTTTCTATATCAATATTCCTTTGGGCGTAATCGCTGCTTTGCTTACTCTGCAATTTGTACGCAGCCCTAAATACCAGGAGAAAAGCCATAGCAGGGATATCGATTGGTTTGGTATTGCCTTCCTTGCTATTGCCGTAGGTTCTTTACAATACGTTTTAGAAAGAGGGCAGGAAGAAGACTGGTTTAATAACTCGTGGATTGTATTCTTTTGTATTACAGCGGTTCTTGGATTCTTCTTCTTCATTTGGAGGGAACTCACGTTCCGCAATCCTATTGTAGAATTGCGGGTACTCAAAAATGGCAACCTGCGAATAGGTACCATATTATCTTTCATACTTGGTTTTGGATTATATGGTTCAACATTTATTATACCACTATACACACAGGCAAGTCTGGGATGGACGGCGCAGCAATCCGGTATGTTGATGGTTCCTGCGGCATTAACTACTGCTTTTATGATGCCTATTATTGGCCGTATGTTGCAGAAAGGAGTAAAACAGCAATACCTGGTGGCTTTAGGGATGTTTCTGTTCTTCATTTATAGCTTATGGGGGTATAAGATTATGACCCCTGACACTCCTAGAGAAGCTTTCTTCTGGATGCTAATTGTAAGGGGATTGGGAATGGGTATGCTGTTTATTCCAATCACTACATTGTCTCTCTCCACGCTAAAAGGCCAGCAGATAGGGCAGGGGGCAGCTTTTACAGGAATGATGCGTCAGTTAGGGGGGTCTTTTGGGGTGGCAACTATCACCACTTTTCTTTCGATTCGCAATGCTGTGCACAGAAGTGACCTGGTATCTAAATTAGATGTTAATAATCCTGTGGTACAACAGAGGGTGACAGCATTACAGAGAAATTTCATCGGAAAGGGAATGCCTTCAAATCTTGCACACGGGGCGGCGCAAAAGGTGCTGGATTATTCTGTTATGAAACAATCTGCTGTCCTTTCTTATATGGAAGCATTCCTTTATTTAGGAATTATGTTTTTAATATGCATTCCTTTTGTATTGTTCGTTAGAGCACGAAAAAGTCATGCTAAGATGGACCTCTCAGAAGCCTTACATTAACATTTTAGAACCAACCGGCAGCCTTTTCAGTTCAAAACGAAATCATTATCTTCGCCGACAGTTCTTTATTGCTTATCAAGAAAGGCTGAGGGAAATGGCCCGATGAAGCCTTGACAACCTGTCCGGATTTTATTCCAGGATAAGGTGCCAACTCCATCCCGTGGATAATCGGGACAGATAAGTCAGAACGCTTCGATTCACTTCAAAGTTCTTCTGGCTCATTGCAGGAGAGCAGTCTAACGGCTACTTGCTCAGGGGTTTTCTTCTTTTTTGATAGCATCATTTTTATAATAATTGACTTATGAAAAGCAAAAAGCTTACTATTGGTTTATTCGGATTTGGAGTAGTCGGGGAAGGTATTTACCAGGTTCTGGAGCATACGCCTTCTCTCGAGGCTTCTATTAAGAAGATCTGTATCAAACATCCTGACAAAAAAAGAAATGCAGATGCAAGCCTTTTTACAACTGACTATGACCAGATACTTAATGATCCAGACATTAACCTTGTAGTAGAGCTTATAGATGATGCAGATGAAGCGTATAAGATTGTTGTATCGGCATTGAAGAACCGCAAAGCAGTGGTTAGTGCAAATAAAAAGATGATTGCGAATCACCTTCCTTCATTATTAGCGCTGCAACAGGAATACGAAACTTCCTTCCTGTATGAAGCAGCTGTGTGTGGTAGCATTCCTATTATTCGTAACCTGGAAGAATATTATGATAATGACCTGCTACAAAGCATTTGCGGAATTGTAAACGGCTCGACCAACTATATACTGACTAAAATAAAAGAAGATAAACTCTCCTACGATGAAGCTTTAGTGCAGGCCCAAATTGCAGGATTTGCAGAATCTGATCCTTCCCTGGATGTTGAAGGATATGATCCGGCGAATAAGCTAACGATCTTACTGGCTCATGCTTACGGTATTTCTATAAAACCAGACCGGCTTGTTTTTAAAGGTATAAAGCAACTACACCAAACCGATGCACAGTATGCCATTGAAAAAGGGTACCAGGTTAAGTTAACAGCACAGGCAAGAAAGTTAGGTCATGGTAAGATCGCAGCGTTTGTATTGCCACAGTTTGTTACCCCCGAAAGCCAGTTATACTATGTGAAGAATGAATATAACGGGATAATAATTGAAAGTAAGCTTGCAGATAAACAGTTCCTGTATGGCAAAGGTGCAGGTAGATTTCCTACTTCATCAGCGGTATTAAGTGATATTGCCGCATTACGTTATGATTATAAATATGAATACCGGAGGCTTCAGAGACCTGAAAAGAATGAGTTATTCCAGGATTACTTTTTGAAAGTGTATGTAAGCTTCAATGATTGGTCTGATTTAAACAAGTGGGATTTTGAACACATTGATGAATTCCACAGTACAGATTCCCGACAGTACCTGTTAGGAACCATTCACCTGGAAAAACTTAAAGATGCTGAATGGTTTAATAATCCGAAAGTATCGCTGATCGTGTTGCCGAATGGAATTATTGAAAAGGAAAAGATTACGTTACGTTCATTGAAGAAGATTAGTTTACAATTAGCAGGTACTTATTCTTAAATATTTTTTGAACTGAATGAAGCTCTTTCAGCATAATCAACCTTTCCTGCTGGAAAATGGCTTTGAACTGCCGAAAATTGAAATAGCATATAGTACGTACGGATCATTAAACGACGATCACTCTAATGTTATCTGGATATGTCATGCGCTTACTGCAAATTCAGATGCAGCTTCGTGGTGGCCGGGAATGATCGGTGAGAATTGTCTCTTTGATACCAATAAGTATTTCATAGTATGTGCTAATATCCTGGGCTCCTGTTATGGAACTACAGGTCCTTTAAGCATTGATCCGAATACGGGCGAACCATATTATAACAACTTCCCCCTGGTAACTATACGGGATATGGTTAAGGCTCATATCTTATTAAAGGAGTACTTAGGTATTCGTAAAATCGATCTGCTGGCCGGGGGGAGCATGGGAGGTTACCAGGTGCTGGAATGGGCTGTAATGGAACCTGACGTTATACAAAAACTTTTCCTGATAAGTACTTCAGCAAAGGAAACGGCATGGGGGATTGCTATTCATTCAGCGCAAAGATTGGCTATTGAAGCTGATGGAACCTGGAATACCAAATCGCGGTATGCAGGAGCAAATGGATTAAAAGCTGCCCGTGCTTTTGGTATGATAACGTACCGTTCTTATGAAAGTTATGTGCTGACGCAGACAGATCCGGATGAGAATAAACTGGATCATTATAAGGCTTCCAGCTATATTCATTACCAGGGAGAGAAACTGGTCAGACGATTTAATGCATATAGTTATTGGTACCTGACAAAAAGCATGGATAATCATAACCTCGCCAGGCACCGTGCAGCAACAGTTGAAGATGTTTTAGGTATGATTACTCAGCCTTCTATCCTGATAGGCATTCGTTCCGATTTGTTATGTCCCCCGCACGAGCAGCACTTTTTAGCTCACCACATGACAAATACTACAGTTTTTGAAATAGATTCGCTCTATGGTCATGATGGTTTCCTTGTAGAAACACGTGAAATTGCAAATCATGTTGCCGCATGGATGCAGAAATATTGTAAGGTAGCAGGCTAATTATTTATTTATGAAACAGCAACCGATTACACGGGCAATTCGGACGCAGATAGAGCGTACGAATGAAATGGAACATTCCTCCCCTTTGTTTCTTACAAGTAGTTTTTGTTTTGACAATGCAGAAGAAATGCGGGCAACCTTTGCCGATGAAATTGACGATAATATTTATTCACGGTTTAGTAATCCGAATGTCCAGGAGTTTACAGATAAAGTATGTATACTCGAAGGGGCAGAAGACGGATTTGCAACGGCTTCCGGGATGAGTGCTGTTTTTGCTTCCTTCATGACGATTCTAAAATCAGGAGATCACTTGTTGTCGTGCAGTTCTATCTTTGGCAGTACACATACGGTAATTACCAAATACCTCCCGAAGTTTGGCATTGAGTATTCCTATGTCCCTGCAGATAAACCTGAAAGCTGGAAAGAAGCAATCCGTCCGAATACAAAAATGATCTACCTCGAAACTCCCACTAATCCAGGGCTTGATATTATTGATCTTGAATTGGTAGGTAAACTTGCTAAGGAATATAACCTGGTATTGAATGTTGATAATTGCTTTGCTACTCCCATTTCACAACAACCCATCAGGTATGGGGCTGACCTGGTTGTCCATTCTGCCACAAAATGGATGGATGGACAAGGAAGAGTACTGGGAGGAGTAATTGTTGGCAAAAAGTCCCTGATACATGATATTTATCTTTTTTGTAGAAGCACGGGACCGGCACTGTCTCCATTTAATGCATGGATCTTGTCAAAGAGTTTAGATACTCTGGAGGTAAGGATGGAAAGGCATGCTTCAAATGCTTTGTACATCGCAAAAGCTTTAGAAGGTAATAAGGTCATTTCGTGGTTGAAGTATCCACATTTGCCTTCACATCCACAATATGAAATTGCCAAAAGGCAAATGAGTGATGGAGGAGGGATTGTCTGTTTTGAATTGAAAGGTGGAATTCAAGCTGGTAGGAACTTCCTGGATAGGCTGGAGATGCTTACGTTAACAGCGAACCTGGGCGATACACGCAGTATAGCTTCACATCCTGCAAGTACTACTCATGCTAAACTAACTGAAGAAGAGAGAATAAAAGTGGGAATTACTCCCGGCCTCATTCGAATTTCCGTCGGCCTTGAAAATAGAGATGACATTTTAAGAGATATTGAGCAATCTTTGAATAAGTTATAAACACAAATGCCAGATGTGGGATAGGGGGCGGCTAACAATATTCACTTTCATATTATTTTTGTCACGATGCCCAACCGCTCAACCGATACTTTATTTCAATTAATACATTCTCTGCAGAAGGCGGAGAAAAGGGCATTTAAGCTTTATATCAAAAGGAATTCATCGAATGAAGAACTCAAGATCATCCAGGTTTTTGATACCATGGATAAGATGAGTGAATATGATGAAGCAAGTCTTTTAAAGAAACTCCCATCAATTAAGAAGCAGCAACTTTCTAATATCAAGGCACATCTTTACAAGGAAGTACTGGCAAGTTTGCGTCTGCTTAAAAGTGAAGATGATATTGATATTCAACTCCACGAGCAACTGGATTATGCTCGAATATTATATAATAAAGGTTTATACCTCCAAAGTCTCAAGATTCTTGACCGCATAAAAGAACTGGCCTTATCGCTAAACCAGGATGGCTTCCTTGTTCAAATTATTTCACTTGAGAAGAAAATCGAAACTCTTCATATCACGAGAAGTATGCAGGACCGTGCAGACAGGTTAGCCAATGAAGCGAATGAGATAAATGAGAAGAGGAGAGTGATTACTCAGTTATCCAATCTTGCATTACAACTCTATAGCTGGTATATAAAGAATGGACATGCCCGTAATGAAAATGATGAAGCAGGAGTGACTGAGTTTTTTCTGTCGAGCATTCCGGAAAACGCCTTCTCGTTGACAGGCTTCTACGAGCGTCTATACTTATATCAAAGTTATTGCTGGTATGCTTTTATACGACAGGATTTCCTCATGTATTACCGGTATACACAGAAGTGGACCGACCTTTTTCATGAGGAGCCTCACATGGTTTCTATAGAGCCCGGACACTACATTAAAGGAATTCATAACCTGCTAAATGCTCATTTTGATCTTAGGAATTATGATAAGTTTGAAACGACACTACAGGAGTTTGAAGACTTTAGTAATTCAGAAGTGGCAAACCATAATCATAATAACAAAATTCAAACGTTCGTTTATTTAACCACAGCTAAGATCAATCATCACTTTTTGTTAGGCAGTTTTAAAGAGGGATTGAAAATGGTGCCTGAGATAGAAGAAAAGTTGCAGGAGTATTCCATTTATCTTGACCGTCACAGGGTTCTTGTTTTCTATTACAAAATAGCATCCTTATACTTTGGTTGCGGAGATTATGACAAGACAATTGATTACCTCCAAAAGATCATTAACTGGAAAGTTGACCTACGAAATGATCTTCAATGTTATGCCCGCTTGTTGCACCTGCTCGCACATTACGAACTGGGGAATTTTGATTTAATGGAATACCTTACAAAGTCTGTGTATCGCTTCATGGCTAAAATGGAGAACCTTACAGTTATTGAAGAAGAGATGTTCAGATTCCTCAGGCAAAATTTCCATTCATCACCTCAGAAGATGCAGCCCCAGTTTGAACATCTTTTAAATAATATCAAAAAGTATGAGAACAATCGCTTCGAAACCAGGGCGTTTGCATACCTGGATATTATTTCATGGCTTGAAAGCAAGGTTCACAATAAACTTTTGGCCACTATTATCCAGGAAAAATATAAGACTAGTAAACGTAGTAATGCTTTAGAGCCTGCATAATTTTATGTATAGAGTTTGCATAGCTTTTGGTAAGCTTTTGGTAAGCTTTTGTCCATGTAATAGCTATGCGTAAGCTATGCAAAAGCTTACTCAAAGTATTATATAACTGCCTTCTCCTTTTCCATCTTCTTTGACGATTCGCGAATAATAAGTTGTGTCTCAAGAGTCCTGGTGACAAATTCAGTTACTGGTTTTTTACTTTCGATAATCTGTATGAGGAGTTCAATTGCGTTCTGACCTATATCAAAGGCAGGTTGCCGCACAACGGATAAAGAAGGAGAAAACAGATCACCAACTTTAGTATTTGTAAAGCCTATTATAGCCGGTTCTGTCTTTTTTAGTTTCATATTTTTCAGGAGAGTAAAGCAAACTGTTGTAAGACGATCGCCGGCTGTAAAGAATGCATCCGGTTTGCTTTTGCCTTTCAGCAATTCATTTAATGCGACTTCTACTTCTTCAACTATCATTCCTCCATGATAACAGTATTTAACCAAACTTTCATTTAAAGGGATACTGTGTTTTTCAAGGGCAGCTTTATAGCCTTCCAGCCTTTCTTTAGTTATGGATAGTTGCCTGGAGCTGGTAATATGTGCAACTTTTTTATATCCCTGGAAAATGAGATGCTCAGTGGCGTGAAACGCACCCAGGTAGTTGTTTGCAACTACCTGGTGTGTTTCAATTTCAGAAGTAACCCTGTCAAAGAAGACAATAGGAAAACCTTTATCATGAAGATCTTTTAAATAAGTCAAGTCTTCTGATTCACTGGAAAGTGAGACTAATAATCCATCTACTCCCCTGGAAGCAAGGTGTTCAACATTTACTCTTTCTCTTTCACGTGATTCGTGACTTTGAGTTATAATAACATGGTAACCCCTGTTATACGCAATGGATTCAATACCATTTATAGCTTCTGAGAAAAAATTGTTTGCTATTTCACTTACTACCACTCCTATGGCCCGGCTTCTGCGTTCCTTTAAACTTAAAGCGATAGGGTTCGGGCGGTAGTTGATCTTTTCAGCGTATTCAAGTACTTGTTTTTTGGTTTCAGCACTTATTTCATAGCTGCCTCGAAGAGCCCTGGAAACTGTAGATGTTGAGAGGTTTAATGCTTTGGCAATATCCTTAATTGTTGCACTTTCAAACTTCATTGCATTAGTTGAATGATTACAGGATGAAATATTACCGCAAAGATTCATTTTTTTTCTCAGAGGTAGGATTTGCAAACGTTACCGACATCGTTTGCGTAAATAAATAAGGTAAACTAACTTGCTTATAATATGAATGTGAGTAGAATTGTTGATTAATTCAATGGTTTTTAGGGTGAGAAAAGACTCTCGAGAACTGCATATTTTTTAAAATAAAGGGCTTGTATATGAAACTAAAGTCTGGTTTATTCCTCTTATTTACATTTTGTTTTTCATTTGCATGGAGCCAGGGGCACCAGGTAACCGGCCGTGTACTTTCTGATAGTGCACGTACACCTATACCAGGAGTCACAGTTACGGTTAAAGGAACAAGGACCGGTACGCAAACCGGAAGTGGTGGCCAATATAGCATCACAGTTCCTAACAATAATTCAGTGCTGGTATTTACACATATCGGCTATGGCTCACAGGAAGTAAATGTTGGATCAAAATCAACTCTTGATGCTGTATTAACCAGTACATCTGCTGCACTTTCAGATGTTGTGGTCATTGGCTATCAAACAGTACGGAGAAGAGATGTATTGGCCTCTGTATCTTCTATTGGTGCAAAGGATTTGAAAGATGTACCACTTACAAATGCTGCCGAAGCCCTGAATGGGCGTTTAGCCGGGGTTACCGCAAGTACTTCCGAAGGTTCTCCTGATGCAAATGTTCGTGTAAGGGTGCGTGGCGGTATCTCCATTACGCAGAATAATGATCCCTTATACATCGTTGATGGTGTACAGGTAGAGAATGCATTAAATGTCATAGCTCCACAGGACATTCAATCTATTGACGTTCTGAAAGATGCGGCTGCAACTGCTATTTATGGAGCCAGAGGTGCAAATGGAGTTATTGTCATCACAACCAAGTCAGGTCGTCCGGGGCGTACCATTGTAGCTTACAATGGGTATATTGGCGTACGCAAACTGGCTAAAGAATTGGCTGTAATGAGTCCTTATGACTTTGTTCAATTTCAGTATGAAAGAGCAAAGGCTCAGAATGACACCACGTTTGCAAGATCTTATGGTTCAACCTGGGATACTCTCAATGTATACCGGAATGTTGACCGCATTGATTGGCAAAAAGAAATGATGGGCCAAACAGGCGTAAGTACCCAACATAATGTGACTGCATCCGGCGGAAACAAGAAAGCAACTTTCAACCTTGGATATACTTTCAATGATGAAAAACCAATTGTAGTCAATTCTCATTTTACACGTCATATTGTTAATGCAAAAGGTGATTATAAGCTAACCAATAGGCTAAAAGTAGGCGCAGGTGCCCGTTATACGAACCAGGATGTTGTAGGTACCGGAACCTCTGACGCAAGTACTTCTTACGCAAGATTGCGTAATGCAGTCAAATACAGGCCTTTCTACCCGGACACTCTTTCTATTACAGACCAGGATCCTTCTACGGTGAATCCTGGAAATGGAGTGACGCTTATAAATCCAATTTCCCTTGCTGATGCGGAGTATCGTAATAAGTTAACAGAGGCATATAATCTGAATGCTAATGTTACTTATAACATAACCCGTAATCTTTCCTTTCGTACCACATTTGGATATGATGTAAATAATTTAACTGACAGGCGTTTTTATGATTCAATTACCAGCTTTTCAGTGAACCAGGGAGGAGGTAGGCCAATTGTTCAAATTGATACCATTTACAGAAAAACGCTTAACAACTCCAACGTTCTGACTTATTCAGTAAAAGGATGGAAGCAGAAGCATGACTTTGACATCCTTGTTGGAGAAGAAACGTATGATTCCAAAACAGATTCCAGGACAGGACAGTTTTCTAATTATCCAAAGTTCACTTCCCGTGAAGATGCTTTCGCCAACCAACCCGGTACTTTGGCGACTGTTTGGCCGGCCTATCCACAATACAATAAGTACCGTTATACAAACCTGTCTTTCTTTAGCCGGGTAAACTATGCTTTTGCGGACAAATATCTTCTCTCATTGAACGTTCGTCATGATG
>JBLNAY010000200.1:0-3111 GCA_050259715.1 Candidatus Dadabacteria bacterium
GCTGGAAAATAATTTTCTTGGACGATCAAGACTGGATAACTCGGTGCATAAACTTCTTAGCTTTTAGACCTGGAATTGGTTATAACTTTAGGTACAGAATTCCTTTCTAGCCCATTACACTATACTCTTGAATAATTCCATGTGCCTGTGGGAGCTACCATTATTTCTTCACTCTTAAACTATTCTTATTATGGAACAAACGAAAATTCAACAGGACCTTACCTCCCAGGTAAGAAAGAATTTACTTGCATGGTTCGAATCTCATGATCTGAAGTATGTTGCTGATGATGCCGTATTTAAAAATCTAAGTACTGGAGAAGAACATAAAGGAAAAGCAGAAATAGGAGCCATGTTACATTTCATGTATCATGTCGCTTTCGAAGCTAAAGCAGAAGTCATTAACACGATAGTTGCAGAAGACAAAGCTGTTGTGGAGGCTTACCTCAAGGGCCGTCATATAGGCGAATTTGCCGGTATACAACCTACAAACAAGGAAATTGACGTTCCATTCACGGTGTCTTACGAGCTAAAGAATGGCTTAATAAAAAGGGCACGTATATACCTGCAAACAGATGTTCTGTTTCAGCAGCTAGGCGCTCAACCAGGAGGGTCATCCCAGAAAACAACTTACCTGGTGAGAGATATCTTCCAGTTGAAGTTTGGCCACTTCAAAGATGTAAAAGGATTACTTAAGCAAGCAGATGAGAACAACCTGTTCCCAAAGGCAAAAAACATGAGAATTCTAACCGACTTCACAGGTGAGGCCTACCGTCTTATCCTCGAAGGTGGTTTTGACACTTTGAATGAATATGAAACGGACCTTACCAGTGGGATGATGACGAAGGAATTCCAGGACTGGTATGGTCAATTCAAAGAACACGTAGAAAGAAGCTACAGGGAAATACTGAAACAAATAAGATAAGCTCACAATTTCCAATGTGTTCAACCATGAATTCCTCCTTTGGATTCATGGCTCGACCTTTAGCGGGTCTCTTCGAGGCCCGCTTCCTTTGTTATCTAGTGTTATTGCTCTTCGTCTTCCTTTTCTTTTCTATATATAGCAATCTTCACCTTCCATTCAGGGAATTCATACTGCATAGATAACTCCACTTTCAATTTCCTCGGGAGACTGGAGGCAGGTATGGGATCAAAAACAGAGCTAACAAACTTGCTTGATTCCCTGGGTTCTTCAAATTCTCCATACAAATGAATAGTTGACTCCTTTGTTAAGCGCAGTGATACTTGCTTCAGTTGTTTATAGAACCGTTTGTATTTGTCACAGGCCTTCTCATAAGCTTCGGTGGTCAACAATGTAGCCTGCCAGCTATAAACCGGCTGGCTAGCTGAATATTGAACTACACTGTTTTCTTCCATGAAGCTGTTCTTTAATGAAGTCTGGTATTCTGTCGTTTGTGGGTTACTGGTAATTTCATCTGTTTTCAGGTTCTTGAAATCATTCTGAAAATCAGCGATAACTTTTTCAAGGGTGGCCTTGACATCGGAGTTAACAAGTGCAGGCAATTGAGCGGAACACGGGACTATATAAAACAGCAACAAAGTCAGAAATAGGGTAACCGAATGTTTCATAAGCAGGATTTTAACAGTTTTGGAATACAAAATAGACAATCAGTTCGTTTTTTAAGAAAAAAGCGTTAAGTTTATCCACCATTTTTCCACACCATAAAGCGATCCTAATATGAAAAACAGAAACATTGTACATGCTCGTGAGGAAGCAAAGATCTATGGTGAGTATTACCGTCCGTCCCTAAATCTCGTACGGTTCGCTAAATCTATTGTATCTGCCTTCCTTTATGGGTCCTCCACAACAACCGGAGGTTATTGGACTAGCAAACAAAGAACAAGTAAGTAATAAAAAACCCGCCAATGGCGGGTTTTTTATTTGGCTATGCCTTTGATTCATTCACTCATTGACATCCGGCTATCCACCTTCTTCACTTCTAACGTAAGCACACTACTTTTTAATTTTGCTGAACTAGCTGTGATCGTGATCACACCTGGATCGCTTGTACTTTGTACAATCAATTGAGCCTTGCCGCTAAACAGTTTCCTTCTCCAGGGCTCAGCTGGTGAAACAACCTGTATCAATCCCGGATCAGTATTCACATTGTCCCATTCATATTTCTTTGGAATAGGTGTTGCCAGAATGCTTATCACATTCTGCCCTGTTTTTAAAATAGCTGGATCCAATACGAAACCATTTGCAGTCTCATCCTCCTTAAGATTTGTTGCTATATTTTTTCCATTAACAAAGATTGACTGCTCCCGCCCTATGTTTTTGTAAAAGAATGTCACAACTGATGTTGATATATTTTCCGGAAGCATAAAACTTCCGCGATAAACATATGCCTTTGGTAATTTTTTGTAATCCCTGTCTTTGAATGCTTCTTTCCAGTTGGCATCATCAATGACTGCAGTAGCTTCTTTCTTGTCATCAATGCTGCTTAGTTCTTTCTCCTTCAGGTTTTCGATATTGAAGGTTTGAATAGTTTCAAGAAACTTGTCTTTCTCCAGTGAGGTAGGATCTCCATTGCCAACGCCGATGATTTTACCCGGTCCGTGTAGGCTGAACGTAATCTCATTACCCGCTGTTGGCACCGGGAGACCTTTGTTGTCCAGTGCGTCAACAGTAATTATCGAAACATCCTCACCGTCTGCACTTAGCTGCTTTTTATGGGGTGTTAACCGGATGGCAACCGGGTCTCCTGTGGTTTGCACAACATCCCTCATAAGCTTTTTCCCATCTTTGTAAGCTATAGCTTCCAGTGTGCCCGGCGAATAGGCAACCGCCCATTCAAGGTGTCCATTGGTGTCCATTTTCTTTCGGCCAAGGCTTTTGTTATTTAGAAATAGTTCTACTTCATCACAGTTACTATAAACCCATACATTGATGATCTTTCCTTCCTGTCCTCCCCAATTCCAATGAGGGAACAGGTGTAGTATGGGTTCCGTTCCCCACCAAGATTTCAGGTACCAGGCATTATCTTTTGGAAAACCGCACAAATCCATCATACCGAAATAGGAAGTAACCGATGGCCAGCCATAAGGAGTGGGTTCTCCCCTGTAATCAAAACCAGTCCAGATAAACATACC
>JBLNAY010000201.1:0-10406 GCA_050259715.1 Candidatus Dadabacteria bacterium
CGGGACTAACGATAGCATTTCTCTCCGATTGCAGCATTCGTGGTATCAAAAGACCTTTGGTGTTGCTTTTAACATCAAGCATGGCACTGTTGTCAGGAGTAGATCCGTCAGCATTGATGCCAACATTCTGAGCAGAGGATATAAAGTAAACTACAGAGGACAGTAAAAGCAGGTAAAGCTTTTTCATAAATAGTATTTAGTTATGTTGAATTGAAAATGAGAGCGCAAGACTTTCTCCTTTTCACTTGAAAAGTGAATGGTTGGGATTAAATATGGGCGGATATATTACTCTGTTGCTACAGGGTTTTCTTCCTTGATAAGCGCCTGGATCTGTGATGCCATTTCTGGTGTCACTGTCACTCCATGCACTACCCGCGCATGTTCGGCAGCAATAGATAAAACTTCCTGTTCTGTTTCGGCTGTGACTACGGCAGGACAATCAAATCCTGCATCGGAACAATGTAAGGTCTTCATGATCGTTGCGGTTTGGTTTAGGTTTTATGTATTAGAAGATATTTAGTAAGTACAAAATCTTTACTGGCAGGCAGCATAGATATCCAACAGCCCATGAGCACTTAATCCTGTAAATTCATTATTTGACCTTGTGGAATTAAGGATAGCACTCTTTATCGCTGCAGCATCAGCAGCGTTTGTAGGTGTTAATCCTTTTGCGGCTACATAAAGAGCTATAGCCGCTGAAACATGTGGTGCCGCTTCCCATGTACCATTGGCAGTTCTATACGGATCCGTCACAGAGTAAGTAGAAATGATGGATTCACCCGGGGCAAGGAGATCCACTGTTTGTGCTCCCCAGTTTGAATTGGTGGTCAGTCCACCGCTCCTCTTAACAGAACCAACAGCAATCACATTATCGTTGGGATAGCACGCCGGGTAAATGGGTGATTGATCCATATTCAAATTATAATCCGCTGCAGAAGCCACAAGCAAAATACCGGCTTTGTTGGCGCGTTCGATGGCTGTTTGTAATGTGCTGGAAGGCCTGGCTCCTTTGGTAGTGGACCACGAATTATCCAAGGCAACAATATTCAGCCCATGATTGACTTTCAGTGAAACAAAATAATCTATAGCTTTTACCACATCATTCATTCTTCCACCACCACAGGTCATGAACTTTCCGGAAATATAAGTCACCAGTGGACTCGCACCAATAATGCCATCAGCATTATCTGCCGCCCCTATAATGCCCGCTACCCTGCTTCCCCTGTAATCCAGGCATTCTCCATCAATCTTATTGTTAGACCCGCTGAAGTTCCAGCCGTGGATATCATCCACATAGCCATTCCCGTCGTTATCTTTCTTATCCACAGGATCAAATGGATTGGTCCATATGTTATCAACCAGGTCTGGGTGAGTGTAATTAATGCCTGCGTTGATAATTCCAATATAAACATTCTTCGACCCTTTAGTGGTAGCCCATTCTGGTTCAGCATTGGAGCCATATGGTTCCGGTGTCGCTGAATTAGGCCCCAAAAGATTCCATTGCTGGCTGGATAAGTCAGTATTTGTCCTGGCTGAAGGCCTGCTTAAAATGGAAGTACTTTCCGTTTCCGGCGCGTTTGCCAAATAGTCCGGCTCCGCTGTTTGAACGCAATAGTGTTTAGTTAGTTGTTCAATAGTGCCGGCAACATCAATCACAGAAAGTACATAGTAACCGGGGTCGTTACTAAATGCCATGGCCTCTGTCAACACTCTTTCTTTAACGGAGGCGCCGGTTTTGGAAATTATTTTATTGATGGTTGCTTCATCAGTACCCGGTTTAAACGTCACCAGTACTTCATTTTGTACATAAGAACCAGGTAACAGGTTAACAGGACTATATAACTGATTTTCTTTTTTGCACCCTGCAAGCAATAAAAGAATAACGGCAGCAAGCAAAAACTTGTTCATATCGGAAGTTTTAGGTTTCTAAAAAGTGGACTGGTGTTGTTCTCAGGGGAGCAGAAACGAATATCTAAGAAAATAATTATACAGACAATTACCCCAAAGGATGATTTTTGGTCCCGCAATCAGCTTTTGCCCCATCAGCAGGACTAAAAACCGTTTATATATCTAAGCTATACATCACCTTACATTTCATCAATAGCCATTTATAGCTATTCTTCCTGTTCACTTATTTAATCAGGAAACCATACATCTTTCTGATTGTTTTTTATTACAGGTACAGAAAACATTGACACAATACGAGCTCCTTCCGGAGCCTCTTTTTTTGCTATAACCAAGGGTTCAGTAGCTGCTAAAGAATGATCCCCTTCGCGGTTAGCTGCTATAATAAACCAATCTCCATCCGGAGCAGGAACAATACACTTTTGGAAATCAATAATAGAACCATTTAACTGTGTTTGCCACGTGGTATTGCCATTATTATCCAATTTTGTTATTAAAGCATTGTTATTAGTATCCGTTTCGCCCTGGATAAAACTTGCACTTAAAGGAGTAAGTGCTTTGGTTTCCTGTAATTCATTAGTCGTTGACACAGCATGTAATTTTTTAATTTCCCCCTCGCAACCTGATATTACAGCAGCAAGGAATATGCTGCAGACCGAAATCTTTTTCATATCCGAATGATTTTAGGTTCACTGATTTAGGGAGGACTACCAGTTAACTTTCAGAGCATCGGACAAACAATTATCCTATCCTTCATTATATCATTTGCTTCACTAATTGAAATTCAAGGTACCTGTCAATATTCTATTTCTTTTTACCGTTTTAGTAAGTGTTGTTTTACACTTAATATTTGGGCTGTATCCACTATAACTGTATTAAGAATGGCCGCCAATTATGCCCGCTCTCACCAGGGCTTCTATCTTGTTCCCCGCTCCCAACTTCCGATAAGTATTCTGCAAATGTTTTTTTACAGTGTCTATTGATATAAATAACCGTTCAGCTATTTGTTTACGGCTGCATCCTTTGGCAATTAATTTAAGAACTAATCTTTCCCGGTCGGTTAACAGGTTGCCATTCCCATTTAAGCTGTTCATAGGCTTCCACTTCAGTTGTATCGTTGATTTTCCGTTCATTGTCTCTTAGTTGAAAGAAATATGGTTGGCTTTCCTAAAGGTATTTTCTGTAGCAAAACCCGCCTATAGCCATTTATAGCTATTTTAATATAACCCTGGTGATTCAGCCGTGGTAACCGGCAAATTTCATGTGAATAATTATGTTTTGTGCAGGATGGATGTGGGTTACGTATGTTAATGAAAATAGATTTTAGTTTATTCTCACTTTTTGATTACATTAGTATTCGATTGCATGTGAAAAGACGCAAACGCCTAATTAATAGTTATATGACGGGACTTCTTCCATCCTCCTACCAGGACCTGATTATACAAGCTGGGAATTATAGCCACTTACCTAAACCGGATGCCCAAAGTTTGCTTGAGGATTTTGGTATACACAATTTAAAGTTCCATGCAGAAGCACCTATCTTTTTTATTATTGACTATACCGAGGGAAAATATTTGTATGTAGATCCCTCCTGTAAAAGCTTGTTAGGTTTTGATGATGCCGTTTTAATGAAGGAAGGGCCCATGTACTGGACGTCACAGTGGCACCCGAAAGACTGCGAGATTTTTAATAAGAATATCGTAAAAGAAATAGCAGCCTTTCTGAAAAATGTAAGCCCGCAGGAAAGCACTAATTATTCCTTTTCTTATAATTATAGAGTTAAAGGGAAAGGAGATATCTACGTTTCGGTTTTACAAAGGGCAACTTATTATATTTCACCGGATCACATCCCAATGGCCTGTGTTGGATTTGCAATCGACATCAGCCATTTCAAGGAGGATAACAAAGTGATCTTTACTATAGAGAAAGTCGACCGGAATTTTTCCAGTTTGTCGAAATTGCCAATATATAAAGCCGTTTATTTCCCGGAAACCCTCCAGGATGGATTGAGCAAGCGGGAAGCCGAAATACTTCAATTAATAAACGAAGGATTGAAAAGTAAAGAGATAGCAAAAAAGCTTTTCATCAGCAAAAACACCGTTGACAATCACCGCAAGAAACTACTGGAAAAGCTGAATGCTAAGAACTCGTCGGAACTGATCTACCTGGCAAAGAAAAAAGGTATTCTGTAGTGCGTTCATTTGCATATTCACTGATTACATTATTCAACTCTTCCGGTTGTTCCAGCGAAACAAGATGGCTTGCTTTTTCAATAAACTGCACTTTACCAGACCATTTTGGAACATCGGCATGATCCAGGTAATTTGGATTGACAACAGTTTCATCTTTTCCAAATATTATGAGTACGGGCTTAGCAAAGTTCCTTAACAGTTGCAGCTCATTGGATACGTTCCCTTTAATGGCTTCGCCTATCAGAACCGAACGGAACGGCAGTTTAACGGATTTGTATTCATCCAGCAAATAAGTAAGTGTCTTCTCATCCGGATCTAATAATACCCCTGAATAATATGCAACTACCTGTTGATCATCCGCTTCATCAGTAAACAAAACAGTTGGATCTAATCCGGGCAGACCAATATTTCCCATGTGAAATTCATCGCCAATAATTGTGGGGCCAATGAGTATAATTCCAAGGGGCAGCACCTGGTAATTCAACATTTCAGTTAGGATATTCGCACCCATGGAAAGTGCTGCAAGGAAGTAAGGTGAATGAGCCGACAATTGTTTGACAGCTTTTGCTAAAAGATTCCCTAGATCCTGGACACCATACTTGTCCTCGGGATGTGCAGAAGACTTACCATGCGCCGGCAGGTCAAACGCTACCAACCGGTAATTACTGAATAACTCGTCCTTCAACTGGGGCTCCCAAATGGTGGAAGAACAGGAATTACCATGGATGAAAAAGATTGTGATTTCGTTCTGCGGGTTTGCTTCTTTATATGCGAGAGTTACATTATCTACTTCCAGGTACTTCGTTTCAATAGTGCCATTTGGTAAATTCATATATACAAGAATGTTTACGTTGGTTTATAAGCTACAATTTAAATTATTGCGATATTCAATCCTATACCCCAAAAGGGTAATTTTTCATAGGTGAATTCAACTTCACAAAGACCCCGCGAGGTACTGTCAGAAATACCAAATTTATTTATGCATATTTTTTAATTTTAAATAACGAAAGAGGGCAAACGGCGATCATTCGACGGATGTTCATCTTGTGTAGCTCTGCTCAACAGCGGAGCTACTTTTTTTCTGCATCAATTGATCAACAGTAACGAAAGAGAGCTCCAACTCCCTCTTCTCCGGATATTCTGAGTTCATAGAAGGGATCATAAGCTTCATCTTTTTTCCATAATGTATACACAAGAATCAGTAGCTTCTTTTGAACAGCGGTATAAGCTTTCATTTTTACTTTCGTTCTGTCATAAATTCTATAATATAGTTCAGCGAACGGTCTTTGTTTTAGCCGTACAACATTAAAAGCAGGCAAATGCATCATTCTTCTAATCCTACCATTGCCCTGCTTAGATATTTTACTCTTTCCTTTATGTTTACCAGATTGATCTTCTATGACATCATACCCGGCATAACTTACAACCTGGGCAACATTTTCAAATAGTGAAAATGCATTTGTTTCTGCTATAATTACTGCAAGGCACATTTTCCCTACCCCTTTTATCTTGCAAATCTTTTCACATTTACTATTTAGCGTTTCATCTTCTTTAATGATCTGCAATACTTTTGATTCCAGGATTTCTTTCTGTTTTTCGAGAAGCTTCAACTGCTGGTTCAAGCATTTAATTACCTCGTTATTTTTATACATGCCGAACTTCTGCGCATGAAGCTGAGACTTCAACCTGCAGCTTTCTTTTGTAATCACTTGCATCTGCCTGGTCAACCCACGTAGTAAGTAAATGTTTTTGCTCATTGGGATCCATCTAGGTAAGGATTGTTCACAGATCATCCGGGATAGGCTCCTTGCATCTATACTATCTGTTTTTGATCTTAGTCCCAATGCTTGTTTGTATCTCTTTGCCTTATTTGGAAGTATCACCCTTACAAAGCATTTATTTAAATCCAAATAAGAAGCTAATCCTTCGTAATAAATTCCCGTAGCCTCCATCAAATAAACAATAGGTATTGGAAGTGAACAATTCTTCTTTACCCATTTAAATAACTGCTGATAGCCAGTTGGTGTGTTGGTGAAAGTGCGTGAACATTTTACATCAACTTGCTGTTGTAAATTGATAACAGAAATGCAGGCATCAAACTTTTCCATGGCCATGTCAATGCCTATTCCATAACGAATAGCGTCCATAAAATAAGTTTAGGTTAATAAATAATGATATCAATTTCTTCAACTGCCTTGACTCATGTTTTATTCTAGATTGAAGTATGTTACTTCATCTTTAGGTACTGTTCTGGCTAAGGAAGAAAAAGGCACAAAGAAGATGTCTCGCGGCCAACATAGTGCATGCACTTGTTTTGTCCCTTTTGAGGTATCAATGTGCCTTGATATCTATAGTAATTTAAATAATTAGCAAGATATGAGTCCTGCTCAAGAGAGGCCAGGCAGAAACCTGCGGCCGATTAATACAGGAATTCTGCAAAATGACTAAAGTGAATATTGTGAATATTGTGAACATTGTGAACATTATCCTGATTTACTTCGTCCGCGAGTCTCGGTTTATCGAAGCAACAATGGCAAAGGAGCAATCTTATCCCTTTAACTAATCAATAAGTAGATTTGCTGGCGGATGAGAATATATCACCTTTTGCCGGCTGCTATTTTGATATTCCAATCTTCCGTTGTTTATGCCCAACACAGCACTCCGGACACCATCCAGGCTAGTGCCATTCACCACGTAAACTTTGATGGGAAGCTCACAGATTCCATATGGTCTGAAGCACCTGCAGTCACCAACTTCACACAGCGGGAACTGGATTTCGGCAAGCGAGCCACAGAGCAAACGAAAGTGACTGTTGTTTATGATCCTCTTGCTTTGTACGTTGGAGTGTGGTGTTACCAAACAAAAAATAAGATCATCGCCAAGTTTCTTCAAAGAGATTTTGATTATGAGACGGAAGATAATTTTAAAGTGATCATCAGTCCTTTCAATGACAAACGTAACGGCTATTTGTTCATCATCAATCCCAATGGTGCAAGAGCCGATGCCCTGGTGTCAGGACAGGAAAACTCCAATTCTGACTGGAACGGTGTATGGGATGCAAAAACTTCTATAACTGCCGAAGGGTGGTTTGCAGAAATACGCATTCCCTTCAACACACTTCAATTTAAAAAAGAAAAAGTCCACGTGTGGGCTATCAATTTTGAACGGAATATTCGCAATAACAATGAGCAGGTTCTTTGGCAGGGATGGAATAGAAATTATGCATTGGAGAACATCTCCCAGGCAGGAACACTCGCAGGTATTAATAACATCGCCTATGCTAAAACCTTTGAATTAAAACCATACAGTTTAGTGGGTTTTGAAAAGAGAGAGTCACAGCCCACGCAATATCCGGGTAAGCTGGGGGGCGATCTGAATGTAAATCTTAGTCCTACACTTAAATTAAATCTCACTACCCACACTGACTTTGCACAGGTGGAAGCCGATCGTATTGTCGTGAACCTCACCCGTTTTAACTTGTTTTATCCAGAAAAGCGGGAGTTCTTTCTTGAGGGATACCAGGATTATCAATTCAATTTAGGTGGTAATAACGAAGCTTTTTACACAAGGAAAATAGGACTTGAAAACTTCGAGCCGGTATCTATTATTGCGGGGGGCAGGCTGTTTGGTAAAGTAGGTAAAAACAATATTGGTTTATTAAACCTGCAAACTGCAGCGGCGGGGAAGATACCCGCCACAAACAATTCTGTTATCCGGTACAAAAGAGATGTTGGACCACAGTCTTATATAGGCGCTATTGTTACTTCAAAGAATAACAGTGATATCAGTAACCAGGTCGCCGGCCTGGATGGTGCTTATTCCACCTCGAAGTTTCTACAAAATAAAAACCTTGTTATAGGCAGCATGGTGAGCAAAAGTTTTGACAGGGCGAAAACCGGTAGTGATACTTATGCCTGGAACTTGTTTGTGGATTACCCGAATGACCTCGTTGATAATTATATTGGTGTTCGGAGTGTTCAACAGGACTATAATCCTGAATTAGGCTTTTTAAATCGCAGGAACTTTGATAATCTCACCTGGTATTTTCGTTGGACGCCGCGCTGGTTTACAAAATATGGCATTCGTAAAATGTTTATCCGCCCCTGGGGCTTTGATCTATATAGAACCCATACGACGGGCGAACTGGAAAGCTTCTCAAATGAAAGCAGGCCGCTGGGGTTCTTTACCAAAAGTGGAGAAAGCTTTGAATTGAATTTCCTTCAACAGTTTGAACGCCTTGATTCTGCATTTTCTTTAACCGGTAACATCGAAATACCGGCTGGAAAATATTGGATGTACGGGGAGGAAATACAGGTTGAAACCTTCCAGGGAAGGAAAATCTGGCTGGAGGCAAGGTATAACCGCGGCGGATTCTATAAAGGGAAAATTGTTGCCGTGGAAAGTGATGTAGGAATTAACGTCAACAAGCACCTGAACTTTAAGACGGGGTATACACTCAACAAGATTAGTTTGCCGCAGGGAAAAGTAACCACCCACGAATTAGCAGAATACATCAATTATGCATTCAATCCCCGCCTGGATCTTTCGGGTTTTGTACAATGGAATTCATTAGATGATTTACTATTGGGAAACTTCCGCTTGCACTGGATACCAAATATTGGATCCGACCTGTATGTTGTTTACAACAGGGGGTATCAGAATTTAAAGTACTTCACATTTAATCGACCCGGTACTGAAACAGGAGCAGCAAAGCTGGTGTGGCGGTTTACATTTTAACCGGCAGCTAGCCTGGTGATCCCGGGAATCTTTCAAAAGGTGAAGGGCTTAACGTTGTTAAATGATGATTTGATGATTACTTCCCCCGCGCAAGTCCTGCTCAAGAGAGGCGCAAGCAGAGACTTTGCGGGCGAAGTAATACAGCAATTCTGCAAAATGACTAAAGTGAAAAATGTGAATTGTGAACATTGTTCACATTATCCGGATTATTCAATTTACTTCGCCCGCGAGTATGGCTAATTGCAAGCAATATTTCCATGTACTATTTGCCTGCTGTAGAAAAGCAAAAGCAAATGGCTGTAAATTTTACCAGGTAATTGCAGGAGAAGTATCATTTACATGACTAGTAAGTAGTTGTTCTCCATCGAGGCAAATGATTCAAACACAATATCTGTGACAGGAAATTAGTGAGTATCTACTGCGGTATTTGAACCTTGTACAACTGTATTGTGATCATGTGATAACAGCCAGCTATTTTTATGCTTTACAATTATATATGTTTTTATCTGCCGTTCATTATCGTGGCTTACTCCTGCCGGTAACTCGTAATGGCTCATTTTATTGATAACGTTAGCCACTGCTACAGTAGGTGTGATAAAGCGAATGATCATAGAATCAATGGTCATGGTAACGCCTTTTAAAAAGGTTTGATGAACCTCTTTCACTTCTTTCAGCACGGCGTCGCGACCTCTTGTCATACCACCACCCGGGTTGATATGCACCCAGTCATTGGTGGTATAGGCGGACGAATGAAATGATCCATTATTAAAATCATCCTGGAAGGCAATGATCACTTTCTTTACGGCGTCTCTGTCCTGCCCGCTTTGTGCCATTGACAATACAGATGTAATACATGCAAGTGCGAAAAGAAGAAGATATTTCATTGCCTGAACTATTTAGTTGATTAAGATGTTTGAAGGGATAATCGCATCATCAGTGAATATACGATTATTGATTGGAGCATGCGGGATGCCGAAACGTAATGCGCGTTTTGCGTTAAATGAAGTGAATCATGGCCGATTAAGGATTATAAATAGAGGGAATTCGACTCTGAAAGAGTCGCACGCTATTTATTTGACCCGCTTCTAATCGTTTCTTCCACTAAGGTTGATAAAAAAATTCTCCAAAATGACCAAAGTGACAAATGTGACAATTGTGAACATTGTTCACATTATCCAGTTGTGCAAATCTGCACATTATGCCTATTGGAACATTAGCCGCTATATACATCTCCAGGTTTCTCCAACGGCGGGAAGATTACATGCGACCGCCTCCGGGGTCGGGAGTTGACACGGGAGGAGTGCTTTTCTACTAACATGTAATCCCTTCGGGATTAACCCCCGGGGCTAAAACACCCTGTAGCAATGGTTTGCTGGTGAAGGAAATGCCCGGTAAAGAAATGTATCCAGAGGATTCAAATGTTAGTAGCAAAATGCTCAACTAAATGACCCATCGAACCTGGAGGGGTCGCATGTTGTTTAAAACCATAAACCTCCAAATCTTTTCTTCCACTAAGCTTAATACAGCAATTATGCAAAATGACCAAAGTGACAAATGTGACAATTGTGAACA
>JBLNAY010000202.1:0-2545 GCA_050259715.1 Candidatus Dadabacteria bacterium
GGCGAATCCTACCTCCTTAGCTTTCAATATTCTCCCAATGCAATCGTAGGAGCTTTTAAGGACCTCATGCCAATAGTGAAAGGAGTGCCGGCACATGAAACAGGGAAAGTGTATGAAAGGATCAATGGTTTATCAGAATACTTCGGCAATACAGGCGTCAATCGCTGGGCACAGGCAGCTATTAATATTGCCATGTGGGATGCATGGGCAAAGACCCTCGAACAGCCCATATGGAAGTTATTGGGAACATGTAAAGACCAATGCCCTATATATGGAAGTGGCGGATGGCTATCCTACACGATAGATGAACTAATAAGGGAAGTATCGGATTATGCCTCCCGTGGGTTTACAGCCGTTAAAATCAAGGTGGGTTCTCCATCGTGGAAGACGGATGTTGAACGCCTAAAGCAGGTGCGACATGCTGTAGGGGACGACATCAACATCATGATGGATGCCAACCAGGGTATGGACCTGCCTTCAGCGATTCAACTGGCCCGTACCGCCCGTGAATTGAATATCTACTGGTTTGAAGAGCCCCTGGATCACCAGAACTATGACGGTTACCAGGTGCTGAAGCAACAGACAGGTATTTCTTTAGCTATGGGAGAGAGGGAGTATGATATGGTGCCACTGAAAGAACTTATTTTACGTAAAGCGCTGGACATCTGGCAACCGGACCTTCTGCGTATTGGCGGAGTAGAAAAGTGGCGGGAGAGTGCTGCCCTGGCGGCAAGTTATCATCTCCCGGTGCTCCCCCATTATTACAAGGATTATGACGTGCCGCTGGTATGTTCTATTCCAAACGGTGCTGGTGTAGAGTCGTTTGACTGGATAGATCCGCTTATTGATAATCCTATGGTGATCAAAGACGGCTTTGCCCATCCTCACGATAAACCCGGATGGGGATTCAACTTTTTGGATGATTGCCTCAGTGTAATTTTCTGAACACTGACTTATAAGATTAAAAGATTGTCATCCTTCTCTCATCCTTAATACAGGTACATCTAAGAGATTAGCAAGATCAAGTCTTTGAGACAGGCAATTACCTACCTGATTTATATTTTATGCCAGGTAACGTGCTTTCCGCTTCTTTTGTTACCCGGATTTCAGCTTTTAAAAATTTCTCTTTTATTTATTTCCATTTGTCCTATTATAATAAATCTGTTTTAGCTATTTTCGACAGTAAATAAACCGTACCCGCTGAGCCACCTAATCCAATATCATGCAAAAGGTTTATTTATTGCTTCGTCAACAGGAACAATCAGGCCCGTATAGCCTGGCGGACCTGAAGTCTTTACAACTAACTGAATCCGACCTTCTCTGGGATACTTCGAAAAATAGCGGCTGGTGCTATCCATTTGAATTAGGCCTTCCTTTTGGCTTGTCTCCCACAGCTGAAATTAAAAAGAAAGAAGTCGATCCTATAATAAAAAGGATCACTGATCCTGCTCTGCAAAAAAAGGCTAATGTCGAACAGAATATTGAAGAGGAAGTGACTTTGGATGAACTCTCTGAGAAGATCACACAGTTAAGGCAGAAGATCAGGTTAGTGGAAGAACAATTGTCCGTTGACACGCCCGTAGCATCCAATAAGAAATTATATAAAGCAAAATTTAAAGGACCAGGCAGCGGCAGAACAAGAGTGTTTATTAGTGTGGTTGCTATCCTGGCTATTGCTTTGATAATTGTCGCCTACCAGTTTCTCACAGCTTTCCGGCAGAAAGAACAACGAAATAAAACTCCGAAGCAGGAGAATACTTCCGTTCAACAGCCTGCAGCTATTGTAGCTGCTGATAGTGCGATTCAAAAAAATACAGACTCCACCTATACAATCAACTATATTCCTGTTGAAGATTCAACTTCAGTAGTTGAAGTAAAGAATGGTAATTCCTTTAGGAAACCTTTAATTCACAGGCGTATGAAGAAGTCGCAGGTGGTGGTGAAACGAATACCTGAAGTTAAAAGCGGTTCGGCTTCCGTTACTGCATCTACTCCCGTCACTGCCTTTCCTCCCAATGTTGATTACACTCACAAGCCTGCACAAGTAAATTTTGTTGAAGGAGAGCAAAAGAAGAAAGGAGTTTTAAGGAAAGTATTTGGTAAGAAAGAAGTACAGCAACCGGAATCTGCTAATCCTGAACAGGATCTCATTGAATCTATTAATGTAAGTACCTCAACCACCCGTTACAAGTGGTTGAAAGGTGTGCAGGGGCTAATTGTAAATATGAACAATAACAGCAACAAAACAATTGTACGTGCACAGGTAGATATCTTGTTCTTCAATGACCAGAA
Source organism: Candidatus Dadabacteria bacterium (assembly GCA_050259715.1). Taxonomy (GTDB): domain Bacteria; phylum Bacteroidota; class Bacteroidia; order Chitinophagales; family Chitinophagaceae; genus Flavisolibacter. The sequence continues at coordinate 2,293 of JBLNAY010000202.1, forward strand.
CTGCATAATCGAGCGGGATACCAAAGTGTTTACCAATGTGCTCCCCGGCAAATCACAAGGTATTGCTGTTTCTGATCGCCCGTATGCGCAACACGCCGGGTACCAGGTAATTTCCATTACCGCGAAGAGATGAGTTGATTTTGTAGAGACGTTCGGTTGCATATCTGACTAACATACCAGGATGCACAATGATGCATCTCTACATGGCAAACTCAAATGCACTTTGCAGGCTGGCAACTACATACTGCAATTG
>JBLNAY010000203.1:0-93011 GCA_050259715.1 Candidatus Dadabacteria bacterium
CTTTAATTGGCATCAGGTAAGCTCCACCTATCCCTGCATCCTTCATCGCCTGTAAATCAGCCGTAATACCTACTTTAGATACACTTGCCTGCAACCAGTACCAAAACACCCATGGCGCTGCACTTGCAGGAGGATTTTTAAATGTGTTCTCCAGGGAAGTAGTTTTCTGCTGAGCCAACACTGTAACAGGTGCTGTGATTGCTATTATCAAAACAACTGAAATATTGAAAAAACTTACAAGAAAGTTAGAAAGCAGTATGCTGCAGAAACTCTTCATAACCTTTAAATCTTTTTGGTTTATCTACTATTTAGACGCTGTTGACATATATCTTACCGCCATTACTTTATCTTGAATTCCTGTGAGATCACCTGAATACGGCAGTATGTAAAAAGAATAAGAATATGGCTTTGCTTTAACCTGGTATTTGTCTAATGGTGCAGCTACATCACTCCAACTATCATTGCCTCCCACTCCCATTTGTACAAGATCAATATTTAAGGTAATGTACCCTGCATCTTTAAGCATGTTCGTGTGCTTCGCATTTTCCAGGTTTTCTTCTGTATAAGGCCATGCACTCATACTTAATAAACTATCCGCTACAATTAATAACCCCTGGTTATTCTTATTGGACAAGTACATCCATCGGACATCAGTTCTATTGCCGTTTTCCTGTGGCACTGCATACGGCTCCATAAAGTTGTAAATTCCTTGTGAGTAGACTGCAGCATCAAATCCATCGTTACGATCTATATAATTTTCCAGCAGCCCCTTACCATACCAGCTAATGGAATCATAAGATCTATCAATTGCCATTTGCATACCAACTTTTGGAATATTTGGTAAACCTGGCAATACTTGTAAATGGTAGTTAACTTTTATTATTCCGTTTCCGTATACAAGGTATTCTACATTTACTGAAGCGCTATCGTGTATCAATGTATATCTGCTGGTAACCTGGATTTCACCAGGATTTAATTTATTTACCGAAACGCGTTTCAGCATTGGGATCGATTCATACCATTGGTGCAGCTTTTTGTTCGGTTTCCATCCGCGCCGATCATTATCTGTCAAAGGGCGTTTAAATTTCGGCAACAAGGGTTGAAATATTTGCTCCCTTCCATTCCATATATAAGATGTTAGCGCCCCATTTATTTTATCAATCTTTACTTCAAAATTATTTCCAGTAAAAATGTAAGCTCCAGTTTGTTCCTTTACAGAAACAGTTGGGTAAACTGTCTTTAATGTTTTTATCCTGGCCAATGGCGTTATTGCAAACTGGTTTGACGCGACTTCAAATCCCTTATTAGCCCAGGGCTGATCATAAGCAAGGGTGAAGTGAATATCTGCAAGGTATTCTGAACTTTTTTTAAATTTCGGTAAATAAGGAGCAATAGATATAATCGTGTCTTTCCCCGCGCCAAGATTCATTGCAGGTAATTGTTTTTTCACAAGTTCTTCTCCGTCTTCACGAATGATCAACTGGATAGAATAAGCTGCTAAAGATTTAACTGCATGCCTGTTTGTAATCTTAACCAATGCCTTTGATTTATCAATTAACTCGCAATTGACCCCCTGGAATACTCTTTTGCATTCATACATTGCAGCTTTGGGCCTGCCATCAGAGGCCACTATTCCCTTGATGGTAAAATTGTCAAAATACTTTTCTCCAAAATCTCCTCCATATGCATAGAATGGGACACCCGCAGAGTCCACTTTTAATAAACCCTGGTCTTTAAACTCCCAAATTGCACCTCCAATAACACGAGGTGTGGAACGGAATACATCCCAGAAGTCTTTCATGTTACCATTTGAATTACCCATAGCGTGAGAATACTCTACAAAGAAGATGGGCCTGTGATCTCCGTTTTTTTGTTCAGCCAGGAGTTTTGGAGTATATATTCCGGGGTACATACGACTGACTATATCTACGTATGGCTCGTCCTGCGGGTTCTGCAATCGGTGTGAATGATCATTCGGTTTTAAGTACCTCGGATCTGATGGATCAATGTATCCTTCTAAACGGGGATTACCCATTGCTGGTTCATAATGCACGGGGCGAGTAATATCAAAATCATGAATCCAGTTAGCCATTGCAGCATGATTAGGTCCTCTGCCGGATTCATTACCTAAACTCCATATGATTACACTGGGATGATTTTTATCCCTCATGACCATACGATTACTTCTCTCAAGATAAGCTCCCGTCCAAATAGGATCATTACTTAGCTTGCCACCCAATCCATGTGTCTCAAGGTTAGCTTCATCAATAACATAAATTCCATACTCGTCACACAGATCATACAGGTATGGATTCATTGGATAATGGCTGGTGCGTATGCAATTGAAGTTGAATCGCTTTATTGTTCTCACATCCTGTAAAATATCTTCCCGGGAAAGCGCTTTCCCTTTTGTTGGATGATGGTCCGGGCGGTTGACACCATACAAGTAAGTCAGCTTACCATTTATCAATAACTTACTGTTATCCTTTGAAAACTCAATTGATCTAAATCCCACTTTGCAACTCTTAGCTTCCAATAATTTACCGGTGCTGTCTTCAAGAGAAATAACAAGTGTATAGAGATTGGGAATCTCATCGCTCCATTTATCCGGATTAATCACTTTTGATTCTAATAAACCAAACTTAACATTGTCTAAGCGTGGATAAATTTCATTGATGATACTTTCTGCACTCCTCTGTAAAGGTTTATCGAAAACAGCTTTATTTTTCTGATCATACAATTGTGCCTTCACATTGTAACCGGGAACTTCCCTACCAGTCAAATTTTCAATCCTGGGCCTTAGGCTAAACACAGCATCTTTATACTGCTTATCTAATTTAGCCTGCCAAAAGAAATCAGCAATCCGCAATTTAGGTTCAGCAAGCAGGAATACTTCCCTATGAATACCGCTTAACCTCCAATGATCCTGGTCCTCTAGAAAGCTTCCATCACTCCATCGAATGACCCAAACAGACAATATATTTTCACCATCCTGCAGATAGGGAGTAATGTTAAATTCAGACGGAAGAAAACTATCTTCAGCATACCCCAGGAACTTTCCATTCAACCAAACTTTATAAGCTGAACTCACCCCCCCAAAATGAAGAGTAATATTCATGTTCTTCCAATCAGCAGGCACTGCAAAGGTTGTCTGGTAACAACCGACCCCATTGTAATCCTGCGGCACATGCGGCGGATTAACAGGACGGAACGGATAGACTGCGCTTTTATAGATTGGTTTATCATAACCCTTCATCTCCCAATTACCTGGCACTTCCAACTTTGCCCAGCCATGCACACGACTTTTGTAGAAATCCTTAGGTGCATCAGAAGGTTTAAATGCAAAAGAAAAGTCCCATTCTCCATTTAAGGAGATCATTCGTGAGTTAGTCCGATCACCTTTCAATGCATCCTCAACAGAGGAAAAGGAGTATGCAGTTGCTCTTGAAGGATCCCTGTTAATACCACTGACTAAAGGATCTTCATAGGGTTCAGTATTATATATTGTCGGTATATTGGGAATCGCTGCCGGCGTTTTATCCACCAGTTGAGCATATACAAAAGAATTGTACAAAAAAATAAACAGGCAAATTATTAAAACACGAAGTTTTTTCATCATTTCATTTATTGAGAAAACTGGACGTTCCAAGTGGTATATTTTAAAAGTTACATGAGTTTATAGCTAAGAAACCATTGGAGTCTCAACAGGCAATTGCTCAATGTCATTTTTAGATTTTATGTGTTTAGTATCTGTAGCCGGATTCCTTCTCCAGTAATTAGCAAGTAAAGAACCTGAAATATTCATCCAGGGGCTGAATACTGCCGCAGGCAGACCTAACGTTCCCAATTTACCCATACTGCCTGCAAGACCTGAAGCCATACCTCCATTTTGTAAACCTACTTCGAAAGCAATCGTCCTTGAGGAATTTTTATCCAGTCCTAATAGCCTGCCTAACCAATAACCAAAAAAGTATCCTGCTGCATTGTGAATTACAGAACTAAAAAATAAAAGGACTCCGACTGTCAGCAGATTATCATGGCCGGCTGCAGTTGTAACTGTGGTGAAGTAAACAATTCCAAACATTGACAAATAAGGCATAAAAGAATCTACTTTAGCAAATCTTGTGGCCAGCAGGTGATAAACAACGCCGAGTATAAAAGCTCCAAAGAAGAAACCAAGTATCTCAACACTCTGCAACAATGCAGCAGATGCAATTGAATGCTGGAAAAACGACCAGGAACCTAATGGTAAAGCAAGGAGCCAAATAGCACTGATGGTAAAAATTACACGAACAACCTTCCAATCTTTTATAGAAGCAGATTTAAGAAAATCGTGAAGTAAAGCAGCTCCAATAGGGACAATAACTATTTTTATAATCTCCATCATCATATTGATAAACTTCACTTCTATCAGTGTTCCTGCAAGTAATTTCATTAATAATGGAGTCAGGAAAGGTGCCACTAATGTGGCCATTGCTGTTACTACTACGGATAATACGAGGTTGGCTCTTGCGAGATAAACCATTACATTCGAAGCTAGCCCACTTGAACAAGAACCAATAAGTATGATACCTGCAGCAATTTCAGGTTGAAAATGAAATATTTTAGTCAGAAGCAATCCCATTAGAGGCATCACTGAAAAATGACAAAACAATCCAATTGCAACTCCCTTACCAGTTGTAGCTATTCCTGAGAAGTCTTTCAGACTCATTTGTATCCCCATTCCAAACATAACGATCTGCACAATCACCAATATCAACCATTTATTTCGCAAGTCAAAAGTACCCCAGTGAGTGAAGGCCGCGGGATACATCATTGCACATACAACTGCAGCAATAATCCATGCCGTATACCTATAAGACCTTAATGAGCTAACTGCACCAAGACCAATGGGCAAACATAATGCAGCGATAATTGATGCTATTTTCCACATAGCATAGTTCTGAAAGATTAAACCGGCGGCTATGAATAATAGAGCAATGAATGTCGAAGCAAGGCAGATCTGGAGGATTCGTTTCATGTAAATATTTATTGAGACAGAACTGTAGACAAATGTTGTACAGCAATAGTTGGACTTGCCAGAATGGGAACTTGTTTATCAGCAGGATCAAGGTTGTCTACAACTCGGGCCATTGAAGCTTGTGCCAACACAATAACATCTACCTGTTTACTTAAATCCTTCAAAGCAGCTGCAACCATCGCATCATGTTTTGCAGCATCTCCGCTCATCAAAGCATCAAAAGCACCTTCGCAAAGACGTGAAATAATCTTTACTTCTTTCCCTGCCGCTGCGGCCCTTCTCTTGACAAGATCTGTTGTTGGCTCAAGGGTTGTGGGCAAAGTTGCAATTACACCGATAGTAGAACCAAGTTGAATGGCTTTATCCGCCATAGGTTGATCAACTCTTAATACAGGAACTTTAGTTAAAGGTGCAGATGCTTCTACTGCGGCACCTATGGATGAACAGGTGACCATAATATAATCTGCGCCTGCTGCTTCTGCAGAACCCACATAATCTACTACTCTTCGACCTGTATCGGGAGTTAAACACCCATTCCTGATCACATTTTTAATGAGGCTATCATCTACAATATTGAAAACCTGCACGCCGGGCAAGTATTGCTTACATAAATCCTGGAATATAGGAACCAATGTTGCAGAAGTGTGAATAAGACCTAAAGTTTTTAACATAATTCATTTATTTATCTTTCTACTATACCTATTAGCTTAATAATGTATGATGCAAATGCTAAAGAACATCATCAGCTATAAACGGGTTTAATGATAGATCCTCTCCTCAATAATTCGAAGAAATCCTCAGCTCCTACCTGCCCTCCTTTGAAATTCAATTCAATGTTATCGACCGGAGAACCTGGTGCATAAGCTTTACATAAAGGGGCCCCAGGAACTAGTGGAGCTATCATTTCAACGGCTTCAATTCCAAGCGCACGGGCTGCATAACTCGAAGTATCACCTCCTGCAATAACGAGTCGCTCTACCTTTTTCTGCTTACAAATTGAATGACCAAGCATCCCTAAAAATGTTCCCAATAGCCTGGCAGAATCTTGCTGAACAATAGTTTTATTTGAGGTACCACCCGTATGTATAATAACGCTCTGGTTATGTTGCAGGCAATCTATAGCCTGACTGCAATAAAGTTCAACCAGATTTGAAATTTTATGGTTAGCCACTGCACCTGCATCAATCTCTAACTCTTTAAATCCTTGTTGCTTAGCCCACTTTATCTGTCCCGCGGTTACAGGGGAACAACTTCCAGAAAGTACCAGAATGGAAGATGCTTCGGATGGAACTTCCCATATATTTTCGTCAGTAATTACATCTTTCTTATTCCAGGATGCACCTAAAGCCATCTCAATACCGGATGATCCAACTGAAAATAAAGGTGATGAACTTTCAGCTTCGGTATCAATAAGATCGCCAATAAGTTGCAGTTGCTGCTGGTAAAGTGCATCAAATAAAATGATGTCTGTTTTTCTATCCTTTAATCCTTCCAACGCAGTGATACAACTTTCCTTTCCTTGCTGGATGTTTAAAATATCAAGTAGACCTATTTGTTTCTTTGTTTGTTTTGCCAGGTGCAAACAAATATCACTTTCATCAGCAGGAGTTATGGGATGCTTACTCATTGAGGGATGTCGATCCAACCTATACACATCACCATCACTACCTATACCCATACGGGCGAATAAGTTTCCAAACACAGAGTACCTGCCTAAAATAGGTGCCGCTACTAACAATGGAATGAACGAACTATTGAATACTTCTGCAGCAATATCTATAGCCTTACCAATACTTCCCACTTTGGGAGACGAATCAAATGTTGAGCAAACTTTATAATGAACATGCTTTGGCTGCATTTCTTTTAATGCCTGAAAAGCACGTGGAAGTATTTGCTCCATTTCCGTCGGAGATAACGAACGGCTCATGCCAGCAACTCCTATTGCATCCAGGTCTGGATACCTATCTAACTGAGTTTTGGTTGGCGGTTCGATGAATAATACAGATTTTAAACCAGCACGGCTGATAAACTCCAGCGCATCTGTCGATCCGGTAAAATCATCTCCATAATATGCAAGCAATAACTTCTTCATGAATTTATTTAGCTCCGAACTTTTCAACTGATAATTTGAACTCAGGATATTTATTTGCAGCATCGGAAACGGATAATCCTTCTACAGCAGCTTCCCAGGCCTGGTGCAATGCTTTCACTCCGGCTGCCGCGCCAGAAGGATGTGCTATAATACCCCCACCCGCCATATATAAAAGATCAAGTGTTTTTGTTCTCCTATATGTTTCAGGCGCCTGGCCGCCCCATTGACCTGAAGAAACTACAGGAAGAAGTAAATTCTGATTACCTAAGGGTTTTAAACACGATTCAATAGAACGTACTACCGAATCATCATCTTCCCAGAATTTGTTCTGAATCCCATTTACATGCAACTGGTCAACACCCACCAAACGCCATATTTTCTCATAAGCAGGAAAATCAATACCAAGCAAAGGATGACGTGTGAGCATGCCCCATCCATTTCGATGTGCATGAATTGCCAGTTCTCCTATATCACATATCTTTTTTGTTCCTGATAGTCCAACACTGTTTATGCTGATCATCGCACATGTCCCTCCGGATTTTATAATGTACTCATACCTGGAGATCATTTCATCTATTTCACCAGAAATGTTAAAAGCATACATGATCTTTTTCCCTGTCTGATCAGCATACCTATTCAATACCTCCATCACAACATCCACTCTTTTTTCAAAAGGTGAATTTGAAGATGCAGATAACAATTCATCATCCTTTATGAAATCAATTCCTGCCCCGGCAAGAGTTTGAACCATGTCTGACGTCTGTTCCGGGGTGAGTCCAATACTAGGCTTTATAATTGTACCGATTAATGGCCTTCCATGTACATTAGTTAAATTTCTGCATCCGGTGACTCCATATGCAGGTCCCCTGAAATGACTAACGTATCCAGGTGGAAATTCAATATCCATCAACTTCAATCCTGTAAACTGTCTAAGTTCATATAAGTTACCTTGTAAAGTAGATGTAAGAACCGGCAGATTGAATCCAAAGTTGCCAGTAGACCAGGAGACGGTTACAACAGCTCTTTGATAACTTCCGGCAAAAGTTTTTGAGCTTGGAATAGAAGGTGATTTTACTGTATCGAGCACTTGTACATTTTCCACACGAGCTGCAAATTTTTCCTTTAGTTCTGCTGTTTCTCCAGGTACTGCCACGAAGGTTCCTGAGGATTGTTCACCTGCTAACACTTCAGCAGCTTTCTCCGGGGAAATTGGAGTCTCAATATAGTATAGTGCTTTTATCCTTTCCATTAATTTAACTGCCAGATTTTCAAATTATCTATTAACTGTCTACTTTTTGTGCTCCGGATAGCAAACCAACCATCCAAAAAAGGCTCCGGATCTTTAAATGAAAAGAACTCATGCCCATCAACACAAAAAGTGGATGTACCATTGTTGCTACTAATACTTATATGATAAGTTTTGTTGGGCCTTAACAAATGAGCAGAATCGGTATACTCTTTTATAATTTGCAATTTTCCTTTTCCATCATATCTGCGCATCCGGGTTGTTGTATTATAGTTTCCTCCCATACCAACATAGTACATTCGTAAACTATCGTATTCACGAAATCCACCCTTTCTTAAAAACATTTTATTTGCAGGATCTGTTGCCATCCAAAACTGGTTTAAATCACTAAGCCGGTCATTTACACCACCTTCCATCACAATTCTTCTATCAAATTCAATAAGAATGTTCCCATTCAATTTCTTTTTATACCAGAGTGTAATTCCACCATTTGTATTTAATTGCAGTTTCCCGTTAGTTACTTTAACTCCTGCCAGAATGTTCTCATTTGTCTCTACTATCCATAAATTATTCAGCTGCGGCTCAGTAAAATCATCAGAAAAAAGCAGCTTTTTTTTCGATGTTATATTATTTGCCTGACCAAACAATATTGTAGAATACAAAAGGGTTCCTATTATACCGGCTATTCTAAACATCTCTATTTCGCTTCTAATTTTATAACATCATACATAATTCCACCACCCTGTTTTACATTAGGGAGTCTCAGGGAGATTACATTATCACCTTTATTCAACAGTGTTGAAGAGAAAGGAACCTGCAAATTGTAATAGTAGCCACCCGCTACAGCACTTCGGTAGATACTTGCATCATTACCAAAGTTATAAGCTCCTGCTTTTGTGCCATTGACCCATATTTCAAGAGTCGGATTCTTAGCACTGCCTGCTATACCAATTGTGAGTAAAGATTCATCTGGATATCTCTTCTTGCAGGTAAACTTTATATCCCAACTGCCTCTTTTCGTTTGAGCATAATACCAATCTTTATTCTTACTCCCACCAACTGTATACTGCAAGTCTGCTGGTGGCAAATTAAACAAACCATAATCCCTTTTATGATCTGCCAATTGAAATCCAGTCGTTTTTCGGTCTGCTTCGCCGATCTGCCAAAGTAATTCACCATTTTTTTTTGTAATCCAATTGAGAGTACCCTCATTAGTAATTTTATCCTGCTGCACTTCAATGTTATCATGCCTGTATTCATCAGTACTATTACATCCAAAAGCATACAAAGTATACTTACCTGCTCTGACATTAGGGATCTCAAATGCACCGGAACCATCTGCATGAACGGAAAAAATGTAGTCCTGACTTTGTGCCTGCCAATCATATCCAGGTCGGGCTAAAACAATGATGGCATTCCCTGCAGCTTTGCCATCGATAAGCAACTTACCTTTAACGGTTCCTCTTAATAATGGATAATTTGGATCTTGCATCCATTTATATGGCCATTGTTTAATTTCTTTTTCAGCCTGTTGCTTCGCGTCTGTCCAGATGGAAGGGATATCATTTCTTTTATTAAAATACAAAAGGAATGGACCATCTAACTTTACCCACTCTCCATTAATAATATTATCTGCTTTCCTTTTGTCACTTAAAAAGTGACCGCAATTAAACATACAAATAAGAAATGGACTGCTATGAACATTCTGATATTGCTTAGTGGGACCACCGTTTAAATATTCATGACTTGGTTGAATAACGAATATTCCGAGGCCTGATTTTCGCCCTGCCATTCCATGTACATACCTACCATCAATATAATCTGCATAATTATACTTTGTGTATACGGTACCGTCTGCCATCTTATATGTCCAATCCTGAACTTCATCATCCAGTTCAGCCATTGAAGGCATCGGTCCTTGTATACTATCTCTTACGAGGTGATAATCAAAAAGTGATTCATCACTTCTTATTCCCCACCTCGTTTGTCCATAGTTACCGGCAGAATCACCTGCGTGATGTGATTGAACTAAATAGCAATATATACCTGGATAATCTTTTCTCAGCACGTACCTAAGGTCATATTGAAAATGATTAGATCCTTCATGATAGAACGAAATCTCAACCAGGTCTTCGTTTTTTCTTAAAATCTTAAACCGGGAACGACCCATTGAAAATGAAGGACCCGTTAAATAGCCTCTCTGGTTTCCGCCATTCAATAAATTTGTACCATTATAGTTGATCTTAATAATATTAGCATCACCCTTATTAAAAGTTATTGACAAAAGACTATTGTTAAGAGTAATAGTATGAAGATCCTCCTTTACCATTACAGGTTGTGCTCCTGCATATAGAAGATTGAAAAAAGTAACCATTAATAAAAGAAGACAATTTCTATATTGAGATATAAGGAACATATTTTCGACTACTTGTCAGTTGTATAATTTATAATGTACTGAACACCTGGTTCAATTTTTATTTCATAGTTATTACCGCCAATATTCTTTATAGCTCCAATAGCTGCCACGGGCTTTGAATTACTGGTAAAGTTCAAAGTACCAACTCCTGCTGCACCTTTCACCTTTAGAACTGTCTTACTAACATACAATTCAATATTCCCCTTCGGAGTTGGGACTTTGCCTTGCATCCATTCCAGCCCCCCAAGTTTTGGTTCAATTACATAGTTTGCATATCCAGCTGCTGTTGGCTTCACTCCTAAATAATATTTACCCAAGAGGTAAATTGGACTGGCTCCCCATGCATGGCATAAGCTCTTACCAAACTCACGACCGTACATTGCATAGTGTTCTGCTCCTTTTTTTAATGGATCGTATTCTTCCCAAAATGTTGTGGCTCCAAGGTTCAGCATTCCACCCCAATATGATTTCATTTGGTTAAGAACATAGGGTTGCTCACCCATAGCACAAAGTGCCTCTAACTCGTAGAAGTGCATATAGGGAGTCGTGATCTTTTGTATACTATCATTCAACAAAACATATTTTTTTACATCCTGCTTTTGTTGATTTGTGAAGTAATTGAAAAAGATCCCGAACATATTTGCATAACGGGTCACATTTTCAGTAGGTTGTCCATTGATTCTGTTATGTACAAGAGCATGTTTCGCCGGATTCCAGTAGAAAGAAAAAAGCTTTTGTTTAATATCGGCAGCTAGTTGCCGGTATTTTTGCATTCCTTGGTTATCATTTACAAGATCAGCACATAAAGCCATGGTCTCGAGGCTCCTGGCAAAAAGCATTTGTTCAAAACTCACCTCGCCTTTTTTACTTAATCCTGCTGCCCAATCTATAAATATCCAATCACCGGGTAACCCCTCGAGCAAACCATCCTTATTCCTCCTGTTTAAAACATAATCCATCAACGATTGCATCCTCGGGTAGAACTGGTTAATAAAGGTTTTGTCCCCGGTATATAAATAGTAATCATAAATTCCTAAAAACCAGTAGAACGTATAATCCATGATTGTATTGATATGGGATGTTACAGGATCCTTCCCCCGAAGTGCGAGTAATGTTCGTTCAACTGTTGGAGAATCGAAAAATAAATAATAGTTCATCAGGTAGCTCTGGTATGCATCTCCACTCCAAACCCAACGATCGCGCTTAATACCATCAATAAAAAATTCTCTTGTATTTAAGTGTAAGGTGTACTTTGCTACATCATATATCCTGTTGATTAAAGTGTCGGAACATGAGAAGGAGCCTTTATCTGTGATGGCAGAATACTCATACAACATAGAAACGCTATCAATAGAAATTGAAGGGACCGTTTCTATATTCACGTACCTGAAAGCTTTTGACAAAGGCATTAAGGAATCTATCTTCTTTGATGTATTGATCTGCAAACGATCCAATGTCATTGCACCCTCTTTCGAAAGTGATTCTTCTTTAGATTCCCCGTAATAAATAGCCAGTTTACCTTTCCCTTTCAGGCCCTTAAGTTTTATAAATCCAAATGTTTCTTTACCGAAATCAACCAGGAGAGAATTTGCTTTTCGGATAACTGTTACAGGCTTTTGTGGTGAGGTAGATAATTTAAAAGCAGAAGGCAGGTCAGATGGAGAATTAAAATTCCAGTACCCTGCATTTAGCCATTTGGTTGCAGATATATCAGATGTCTTCCCTGTTTCATCTATCCATTCCTTGTCTTCAAATGTTACCAGCCAACTACTGTCTGTAAAAACCTGCTTACCCTTTAAATAAATTGCAGGCACATTGGCCTGGTTGAATACTTTCACATTTACCCGGTGATTACCGGCAGGAATCCTGATGGTCACAGGTGTTCCTTCAAAAAGTTTACCATCAAGTTTTACATTATAATGTCCCTCCGCATATATATGAACGTCCTCAGCCTCATTCAGTATAAAATCTTTATGAAAATCTATTAAAGGATAGTGACTGTCAACTTTCCAGAATACAGGGAAAAATGATCCACGATCAGTCCTTCGGTTCTCCATTTTATTGGCAAGAGAAATCTCGAAATCTCCCGGATACCATATCCATGTTGCTTGTTGAGAAATTGCACTATAAAAAATAGTCAAAAGGAAAAAAGTAAATGTTATTTTTTTAAGTTCTTTCATAAAGGAGTTACCGATTAGTGTCCATTAAATAAAGAGTACAAAATCAACATGATTACAGCAAGTAAACCCCACGAAAGCCAAACGGTTTTTGTTGGTTTAGTAAGTCGTGCTGTTTCAGAATGAGTTGTATCAGCAGTCACTGCATTTCCATCCAGTAATGAAGTTATAACTGCAACAATTAACAGGAATAGAAATATATAAAAAGAAAGAAGTAAATAATGAGGCCAAAACGAATACTTGCCAGGAGGAAACACCCATAAATAAACTACTCCAATTCCCAAGCTAAAGGCAGATCCGGCAGACAATACAAGGTTGACAGCTTTACGGGTAGTACGTTTCCAGAAAACAGTTAGCAAAAAGACAACTGAAAGTGGCGGAGCTATAAAACCTAAGACAGATTGAAAGACATCGAAAAGGTTCAAACCCTTAATATTGTCAATAGCTAATGCCATCATTATAGCAAATAAACAACCGCAAACCACGGTGATTCTTCCTGTTTTGATGATTTGGCTATTAGTAGCATCCGGGTTTATTTTTTTTGCATAAACATCAGTCGTAAAAACCGTACTTAAAGCATTCAGAGATGAGCCTATTGTTCCTACGAGTACAGCGATCAATACTACAATTACCAATCCATTCATGCCGGATGGAAACAGGTTTGTTACCATAGTCATGTAGGCTTCTGTTGGATCGCTTAGTCCCGGGAAAAGAATGTAACAAAGAATGCCTGTCAGGATAAAAAGAGGTAATGATAAAATCTTCAACCATCCTATAAAGCTGATTCCTAACTGTCCTTGTTCGAGGTTGCGAGCACCCAATACAGATTGTACCATGGCCTGGTCGGTACAGAAGAAAGCTATTGCTGCAACAGGGTACCCTAATAAAATTGCTGGCCATGGATACTGCGTATCTGTAGCAGGATGAATGAGATTCCAAAATTTACCAGGGGTCCTGTGAAAGATTTCAGAAATACCGCCAACTTTCATAACTCCCATGATAGATAGAGTTAACGAAACAAGGATTAAAAGAATCATTTGAAAAACATTAACCCTTGCAATGGCTTTTAATCCACCTGCAAATGCAAATAAACCTGCAAATAAAACAAGAACAGTTACTGATTGCCACATCGGAATTCCCAGGATCTGCCTCACTAAGAATCCACCGGCGAATAACCCTAACGATAACCACGATATCAGTATTTTAATGAGAGCATACCATGCAAGAATTGTTTGTGTGGACTCGCCGTACCTGTTTCCCATAAACTCTGGCATCGTAGTCACGTTGGCAGCCAGGTACTTAGGAGCGAACACCACCGCCAGTAAGAACAGAAACACAAATGCATACCAATCAAAATTAACGGCAACTATACCAGTCGTATAGCCAATACTGGCAAAAGCAAGAAGCATTGAAGGACCCACATTGGTTCCCCACATGTTAAATCCGACACTTGGCCATTTCAATGATTTATTAGCCAGGAACAGTGATTCCCCCGTTTTCTTCTTCTTTGAAAAACTAGCCTGGTAACCTAAAACCAGTAAGATCACCAGGTAACCGATAACAATAGCATAATCAAGAGCAGTAAGTTTCTCAATAATATTTTTTCCCATTACAAAACACCAGCTTTTTCGTGGATAATCTCTTCAAGACCATACTCTTTTAAGATATCAGCTACTTTTACCGGGGTGCCTGATTCCACTGATTTGTCCATTGATTGCAATAGAGCAATAGTTCCAATACCCTCCTTCAAATCAGGATAAGCTATAAAGTTTTGTTCAAGACTATCTGCAAAATATTCAAGATAATTCTGGTATTCTCCTGCATGATGGCTTTTCCCTTCAAAACGGAAATAATGTTTAAGCTTATGTTCCCAGGTAATGATTCGCTCCTCCCCTGTTTTATCGGTTATTGCGTAACGCAAATCCATATAATCAGCCTGGCTACATCCTTCAGTGCATCTCAAAATGCAACTCATTTCACTATCTCTTGTCACCGGTTGCACTGGTCCTGTATAAGCACCACTAACGCGGGCTACCCTTCCGTCCTTCGCTTTAAAAATAAAATGCATTGTATCTGGATTTTTTAATCCACCTTTTCTTCCATTTGAACTCAACATGCCATATCCCATCACCTCCTCAATACCGGGTAGATACCATCTTATAAAATCAGTCGGATGGCTTAACCCGCCATACAACCATTTAAATGTTTGCTGAAGAGACCAACCCTTTTCTAAAAACCATCTATGATCTGCATGATAATATCCTTCTATTGTGATCAATTCACCAATTAAACCTGCTTCGTAATCTGCCCTTTGACGTTTCATAGGTTCAAAAAACCGGGAACTCTGGCCAACAAATACTTTCTTCCCTGTTTTCCGCTGAAGTTCCAACAGTTCCTTTCCTTTAGAAAGATCATCAATAAAGGGTTTCGTACATATAACATGTTTATCGTGAAGTAAAGCTTGTTTCACATGTTCAGCATGCAAGTGATCAGGTGTGTATATCGCAATAACATCGATGTGCGGATCGTCAAGCAAATCCTGGTAACGGGTTGTGTAATTATGAAAATCAAATTCCTTTTCCCTCTTTTTACATAATTCTTCTTTGACATCACAAATGCTGCGCAATTCATATTTTTTACTCGCCAGCGCAGCAGACATGGTACTTCTTCCTTCACCTAATCCCAATATTCCTAATCTTAACATACTTCCCTTATTTGGATTTAATTATAACATGTATAGATTTTAATATGCCTCCTCGAAAATCAATGTCGTCCGATGATTACTCTACCTTTTGTAAAGACACCCACACTTCACCTTTTTTTGTGCCTTCAATTCCTTCCTGGTATTTCTTCATTCTGTTATTCCAATCATCAACCCTGGGATTATTTTCTGTTGTTCTTGGATTCAATTCTGCCAGTGATGATCCTTTCGGGATACTAATTACTAACATCAACTGCCTTCCACTCCGGTAAACAAGTAATTGTTGAAAATCTGCATTACAGAATCCTTTAGATACTTCAGGCCATTTTTCAAATTGGTGTGCATGATAATTCATATACTCATCTTGCAATACGGGATTTGAAACCAGGTTTGCTGTAAGCAGCACATGGTCCCACTGCCTGGCTGTGGAACTGTCCTTGCAAAAGGTTCGGTTAAATTCATAAAATGGATCGTAATACACTTTTGAGGTAGAACCGGGAAAAGCATTTTGAATTTTATTTCTTAGTTGCCCAGGATCTTTTATTTTATCAAAAACCACATAATGGTTTTGCCATTGGTATAAACTTCCCGCAGTTATGTTATTGTCCGAGAGTAATTTTTTGAATTCAGTAATATTGATTCCGGACTTCCCTGAAATAAATTCTATGACTACGGCTAATTCATGATTTATTTGATGTCCTTTACTAACGTATTGTTTCTGATTTAATAAATGCCGGTATTGTGACTGTAGCCCGGCGGAATCCTTTATACTAGCAGATACTGTAGGCCCATTATTCTGCCAGGCGTTACCCGGTCCATTTGCATTTTGTAAATACTTCAGAGTGGGAGTCCAGTTGTTCTTTACTGTTATACCTGAAGATCCTTCATCGGTGTACAGGTAAAACCAATGATATGGCAAATGAGCGTAAGGAGCTTTATATATGCTATCAATATAATTTTCTGAAATGATAGTACCCGGCTGTGCACTCAATGTATAAATTCCCGCAACATCATAAAGCTGTCTACCATATCTATGGATCTTGTTGGCAACTATCCTGTTATTCTTCATGATGTTATAGGACTGTGTCCATCCCCAGCCAAGAGAAATGCCAGTGTAGGGAACCTCTGAGACATCATTATGTTCAATAGTCACATCCTTCACATAACCTGCTCCAATCGCAACACAACCCCAATCCTCATTCGCTACATCATTCACCAGGTTATTGGCAATTGATAATCCTGAACATACATCCCTGTCGTCAGAAGGTTTATAAGGTAAGTGCGCTTCTGTGGATTCATCAGAAAAGATTCCAGTCAATATGGCTGTTCCACCAATGTCCTGGAAGGTATTGCCTAAAATGGAAGAAGAATTGACGCCCTTATAATAGTCCAATGCCGTTGATCCCAGGTGATTGAAACTGCAATTTTCAACATTACAGTTCGATGCATAGTTGACTGTAAAAGCTGCAATGGGACGGCCCACCCACGCCTGGTTCTCCAGGGTTTTCTTATCCAGAGTTCCCGGGATCTTCAATTTGTAAGCATCCAATAAGTACATACCTGCTTGTAATGGCACATGTCCTTTAACAGATGGCCGCAACCACGATGTATGTTGAAATGAAATGTTTTTGAAATTCACATTTTTTACCGGGTGATCTGGATTGCCTTCAATTTTCACCAGCTGTTCTAATACAGGTGCTACAACAACTGCATCATTCATGTTTTCACCATCTAATGGCCAGTAATAAATCTTACCAGCTTTTTTATCCAAATACCACTCTCCCGGTTGATCAAGAAACTGAATAGCATTCGAAAGGTAAAAAGCTGAATTGCCTGTTTCTTTTGATATCCACGGAGAAGGCCATGGATGTTCGGATTCAATCCTGCTTTCCGGTTGGTAAAAAGAAAGAAGGGCACTATCGCCATGCACTTCTAATTTCCTGACCCGTAAAATAGCAATAGCCCACCATTGATGAATAAACATCTCCAGACCAGTTACACCTGTTACATTCACTGAAGGTTTAGGAATCCAGAACTGCTGGCTTTTCTTGTTCCAGGATAGTATGCGGTACATGCTATCAGCATTTTTGTCACGCGCTCTTATTGCCTTCTTGTCATTTACCCATAATTCCCGAAAATTTAGAATATCATTGCCGACTATAGGAGCATTTGCTACCCACACCTTACTTAGTGCTTTCTTTGGCAAACCATTGATTGGCTTAATAACTTTTTTCCACTCCCGTATTTTTTCTCCGCCACTGAACACAACATGCTCACCTGCAGCTGCCATGATGTTTGTAGGACTATCGTCAGTACCTGAATCTTCTGGACGAATGAACAATGACTCAGAAAATGAATACGATCCGCCTGAAACAATGATATCAATTCCGTTCTTGATGGAAGGCTCATTCAGACGACGCAGTTCCCTTGCTTTTCTTAATGCCATTGCAACAGAAGCGACGGGTTTTTCTTTACTGCCGCTATTTTGATCTGAGCCGTTTATGGCAACATATATCTGAGCACTAACTCCAAACGGTAGTAAATTTATTAAAAGTAGAAATGAAAGAAGATATCTAAAATAATTAAACATTCGGCTAAAGCTGCCCCCTTTCAGTTGATGTTTTTAAGTTAGAAACCTGGAAAATCGATTTTACATAAGCGGTGTTAGCTCCAAAATTCTTCTTTACATTTCGTGGGTCCTTTGCATCTCGTGAACGTTCAATTACGAGCCAACCACTCCAGTGCATCTTATCAAGAGTTCTTTTAACACTCTTCATATCTAACCTCGTATTATCCTGGAGCAACACTCCATCATCATCTGTACAATGAATTTGAACTATGTATTTCTTACCTAATGTCTTTAACTCTTTATTCAAATTGCGTCCATTCTTGAGTGCATTGGAAAAATTGAAATAACTTTTAATGGCCGCACTGCCGACATGCTGCAGCAACTTTTTTTCATTCTTTGCATCCAACGCAGTCTCTATCCCAATGATAACTCCAGCTTTTTCAGCTAAATGGCCTGCCACTTTTAGACGGCTAATAACAGAATCGCATAACTCCGGTCTCTTTACAAGATCACATTGAACACCCAATGGAAGAAAAGCAATTTTCACATTCATCAACTGCATTGTTTTTATGCAATCTTCTACCGACTGAATGAATTCAGCTCTTTGACAAAACGATTGAGCATAATAACCGGTCATTGCCAGTGAAGGAATTTCTAAGTTAAGTTGTTTTGCTGTTGATAAGAATTGCTGCCTAACTGAATCATTAAGTAACTGGTTATCGAATGTTGGCCTGTTTCCTAAGCTACCCATATCAACTTCGACTCCGTCAGCGCCTATTTGTTTTGTTAACGGGAATGCACCTAATTTCTGGCGCTTTAGTATCATAATATCTACTACAGCAACTTTGTACTGCTGTTCTTCTATTACCCGATTGTGTTGCGCAAATGAATTAATTTCCAACAGGGTAATGCAAGCAACGAGGACGAAATCTTTCAATAATCGCATTACTTACCTTTTTAGAATTGAACATTCTTTTTAAATACATTGGCAATTGTATCAAAACCTTTAAGTGCATTGGAAGGCAGCGATTCGCCCCGACTTCCAAATACTTTCAATGCATCATCTTTCTCAATAGTTACTCCGGATTCATCAAATTCACCTTTATTATTCATGACTTTTCCTACCGGCAAATGGAATTGCCCTGCAATAAAAGAATACATTGCCTTTCTTTTCGAAAGACCATAATCATGTCCTTCAGCTGCAAGATGCACATTCTGAACAAGGTCTGGGTCGTTATAAAATCCATATATTCTTTTCAGAAATGGCAATTCATTTTCTGGTACATGTTGCGTCCAGTCTTTCCCATCAGAAATGACTAACTGCGGTCTTGGTGCTGCCATCGAAGCAATTTCAACATTATTGGTACCGCCGCCACATAAATGAATTCCCATTCCACTTTCACAAGGACACCCACCACTGTGGTACGATGAAAGCATAGCCACAGGCACTGATAAGGTAATCCGGTTATCAATGGCTGTCATTAGCATAGTCTGGCTTCCTCCACCTGAGGCGCCGGTTATTGCAACACGAGTCGGATCAGCATCTTTAATAGTAAGCAGGTAATCCAAAATTCTTTCAGTATTTAATACTTGTATACTCTGTACCAAACTACGCCGGTGATCTTTTGGATCCACTTGTAAAACCGACTCCCCCTCCCAACCAAACAGGTCGTAGCTACATGCAATAGCTCCCATTTTTGCCTCCATTGCGCATCTATATTGACAATCTTCACGAAACCGACCTCTTGAAAAGTGCCCATCAGGATTCAGGATGACAGGCAGTTTCCCTGTTGCTTTTAATGGCTTGTAAATCGAGCCACAAGCATATAAACCAGGTAAGGTTTCAATGGCAAAATTTTGAACCGTATAATTGCTAAACTTTCGAATTGATGTTACAATTGGCTTTGAATTAGGCCTTGCGGGGATAGGAGTTAGTTTTAAAGCAGTTAAAAAACAGCGCCTCAGTGAGTCTCTTCTTTTTTCCCAACTTATCCTATCTGCATATAGTTTGGAAAGCGCTATCATTTGCTCTTTTCCTTCTTCAACCGTTTTTAAATGATACTGGTATGCCTGCAGCTTATATTTTTTGTCTCCCTCTTTTGCAAATGTCAGATCCTGTGAAGCAAGGACGTTCATTAATGTAGCATCCAGTGCAGGACGATATCTCCATTTAGCATAAGTAACCCATTTGTTATGCACCAGGTCTTCAGAATACCTGATTGTAACACCAAATGTTGCCTGTATATCCTTTATTACTTCTTCTAAAGGGAGGTTAAATGCGTCATCAGAGGTTTGGGAAAAGGTGACATTTGAAACTATTATAAAGCAGATCAGCAGCAGATTTCTTACAACGAAATGGATAAATTTGTTTTTATTAGATAATGGATGGGGCATATAGCTGATAAAAGAAAAGGAATCTTAATCTAAGCTCAAAATAGAACATTGAAAAACTAAACTGTCCTGAACTGTCATTAATTAACTAATACAAAGAAAACACTGCTTTCCGGGATAAACACCTTCCAAATACCGCATCTCAAATCCTCTGTAGTTCGCATCTATAGACTTCGTATATGGATAAAAAGGAGTAAGAATGAAGTCTGTATTGAGTTTGCAGGGGGTAAAGCCGTTCAAACTCCATACTAACTCCATGCAAACCCCATACTATCTTCATGATAACCCTATAGTTCTTATTGGTTTGAGGAACTTTACTATTCTCTTATATAGACGGACCTGGAGGTCAGAAAATCGAAACATATAGAATTACCCTCGTGAACTGAACTTCTTTGTCTAAACTTCGAAAATTTAAACGGACGTCGTCTGTTTAGCTAATTTCTTTTCCTTTCTGTGGTTAGCTCTCCATCCTGAATAAAGGAGATTTTTATCAATTTCTGGTTTGGGAAAGAATAAACTTGAGAAATAACCAACAACAATCACTACAAGATGGCTGTATACCCCTAACATCAACTTATCATGCTTGAAGTTATAATACCCAAAATCTAATAAAAGAGTTTTGTGATCACCTATTCCAATTTTAGTTGAGGTGAGGAAGGCATATGAAGTAAACAGGACACAAGCAATAATACCGATGTTTATGCCCTGCTTATTTGTTCTAGCACTAAACAGTCCTAAAAGAAATATACCAACTATCCCACCGGAGAAAATTGCATAAAGAGTAAATACTATACCCAACACACCTTCACTGCCAGAATAAACATAGAAAATCCCAATAAGAATTGTAAGAATCCCAGAAAAAACAACAATACCTTTGCTAGCGTGCAGGTAGTGGCTGTCTGTTTTGCCGCTCTTGAACTTCTTGTAATAGTCTTCAACACCTACTGCGGCAAGGCTATTAAGATCTGCACTCAGGCTACAGATAGCTGCTGAAATCATGGCTGAAATAATTAAACCAACTACCCCAAAAGGAAGCCTTGTTTTAATAAAGTACGGAAATACCGCTTCGGCTTTAAGTCCTGTTGGTAATGGCTGTTGCTTGTAAAAAGCAAAAAGAGCAGTTCCTATGAACATAAATATCATCCAAACAGGTACTGTCAACAGTATACCCATTAATGAGGCTCTTATCGCACCCTTGTCTGTTTTTGCAGTTAAATATCGCTGTACAACTGTCTGGTCAGTTCCATATTTCTGAATGGCATAAAAAGCTCCGTTAATAGCCATTACGATAAATGTAAGCCTGGTGAAATCAACAGTATAAGGACCAAAACCCGTTCTGCCATTTTCGGCTGCTATATGAAAAACTTCAGATGGTCCGCCATGAGTTGAAAAAAGTAATACTGACAAGCATATTATACCACTGGCAAATAGCATAAATCCCTGGAAAACGTCTAACCAAATAACAGCCTCTATACCCCCCAAGAGATTGACAGTGATAATTATTAGTCCAACAATACATACGATAGCTATCATGTTGCCTCCCATAATATTTCCAAGAGCAATTGCAAGCAGGAAAAGAACAGTGCCCATGCCGGAGAACTGTCTCAATACAAAAGCTACAGAACTATAGTACCTGGCGAACGATCCAAATCGCTGTTCGAAATATTCGTATGTACTTAACCGAATAACCTTTCTATATAGAGGAACAATAAACCAGATAACAGTTATTAAAACTATCGGAACCATAAGGCCCTGCACCAATAAAATCCAGTTTGACGAGTACCCGGTGCCGGGATATGCAAGAAAAGTTACACTGCTAATTAATGTTGACAACAAAGACATTCCTATAGCCCATGCCGGAATCCTTCCATGGGCGAGGAAATAAGACTTGGTTGAAATCTGGTTTTTCTTAAACCGAAAGCCAAAGTATAAGGTAGCTAGAAGAAAGAAAACAATTATAACATAATCGATGATATGCAGAGATGAATTCATATAGCACTGATTAAAAAAATTAATTAAAATTCCATTCAGCAGGCCACTGATAACTACCAGGTTTAATTGTTAGAAACAAATTGGGTAAATCTTTAACGGCCATCCGAACCACACCCTGGCTTAGTTCATGTGTAGGATAAAATGTACTTAACTCGCTTCTTTTAATGATAGAATAAGCTGTAGAGCCACCTTCAACCAGCAATTCCGTAACCTGATGCTCATTCAAAATGATATTGACTACTTCACTTATCTTATCAGCCAGCATCTTAGGATTGGTTGCATCATGTCCATGGTTACCAACAGCAATTATTGCCTTTCCCGATGTACTTAAAATAGATAACACATGGTGAGCCCAATTCAATAATTCAGCCTTTTCGATTTGTTGTGACTGGAAGATATTTTCAGGCATATAAGAAACATAGCGATTGTAATTTTTTATCCTCGAGACATTCAGATTGTAAGTAGTACCACTCACTAGCAGTATAGGGAGTGAATAGTTCACTTCCTTACTTTCATCTGATTGGTTAAAGCCTAACGATTTTAAAAGAGCATCAAAAAAGGAAGCGCCTCCTGCCAGGAGTACCTCTGAATCCATGAACTTAGTCCAATTTAAAACATCGCCCATAGTTTCCGCATCACCTACTGAGATGCCCGAGGGTAAATGACTTGTCTTTTCCTTAATGATGGACACGGGAACACCTTCATCACCCAGCATGTCTCTCACGAAAGAAGATTTGATTGGAAACTCCGGATCGTTAGAAAAGCCTGCCTGGTCAACCGGGGTATTCTGGATAAAATACCTGCCATTCTTTATGGTCCTTCCTAATAAAGGATTTACTGGAATCAATAATCCCCTGTTTGCTTTCAGTGCCTCCATTTGAGCTTTCATTTCAGCAAGTACGTGCCCTCGTAAAACTGAATCTGTCTTCTTATAAATTAATTGCGGTTTTTGCGACAGAGCTTTTTCAGTTAATTCACTCATGACAGAAACGGCTTCATTCTTTTCTAACGATCTTGTATTTGTATACACAACAACGAGATCAGCATCTGGATATATACCAAGGTCAGATACTATAGCAATTTTTAAATTATACCTCAGGCCAATTCCTGCTAGTTCGGCAGCTCCTGTGATATCATCAGCTATAACAACAATCATGATTTCTTCCTGTTTTTACTCAACTGCACTGCAGATTCTATTGCCAGCAGCATAGCATCGGGACTTGCAATACCTTTTCCTGCTATTTCGAATGCCGTCCCATGATCTACAGAAGTTCTTATAATAGGAAGACCCATTGTAATGTTAACTCCTTTGACACTATCCATTTGTTTTTTTTCAGCATTCCATTTAAAACCCGATAACTTAAACGGGATATGCCCCTGGTCGTGATACATTGAAACAACACCACCATAAGCACCTGTCGCAGCTTTTGCAAATAATGTATCGGAGGGAACAGGACCCTCAACATCATATCCAGCTTTCCTGGCTTCTAAAACTGCTGGGCCGATTTCAAGTTCTTCTTCGGTGCCAAATAAACCATTATCACCCGCATGTGGATTCAAACCAGCAACACCTATTTTTAAATTCTTCTCTCCAAGTTGTTGCAAGCCGTTTCTTAATAAGCTTATAACTTCCAGGATCCGGTCTTTCTTAACGAGATCACAAGCCTGGCGTAAGGAAACATGGGTTGAAACATGAATCACTTTCATGTTCTCTTCAACCAACAACATTGCATATTTCTTTGTACCTGTGTAATGGGCGTATATTTCTGTATGGCCTGCAAAATGATGACCTGCTTCGTTAATCGATTTTTTATTTATTGGCCCCGTAACGGTGGCATCAACTTCCCCGGCTAAGGCCAACTCAATCACCTTTCTGACAGCTTCAAAAGAAGCATTACCAGCCATGGCAGAAATCTGTCCAAGCTTTAACTGCCCGACTGATACATTATTAAGATCTAAAACATCAATCACACCAAATGTAAACCGCGCTTGATTGACTTCATTAATGGGATTAAACAAAACATTTAAGCCTAATAGATCTGAAATGTGCTTAAACACTTTTATATCACCGACTATCAAGGGTCGGCAGATTGAATAGACTCTTTTGTTTAATAGCGCTTTGATAGCAATTTCAGGACCAATGCTAGCCGGATCACCCATTGTGACGGCTATAATAGGAAGTTGATTCATCTTTTACATTCAAACTTTTAATATGTTCTGCTTCTTGAAACTTTCATAGTCAGCTATGAGCTTCAATTCATCTGCCTGGGATAATGGCTGGAGAGGAGGCATTACAAAATGTTCACATAATCCTTCATGATGCATTAATAGTTTTAATGCCCATAATGATTCTCCCAGTAATCTTCCCTTTTGATATATTTCCCCAAGTTTGTCAGATTGTTGCTGGTAAATAAATGCAAGGTCTTTGTCTGACTTTTCAACTGCGTCCACCATTTGTCGGTAGATTCCAGGAGAAAGGTTACCTGTACTTGGAATTAGTCCGTCACTTCCATTAATCAAAGCGTACGCAGACCGGGCTGCCCAACCGAGATAATGCACAAAATCATCCCTTTTCTTCCATAAGTGCATTGAAGTATTTAATCGTTCATCACTTCTCTCTGAATCCTTTGTTCCGATGATATTTGGGTGATAACTCAATTGCTCAATTATTTCCAAAGGAATGGACATATGCGTCGTTCCTGGTATGTTATAAATTATCAAAGGTCCCGGAAGATAATCAGCAAGTTGTTCAAAGTAGTTTCTAATTTCTTTGTTTGATAATGAATAATAGGAAGGCAAATGTGCTGCAACTACATCGACTCCATTATCAAAACAATATTTACCGAAGTCAATAGAATCTTCAAGGCAATTCGAAGCTATCCCTGCATATAGAAAAATTCCAGGATTCCTGTGTCGGACTGCTGTCTTAACGTATTGTTTTTTCATGTGCAAAGGAACAGACGCTGCCTCACCCGTGGTTCCTAATATAAACGGCATTACACGGTGACCTAAGAAACTCTCGAATATCTTTTCTAATGCACCTTCATCAAGTTTAAAATCGGAAGTTAAAGGTGTAATTGCAGGAACAATTATCTGTTTATCTTTTTTCATCAATAAGCTGCATTATATATTTCGATCGCATCTGCCTCAGTGATAAGCCGCGGATTGTTCTTCAGAAGTCTTTGAATTTTCAGAGCATTAGCTGCCATCCCGGGAATTACTTCCTTAGGTATATTCACTTCTCTTAATCGGGATGGAATACCGCACTGTGAAATTACAAGCCTGATTTTCTCTATACCTTTTTTTGCCGTAATGACATCATCTGCATGTTTTTCACATCCCAGTGCTACAGCTACATCTGCATACTTTGCAGGTGAAGCAGGCAAATTATACTCTATTACATAAGGCAACAATAAAGCATTTGAAAGTCCATGTGCAAGATGGAACATGCTTCCTAATGGATAGGATAAAGCATGTACAGCAGCAGTATTCACAGGACCTAGACAAAACCCTCCCAGAAGACTCCCCATTGCAACATTTGACCGAGCTTCTTTATTAGACCCATTTTTAACTGCTTCAACAAGACTGCCTGCGATAAGTTGAATTCCTCTCAATGCATACATATCAATAAGCGGATGAGCAAATTTATTGGTATAAGCTTCAAGACAATGAGTCAATGCATCTAATCCTGTTGCCGCTGTAATTGCAGGTGGTACTGACAACGTTAAAAGAGGATCTACTATTACAAGATCAGGAACAAGGTATTGACTAATAATTCCTTTCTTCTGATTGTCCTCATCAAGTAAGATTGCATTAGGTGAAACCTCACTACCGGTTCCTGCCGTTGCAGGTAAACAGATCAACTTCTTTTTCCTTTGTTTTAATAACCCTATACCGACATATTCATACAGTGTCTGATCATTGTCCAACTGTGCGGCAATTAATTTCGCCACATCTAACACACTTCCACCACCTACTCCAATTACCACATCAGGATTGAATTCCTCAACTTCTTCATACAAAGTTTTAAAATCAGCAAATGTTGGTTCGTTTATTATTGTTGTGTTAATAAGAACATCTATTCGTCTTGATGAAATCTCTTTAATAATATCCTGCAACTGAAGAACAAGGGGTGAGATTGTTATTATTAAAACTTTTTTTGCAAATGTATTCGCGACTTCTTCTGCCAATTGAGCTAAACTCCCATTTCCAAAAACCAGCTTTCCTGGAAAATTGATATTTATCTGTTCGGGTATATCCATATCGTTTGTAATTTTCTTTCCTCCTTTTACCAGAGGAATAATTATATTTTACTAATATTCTGAGCCGTCTGTATATCTCACAAATGTGATTACTCCGTTATGGCTATTTTAAATGGGAGGATCTAAAGGTACCTTTGGCAACATTATTTCCTGCACATCAACAGGTTCGATCTGCAGTCTATCACACCAGATTATAAAAGTCGTATGAATATCATCTAAAGTCTTTTTTTGCTCAGGGGTAAGCTCCAGGGCATGCGCACGACTAATCGTTCTAACTGGCAATCCTCTTTTTCGCAAAAAGTATTTAGCACTCATTGGATATGCAATATGGATTAAAGGATCTACACGTGTAAGCTCGGATTGTAACCATTCAACCTCTTTTGCTTTTTCCGGATTACTTGCATTATTACACATCCATACTAAAACTTCAGGATAGAAATTTCCGGATATTGACGACATTCCTTTTGCACCCATACGTAATGAGTACATTGCATTAGGAGTGTGAGCATCATAAAACTCCAACTTAGTACTTTCTCTCGCTATCTCAATTTTAGCTTTAACGTACTCCAGCCTAATAGAAGTATCCTTGTGATATACAAATCTTTGCGTATCCAGTAAGTATTTGAATACATCGGCAGACAGTATTCTTTTATATGGGGCAGGGCACTCATACATCCCGAGTGGAATATTTTCGGTCAACCTTAGCATCTTTTCGAAATTTCGTAACAGTACATTATCATTATCATCCACATTCGCATAATGGCCTGTAATCAGGATGGCAGCGTCAATACCTGTTTGGTAAATCCTTTTTGTAAATTCCGCTTTGTCCTCAATAGTTAATCCGAAAGATCCTGTTGCGACCACCGGCACTCGCCCATTGACGTACTTTACAATATGTTCAGTTAATTCCAATCTCTCATCTTCTGTAATACTATACATCTCACTGCTTAAACAGTTTGCAAAAAATCCTTTTACTCCAGCAGCCAAGTAAAAGTCAATTAACCTTGAGACTACGTCGAGATCTACTTTGGCCTTAAGGTTAAAAGGTGTAATCATCACTGGCACAAACTTCTTATCAGTAGTCAACATATTACTTGTATTTAATTGTTCTTCCGGTCAGGAAGTTATAATTATAATTTGTTACAGCTTTCCTGTGCTTTATGGTTGTTCTACAAAGTTCACCAGGGTACAAATATTATCAATTGTAATACTGATTACACCATTGCTTTGGATTAAACCTTTATTTTTAAACCTCATCATGAGTCAAACTTGTTAATTTGCCTTTCCATACCCGCATGTACAACGTCTTCTTTCAAAATCTGAAGTTTTAATCTCCTCTTATTTGCTGTTAATAAAAGCCCGGCGAGGAAAATGGACAGTGTACCAACAACAATGATCATGTTCACATGTAATGGACTTGCAAGAAATTGGTAATCAGAAGGAAGTTTTTTTGAAAATGTCATCCAAAGTATCACAACTATACCAATGAGAGTGGCAGTAAAGGCCTCTGCACTTTTAGTTTGCCTGCTTATGATTCCAAGTAAGAATAACCCAAGCATTCCACCTGCGAATATGCCGGATAATTCCCACCATGCATCCAGGAGGCTCTTGACTCCAATCATAGAAATACCAGTTATTAGACCAAGAATGCCAAATACAATTGTGGCAGCATGAAGGACAAATAGCTTTCTCTTTTCCCCCAATTTTGGATAAAAATATCTCTTGTAAATGTCCATTGTAAATACAGTTGCCGAAGCATTCATACCCGAACTTATAGTACTCATAGCAGCAGACAGAATTGCCGATACAATAAGACCTACAAGACCCATAGGAATTTTGGTAACCATGAAGTGTGGTAATACTTTATCCCCATAATCTGCGGGTTTCAAATCGGCAGTCAATTGATTTATCTGACCGGAGGTAGCGTGTATTCCTAACTTATCAATTGCAACCTGTTGTTTGACTGATTCGATCAGTTCCGGGTGTATTTGATAATATGCAAACAAACTGGTACCAATAACAAAGAACAGCAATGAAGCGGGTACGTATAGTGCAACACACATCCAAACAGACTTTGATGCCTGGCGTGAAGAGGTGGCAGTGTGATAACGCTGAATATAATTTTGGTCCATTCCAAAATTGTTCAGGTTAATAAAAAATCCATAAAAGAATACCACCCAGAATGTAGATTCTATAAAATTTGGAGAAAAACTTCCAAGGCTGAATTTCCCTTGTGTTGATCCGATTTTAATTAAGCCTGATATGCCGCCCGGCATTTCAGTAATGACAAGGTACAAAATGAGCACAGCTCCTAACGTTTTTATAATTCCCTGGACCACCTCTGTCCAGATTACTGCCTCCATTCCTCCTAATACTGTATAGATGATAATTGAAATTCCCATTACAATCATGATGAGGGACATGTCAAATCCTGTCAATGCCTGGAGGCTTAATGCAATTCCAAAGAATATGGAACCCATTCTTGCCAATTGAGTTAACAGAAAACAAATTACAGTATAAGTCCTTGCCCAGGGTCCAAACCTGTTTTCGAGGTGTGTATAAGCAGAAATTTCACCGGTCTTCCTGTAAAATGGTACGAAGTATTTAGAAGCTATCCATGCAGCAAATGGCATAGATAAACTGAATACAAAGGAATTCCAGTTGGTCCCAAAAGCTTTTCCGGGTACTCCCAGGAAGGTATTGCTACTTAGGAATGTGGCATATATTGATAAACCTATCGCCCACCCGGGAACTCGTCCCGATGCCTTAGTGAATTGGTCAGAGTTCTTGTTTCGTCTTGAAAAGTAGAAGCCTACAAGTATCATTCCCAGTAGATAAATAAAAATTACTGTAAGGTCAAATACAGGTAGATTTTTTACCATAATTCGTATTTTAATCTGACGTTACTTCACCTTTATTAGGGGGAGAATATCCTTTCAGCTGTGGCCATTCACCATTGAGTATTTCTTTTAACTCCAGTTTCGAAGGATCAATTTGTACATACTTGATTCTTTCTCTTCTCCATGTATAAACAATATGAACCATACCATCTGATGATTGTATAACTGAAGGATAGGAATACTGGCTTATAGGTGAATCTTCCAGTATCAGGGCAGCATACCATTTCTTACCATCTTTACTTACGGAAACATTTAATGGAGTACGTGGTCCCTTCCCATTCGGTAAACTATCAGCAGGTAAAACATGATTATATACAAGAAGTTGTCTTCCATCTTTTAGACTGACAGCATCTAATCCAGAATTATTGTTCGGCATACACGTTTTGGTTGGTTCCGACCAACTTTCTCCATTATCAGTAGACCATGACTCTACTATTGATCTTTGTTTACTCCGGCTAAGTATTTGAAGTTTTTCACCAGGATATACTAAAATGGTTGGTTGTATGATGTTCAACTTTTTTACATCGTTAATAGGTCCGACCTTTCGCCATGTTTTCCCCTGGTCATCGGAAATCTCAACGTAAACTCTCCAACCTGGACTACCCTCGACACTTGAGGGAGCTATAAGTCGGCCACTTTGTAATCTGATTGGTTTGTTTTTAGAAGGTCCAAGAAAACCTTGCTGCAGAGGAATTTTTTCTGACCAGGTAATTCCATGGTCTTTCGAAACTTTCATAAATCCTTTCCAGTCAGCTACATTCTTACCTATTTTATAAAACAACAATAAATCGCCTCCTGGAACCTGGTACAATACAGGATTGTAACATGGTTTTCGAACACTATCATTCAAAATACCATTTGCTACAGAAACAGGCTCTGTCCATTTATTATTAACGTTCCTGCTAACCCAAATTTCTACATCCGGATTACCTTCTTTGGTACCTCCAAACCATGCTGTGATAAGTCCTTTAGGAGTTTCTGCGATTGTTGCGCAATGACTTTGTGGAAAGGGAGCTTTATCAAAAATAAATTCGTCAACAACAATGCCTTTCTTCCATACAGAATTTTGCTGTGCTTTACCATTTACGGCTGTGAAGAAGAAAAGTGTAATAGCAAATAATAAAGATTTCATTATTGGTTTCCTGCAGGTTTTTGTTTCTGTTGATCAGCAGCTTTCTTTGCCTTCACCGCATCTGTGTAAGTTTTATACAACTGCCGCCAATTTCTTCCATTGTTGTTTAAGAGTTGTTCACTTTTAGTCTTGTAGATTTCAAAGATCGCTGATATTTCCTTCATGTTTTTATAATCGATAGCCTGCTCACGTGCCTGTTTCAGGTAAACTGTAATCTTAGTTTCCTCTTCAGAAGTCAGATCCGGAACAATTGCTTTATAACCAGCCAACGTAAAAGCAACCTTACCTACAGTATACTTATCAAGAATAACTTCAACCTGCGACGAAGATAATTCCATGTTCAATGTATTCATTAAACTATCATGTATACTTTTAGGCATCGCAGAAGTGGCAATGATTTGTCTTTCTAGATCAGAAAGCTTGTTCCCGGTAGTTGGATTTATGCCCGCAGGTACTGTTGATGCCGGGTGCTCATTATGCCAATCCCGAATGGCCTTCAAATGAGTGGCAATGACTGTAGCTATTCGTTGCTCTTTAATTTCATTGTTCAACTTTAGCGAAGCTGCCCATTCAGCAGCTCTTTTCTCCTGGTCAAGATCAGATTTCATTCTAGCATCATCCGACGATTTCACCTGCAGTCCATACGTCACTTGCTGACCAAATGCTGTACCCTGAGTTAAGCATACAATACTCAACATGGGAATTGCTATAACTGTATTTATTATTTTCATAATTCATTATTTGTTAACTGTAAAAGAGTATTTACCACTACCTATTTTGATAACTACATTATCTACTTCAACCCTGATTAGCTCAATTCCTTTTACTTCTTTAAGGTTTTTTCCTGATTCTTTTACCAGTTGATCTGAGATTGCAGGAAGGTAAATGATCGCTTCTGAATTAGCAGGGATATCGATGTTCCATGACAGACCGTTTTCCTGTTTCTTCCAATCACTTTTGATTTGTCCGTATGGCGACTGGTACGAGCTGTTAACGTAATTCAAGCCACAATTAAATGCAGGCTTCATAATGGTAGTTTTAAATGCGACTGCTGAACTATCGGAACGTATTCCCGCAAGATCTTCGTACATCCATATTAATAGATCACCCAATAGCATGACATGATTTTGTGAATTCATTGCGGGATCAGCTGTATTACCATTCCATAATTCCCATATAGTAGTTGCGCCATTTTTAACCATGTAGCCCCAACTCGGGTAGGTTGTATTACTTGCCAGTTTATAAGCCAGATCAGGGCGGTTAAAATAGGTCAACCAGCGCATGATCCATTGAGTGCCAACAACACCAGTACTTATATGAGTATAATTTTGAACGACAATTTTATCTGTAATATTCCGGAATATCTTTTCTGATTCGCTCTCCGGAGCAATTTTGAAAGCTAGTGGAAGAAGATTGGCTGTAACAGTATTATTGCTATATCGGCCGGTAGCTTGATTGTAAAAGGTTTTATTAAATGCACCTTTTACCTTCATTGCTTCTGTTTCAAATTCATTCACATCTGCTGTACGATTCGACAGTAAAGCAAATCCTTTCATCACCTGCAATAAATGATAATAATACGCTGTCGCCAATAATTTCGGATCTGTGATCCTTGCAGAATCTTTACTGTGAATGAGTTCAGGTGATTCAGGCGGCACACACCAATCGCCATAGCTATCTTTCGTCATAATATAAGCAGTGGTAAGGTATTTACGTTTCATATACCCCATCCACTTCTTCATTGATGTATAATGTTTCAGTATAGGTTTATTATCACCAAATTGCCTGTACAGCATATCGGCTATTTTCAGGTAGGCTCCAGGCCATGTCATATTATCTTTATAATAGTACCAGAAATTTGGAGCAACATCCGGTATACTTCCTTCTGCAGTTTGCGCATCTGCAATATCATCCAGCCATTTAGAATATAATTTTGCATTACTAAACAGGAAACTCTCACCATAGGCTCCGGTTGTTCTGTCTCCCAACCAGGGCTGTCGTTCATTGCGTTGCGGGCAGTCAATCGGCATTCCTTTATAATTGCTACGGATACCCCAGAAAGCGTTTTTATGTACCTTGTTGATAATCTCATTTGAGGTTTCAAGTGAACCAATTGTTTTCATGTTGTCATAGATCACTTCTCCGACGAAATCAGTTAACGAAGGAGTGCCAGGATAGCCCTCTACTTCAACATACCTGAACCCATGAAAAACAAATCTAGGTGACCATGTCTCTACACCACCACCTTTCAAAGTATATACATCAGTAACTTTCGCATCCCTGAGGTTAGCTGTATAAAGTTCACCATTAGGTTTAAGGCTCTCGGCATACCGAAGTGTAATTCTGTTTCCCTTGTTACCGTAAACTTTTATTTTTACCCAGCCAGCCATGTTCTGGCCCATATCAAGAATATACCGTTTCCCATTCATTTGCTTAATGGAAACTGGATGAACATAATCCAAGATTTGCATGTTTGGATTCATCTGTGCTTCCAACACACCACCCGGTGCTTTAACCAACTCCGCTGAAATCCATTTACTGTCATTATATCCGTTTTTATTCCAGCCATTCAGTTCCTTCATCGCATTGTATTCCTCTCCGTCATATTCATTATTAGTTCTGATTGGGCCATCAGCAGTCACCTTCCAGGTTTGATCTGATTTGAAGATTTTGAGAGTACCATCATTATATTGTATTTCCAACTGCACAATCATTTTCGGAAAACCGAATGTGTGCCACTTCTGTGGTTTATAATTCTGCCGCATAGTAAAGAACCGCCCATTCCCCAGAACTGTTCCAATTGTGTTCTTACCTTGATTCAACTGACTAGTGACATCGAATGTGTTGTATTTTATTGTTTTGCTATAATCAGTTGGTGAAGGTGCCAACACCTGGTCACCTATTATGTTCCCGTTAATGTATAGTTCGTAAAGACCCAGGCCAGATATGTAAACAGTTGCTTTTTTAATTTTACTAACACTGTAGAATTCCTTTCTGAAATATCGGGCAGAAAGGCGGGAAAATTTAGTTACAGAGTCCCAAGGGAAAGCTCTATCTAAACCAATCCATTTAGCTTTCCAATCAGTTGGTTGCAGAAAGCCCATACTGAAATAAGCACGCTTACTGCAGGCTGCTGTACCATTATTAATCCAAACTTTTACTTTCCAAAAACATTGCTGGCGACTGTTTAATTTTCTTCCTTTATATGAAACCAGGATTGATTTATCAGAATCAACTTTACCTGAATTCCAAACATCTCCATCATCAATCGACAGTTTTGCTTCTGATGTAGATACTATAATCTGATAAGCTACTTGTTTGATGGCTCTTCCCTCTGCTGAAATCTTCCAACTGAAACGTGGTGCCGTGGCATCTATACCAATAGGGTTGAATAACATTTCACATTGTAGATTCTGAACTTCCAGGGGCTCAGAAGCAAACAGCAGGTTAATTGAAAAGCAAAAAAATAACAAGTGAGTTATATACGGAGCTTTAATTGTCATTTATATTTATTTGTTGTCCTGGCCTAAAATCAAAATAAAGTATGATTTGAAGTGACCTTGATGGATCCTTCTCATAATCATAAAATATGTTTTTCATTCCCATAGGACCTGTTGTTTCAGCACGCTGACTCTTCGTTCCAATTGAAGGTATGCCCTGCATAAAAGAAATATCACCTGATGGAAAAAGAGGTTCATAATTATGCCATTGATCTGTTTTAGGTGCGGCACTAAACAATCTCAGAAACAGGTCTTCATTCTCTGTATAAATTGTAAAAGGTCCAGCTGTTGTAGTAAACCGGCACCAATACATATTTGAATGATATCCTTTGAATTCAGGATAGAGCCATGATTCTGCAGTTTCTGTATTATTGTATTGTTTAGTCCATATATCAAACCGGTTTCCTTTCAACCTGTTTTTCCAGACTCTATATGGCCCATAGCCTAAATAAGTGACACTTTTAATAGCATTGTTGGGAAAGCAAAAATTTACCCCATCAAACCATGTATAATATTCTGCAGGAAAATAATTGACTTGCATTTTGATAATGCCTGAGGGTAAAACTGACCATCGAAGAGTGTTGTAATTCTCTTTTCTGTCGAATGAAGATGTAATCACTAAAGTATCAGCAGAATAATGGTACTTGAATTCTGAAAAGTTGTTTACACCTTCCTGTACAATTGGTCCGGTACTCAGTGGAATAATACCATTCTCATTTTTTATATTATTGATATGCCCATTATGCCTATTAATATCAAATTTTAAGTCATTTACTGAAACAGAATATATTGAATCATGTTCTGTGACAACAGCTTTTTGGAAATTATTATTTCCAATCTGATTAAGATAACTAGCAACTACCTGTTTTGGAAGCACAATTGGATAACTCCACGTGAATAATTGTCTTCCATATGGGTCAAAAGAAGTAATGTACAGCACGTCGAACTGATACCAATTCTGTGGTAGTTTCACATTCAGTATTCCTTTTTGTGTTGGACTTATGTCAGGGGAAACTGCAGATCCCGATAATGAATCTTTCCTGCCAGTTAATATCTTCAACTTCCATTGAAATCTGCATTGAGAAATATTTGTGAAACTGAAACGATTTTCAATTATGAATTTGCCATTGAATTCATTTGTCAATTGTTTTGTTAAAAAATGTACAGGGCTCCATATTTCTTTAATAGCATTATAACTTCCTTCTTTCTCGTGAAAGGGTCCAACGATCCCATCAGCTCCATGAAACTTATCTGTGTCTATTGTATCATTCCTATCCTTTCTTACTACTCCTTCATCAGCGAGGTCCCAAAGAAAGCCTCCTGCACTTAATGGATCATTCCACATCTTTTCCCAATAATCCTGCAAGCCTGCACCATGACCTCCGTCAAACCAACCATGAAGAAATTCAGTGGGCATAATTATATCATGGCCAGCTTCATAATTGCCAATACCATAATTATACTCTCTATAATGTTGTGCATCAATACCATTAAATGACTCCCATGGATGTACCACAGTTCTTTTCTGTATATCATAAGCAGCGAACGAAGGATCCAACTGTCGATTGTGTCCTCCTTCATTCCCATTGGACCATAGAATGATAGATGGATGATTCACATCGTGATCCAGCATTTCTTTTACTAACTTACTCCCTGTAGGTGTATCGTAGCTGCCATGCCAACCTGCTAATTCATCCATTACAAAAAGACCAAGTGAATCACATATATCGAGAAAATGTTCATCCGGTGGATAATGTGACATCCGAACAGCATTCATGTTCATGTCCTTCATCATCAGCACATCTTCTATACTTAATGCTTTACTTGTTGTTCTGCCTGTAGTTGGATAGAAAGAGTGCCTGTTTACTCCTCTCATTTTCATTTTCACACCGTTCACATAAATACCATCTCTTTGCTTCACTTCTACTGTCCGGAAGCCAAATTTTTGGCGATAAACATGAACAGCTTTCCCGTTTTTATAAAGTGTAAATACCGCTGTGTAAAGATTTGGAAACTCCGGGGACCATAGCTGTGGAGAAGAAAATTGATAGTCTATTATATTCTCTCCTTCTATCGCTGATTTAAAAAATTCTTTACTAGGTATTTGTTTATTATTATAGAAGACCCTGATGCCGATTCTATCACCTCCTTTTATTTTTACTTTCGATATGAATCGCCCACTTGCTTGAGCGTCAATTGCAACATATGCGATATGCTGTTGAGGAAATATTTGGAGGTAAACCGGCCTGAAAACGCCACCGAAGATCCAGAAGTCACCTTTTCTTTCAGCCGCATTCACTGAGGGATTAGATGAATGTTTTGAAACGGTTACCTCTAGTAAATTAGTTGTCCCATAATTTAGTAAATGACTGACATTATATTGAAATGCATAAAAAGCTCCCTGGTGAATCTCTCCTGCAGAACGACCATTAACCTTTACATCTGCATCGGTCATGACACCTTCAAAAACAAGGTTAATTGCTTTATTTTTCCATGAATCCGGAGCAGTAAACTGGAGTTTATATAGGCCTTGTTCCTTACCTTTTAGTGTGTCCTTATCTAACCCGTAATTGTATTTTCCAAAACCGTGGAGCTCCCAGCATGATGGAACAGGGATAGTTGTCCACTTTCCTGAGTTCATGCCAGAAGTACAATAAAATTGCCACTTTTTAGTATCCTCATTTCCAGTGCCCGTCAAATACATTCTCTCAGTCTCCTGTGCAAAAAGACCATTGCAAAAGATTACCAGAAACAAAGATGGTAGAAGAATATTTAAGTAAACTGATATGTAGTTCCTGGCACCTATCATAATACTCAGCTATTCCCGGGGAGTTAACGTTTTAAACGATGTGATGTAATAAACAGCTTTCTTATCCTGTTCTCCTCCGTTTGGAAGATCGTACATCTGGTCTGTTGGAGTATCCGCATCAGGAAAACGGCGCATAGGGCCAGTTCTGAAGACTACACGATCAATGCTGGAGAGAGGAGCAAAAAATAATCCCTGTGAATTCTTTCCATTAATTGAAACTGTATAGAACCTGGTATCTGTATTTAATTCTACCCGGAAATTGTACTGTTCACCAGCTTTGAACTTCACCAGGCTTTTATTCTTGTAGCCTGCTTTTGTAATTATACTTCCGGCTGAATCAAACGAAAGTCTAACGCCAGCTGTACCCTTACAATCAGTAAACTCAATATCCATCCAACCATTATTATCTTGCTCTGGAATGACTGTA
Source organism: Candidatus Dadabacteria bacterium (assembly GCA_050259715.1). Taxonomy (GTDB): domain Bacteria; phylum Bacteroidota; class Bacteroidia; order Chitinophagales; family Chitinophagaceae; genus Flavisolibacter. The sequence continues at coordinate 37,635 of JBLNAY010000203.1, forward strand.
AATTCTGTTATTAGCCTTTTAGAAGATGGTATTATTCTTTCTGCCCTGGCGTAATCAAAAGGATCCCAATCATGGAGAGTTAGTGCTTTTGTACCTGTACCAGTTTTTTCAATTGTCACAGGGGTCCACAAGCCACTATTATAATTCCAATAAGTTAGTTCTTTGCCATTCTGCATTTCATTGAATACTTCATTTATATCTGAAGTTACCTTATCTGTAATTGGCACAGGTATGGTTGCTACCCAAATATCTTCTTTGTTCATGCTATAGGTCACCCACACATTTCCATCCGGCGGTCTACCATTTCCTTCAATTATTCCACGGATATATTGAGGTCCATAGGATTTATAGGCACCTCCATATCTCATTGAGGTAATCTCTCCATTAACTAATAGAAGATTGGTAAAGTTTAACCCATCCTTGCTTACTGATAGAGCTAATGGCCATCTAAATTCAGAAGGATTATATACAGTTGCATATTTTCCATCTGAAGTTTTCTGCCCCCACATTTTAGCATTCCCATTTACGACATGTGGCGCTCTTAAAGGATTATATACCCAAGTTTTTCCTTCATCTAAACTGATAGATGTTAACCCGTTTTTCCAGAAGCCCACAACCCTGCCATCAGGTAAATGATACCAGCAAAAGGCTTTTAAATCTTTCTTCAATGGAATAATAGGATCATCCCGATCGGCTTCTTCAACCCACTGTTGTACCTGTAGTGGGTTATTTAATATCTCGTTACATGCTTTTACAAAACCTTTGTCTTTACTTGAAGAATAGATTGGAAAAGCAGAATTAGTTTGATTCCATTTTTTATTATACCTCAGAAAATATATTGGTCCATAACTCCCATCCTTATATATTTCACGAACAGCGCGACCCATACCAAGCCCATCGTTAGGATCATCACCAGCGCCTAAAACGATTCCATAATACGCAAGAGTTAATAACCTGTTTTTCTTTGAAACATAAAAACCCATTCTCTGGTGATTGACAGAATATACATCTTTAGCCACTTCCATTCTTCCTTCCTTAGTTGTCCCATCAGGAATTTTAACCGGGGGAAAGATAATCACAGGTTTACTCCAATGATAACCATCTTTTGATGTTACAAGAAAAGTTTGACCAGGAGGAATATGTTCCCCAACAGGATCACTAAGAAAATGAAGATAAAACTGGTTATTCCAATATGCTATCATTGGAGCATGATTGTATGTCCAATTTGTGCCACCGGCAAGTTCAGGATGTTCCCTATTCGCGCGGAATACTTGTATATTATGAACACCTACTGCTGGTGCGAGTTGGCCATGATGATAATCCACATTTACCAGGGTGCTACCTGTATAATGAACAGTGTCTTGCCCCAGCACAGAAATCCATATAATAAAAAACAGAAAGCTTAATAATCCTTTCATTCTAATTATAAACACCTTTTAAAAGATAGAATAACTTTTAAAATCCTTTTAAAATCAATTATTATTATCCCTTTATTATTTCCAGCCATGTATGCGCCATCAAGTGGGCGCCAGCAAGTGATGGATGTACTCCATCGCCTGTCCAATAAACACCTGGTGCTTGCTTTTGAGCGTTATCATATATTGATTGGTAAGGAATAAATACTGCATCAAACTCACGAGCCAGTTCCCTCGCAACAGCACGGTACTCATTAAAAGTTGGGTACCATTTTTCATCCACAGCTTTAATGCCAGGAACAGCATAAGGCTCACCGATGATCAATTGAACACCAGGAAGGTTTTGTTTAGTTGTTTCCAAAAGTTTTTTATAATCATCATGATAAGTCTTAATAGTTCCGGTATATTTATTTGTAAGTGTATGCCAGAAATCATTTACTCCAACCAATATACTTAATACGTTTGGTTTTAAATCCAGGCAGTCCTTCTGCCATCTGTCTGTCAATTGATAAACTTTATTACCGCTAATACCTTTATTATAAACTTTTAGATTTTTTGGAGCATACTTGTATAATAAGCCTGATCCTGCGATCATTGCATAACCATTCCCTAATGCTGCAGAATTATTAAAATTGGCATCATCTCTTTTACGCCCGGCGTCTGTAATTGAATCTCCCTGGAAAAGCACTATATCGTCTTTCTTTATAGTAATCTTTTTATTCTTATTCACTTGTTCTGCAGCAAAGGCCTTATTGATTATTTGAGGAATGGTAAATGCAGAGACAGTGGCGAGTGTACTGTCTCTTAAAAAAGTTCTACGGCTATTGACTTTCGAATGTTCTTTCATTTGTACTTAGAATTAATGTTAAGAGTTTTTGTTTTGAGTAGCTTTTTTCAGACGATTAATCGTTTTTTTATTAACTGTGAATATAGTTCCATGTTTATGTCCCATGGGCAAACTAACCTGTTGTGTTGCATCAATGAATGTTTTAAAATCTTTTGTCTTTTTTGCACCGAAGATCTTATCCCTATATTGATCATAATAAATGAGAAATTCATTATTTACTTTGGCAGCAGTAGGTCCCTCTGAAAAAGCAGGAGTGAAAGGTTCTGAAGGTTTGGTGAAAGGCCCCAAAGGATTTTTTGCAAAAGCAACACGGATGTTTCTGAATGGCCGAGTATTATCCTTCAATAGCAAAACATAATCATTCTTACTTCTCTTGATAATTTCACAATCGATGACACTAAAGCCCGGATCAAGGAACAACTTTGTATCAGAAAATGTTTTAAAATCCTTTGTAATTGTGTAATACATCCGGTGGTTGTTATTCTCATCCTCCTGTCCTTTTGGAAACCGGAAAGGTATCGTTGAGGCCCATGTGATAATAAACTGTTTGTTATCATCATCATAGAACAGTTCCGGCGCCCAAACATTTACAGTCTCTGGTTCCCTTTGCATCACCGGTATTGCTCTTTGTTCTGACCAGTGTATAAGGTCTTTTGAGCTGGCATAACCAAATGATTTTGACCCCTTCCAGGCACTGGTAAATACGAGGTGGTACGTTCCATCAGGCCCTTTTACAATAGATGGATCACGCATTACTTTATCGTCGACTGTGGGTCTGAGGAAACTTGTATCAAAATCTTTCCAGTGATAACCATCATAACTAAATGCTAACCGTAAACCGTCTGTTGCAGGTTCCCGGAATGTTGAAAATAAGTAAGCTTTCTGGTGACAAGAGACTGATGTACTCAACAGAAAGAATCCAATCCATATTTTTGAAACAAACCTCATTACCAGAATTAATTTACTTTTCAAGGATTAACACCCAATCATTTCCTTCCCTTGTTTTACCTGGTGGATCAAAGGCTTGAATACCTTTATTCTTAAACACTCCAATTGCTTTCCTGCTTCCATCCTTAGGACTATACCAGGTTGCTTTTACATTAGATCCAATGATTTTGCCCATCACCACACTAAAAGGTCTGCCGGTATAATCATAAAAAAACGCATAATCTTTCCCACGAGTTGCTGCTATATAATCATACTTATGGCCCTGGTTACCTGCTATTAAAGTTTGATCTGGTACCCGCTCGAAATATGGTTTTGACATGATCAGTTTTTTCAAATAGATCATCTGGTTCGCACCACTATCATTTATTGCAGTATACCAGTACTTCTTAGAGCCATAAGCACTTCCTTTATCTGTCGGTTTGTGCATCTGCATCACACTATTATGACCATAGGTGTGACCTGCAGCACCTGCGAAAACTGACCAGTAGGCATATCTTCTAACATCTGGTGCCTGCCAGTAAGGTTTGGTGGTATCATGAAGACCATGCGGAATGAGTTCATAAGATGGTTCAGCATCGAGCGAAGGCTTCACAGGTTTTAAGTTGTAATCAATTTGAAGAAATTTATAATTATCAGGGCCAAACTGGTGTTCTCCATTTGAAGTATCCAGGTCATAACTCCTGTGACCTGATTGAAACATATTGAAATCCAACCATGGCTCATTATGGAACCACTGGCTAGAAGTTGTTCTTCCAAAAGGATGAAAAGTTACCAGGTGGTTTTTATCATTCGCTTTTAAGGTCCTGCCAATAATTTTCCATGTTTCAAGTGAGTCAATAGGTTTGATATCACCGCCATTCACCCATATTATATTCCATTTATTCCTGTACCTGTCCGCCAGCCATTTTGCATAGCTACGTGCTTCCTCCCTGCTTACAAGGCCACTTTTCACATTTGACCCCCATACAGGTACCATAGCCATGTAAATACCTTTTTTAGCTGCCAGGTCAACAATATAATCAACATGATCCCAGAAGTCATATTCTTTTGCTGAAGAAAATGAAGTGCCGGGTGTACTAAGTGGTGTTGCTACATTCTTGTTAATTAATGCTGAATCACCATAAGCATTTACAGCGCCCACAGTATGGAGTACCATCACCTGGATGACATTAAAACCTTTTTTTCTCCTGTTTTCTAAATATTTCTCCGCTTCTTGCCTATTCAATTTTGCAAACAACAACCAACCAGTATCACCTAACCAAAAGAAAGGTTCACCATTGTCATTTTCAAGATACCGGTGATTTTTAGAGACTGACAGTTTTCTTCCGTTGCTGTTCTGTGCAGATACACAAATAGTCAACAAGAATAAACCAGCTGTTAATAAAAGAATTTTATTCAATGCTTTTGCCATCAGACTCCTGGTTTGTTTTAACACTCAACCATGCCACTACAGGTGTTTGTTGAGGAGATTTAATATCTAGAATATTATTTAATGTAATATCGGTTTTACTAAATTGTAATCCTGTTTTCGGATCTATAAAGTAAAGGGTATATTTACCTGGTTTAACATTAATTTGAATGTTATTAGCATTGCTGTTATAGATAATATAGCCATTCGATCCTTCTAATATATATTGTCCTGAACTTCCTGGAAATGATTTCATTGAAGAGGCAGCAGCCAGCAATAAAGAATCCACTTTGGGTAGTACAGGTAAAGATCCACCAGCCATTAACACCGCCCAACCAAATTGATCATAACTTTCGCCTGAATAAATCACTGCTTTTAAGGGAAACTTTTGCTTGTATTCATTTACCGCACGGTACACCTGTTCGAAAGAAGTTCTCTTTGGATGAAGAAGCCGGGCGTGCTGACGGGGTGCAAGGTTCTGTCCACCGTTAGGGGCGTAAGTGTTGCCATCTTCCTGGTAATGCCAATATCGAATATCAATCAGATCAATAACTGCAGCTCGTGCCGGATCTGAAAGTATAGAATCCTGTACATCCTTAGTTGTGCTCAACCCTATGATTTCTCTTTTGCCTGTCTCTTTTTCCCATTGCTTAATCACATCCAACCAGAACTGAACAAAATTTAATGGACCGGTATATTCTGCACTTATTAACTGTATGACACCAGAATTATCTTTAAAGTTGTCGAGACACTTCCTTATATAAGCTGTATGTAAATTTCTCCTGGCTGGATTAGTAACGTCATAAAATTGCTCTGCCATGAAGAGCCGCTTGTCTCCGGCATAGTTTACTGGCTCAGGGAAGCCGGTACTATTAATGTTGTTCGCCGTACGCCAAGGGAAATCTGCATAGTGAGCACCCGCTTCAATTATATTATGCTGGAAATAATTATGATGTACCAGTAATAACGATTTTTGATCTGCCAGGTCGGCAAACTTTTTTAAACGATCCCAGTACCAGGTATTGTACTTTGTAAGATCATATTTACTTAGTCCATCCCAGGCGGTATCCTTGCCACTACGGGCAAAAGGCAATTCATAAAATGGTGGCCATACTTCACCATCCATTCTCCTGATTCTTTCATGATCATCCCGGCGACGATCATACCATAAACCATAATTATGTTCTAATCCAACCAAATTGCTTCTCTGCATTTGATCCGTAAGACTATCCAGGTCATCCGTTAATCCCTGCCCGGTTCTGCCGGCAACAAAACGTGTTATATGCGGTTTCATAGATGGAAGATCCTTTGGTTGTATGCTTCCATTCCACCATGGCACTTCCTGCCTTTTTCCACTAACAACTGTATTGCGACGCACTATCCATCCATTCGCTATATGCATCGCAGGAGCTTTTTTCACCTGGTATGCTTCATGTATTCCAATCACATCAATCGATGGCGCTGCACCGGCAGTAATTGGAAGCTTTATATCATTTGTCACTTCATCAATCCAATCATACAATCGTGGAGCAGGTGAGTATGCTTTTTTGGTCAATGCCATTGCAACATTCACAGGTGGACTGCTGGAGGCTTCTGTTTCAATTGGTAGTATATACGCTCGTTTCAAAACAGCTGATCCAAGCCTTTCAGACAATTGAGCATAATACAAGCTTCTTGGCTGTATTTGTTCATTGGAACTTTCCCAATAACCATCTCCGGCAAATTGTGCCCATGATCCAAATGAATAGTTATTAGCTGTTGGTGGTTTATAACAATCTATACGTGCAGCAGTACACTGATAAAAAACAGAATTAGCTGCACTCCATCCAGCACCTTGCCCATCCTGTTCCCTGTTGCCAAAACGTAAAGCATTCCCGTCAACATTTACAATATCAAATAAAACACCGGATGCCCAGCTATCTATTGTACCACTGAAATTATACGGGCGAACAGACAGGCATTGTACAAATGCATTCGGACCGGGAGCACAGAATCCAACAGCAAAATCATGGTAGCCATTTTCAGCATAACATCTCTGTATTAATGTTTGCTGTCCAAGTGTGTAAAATGAATAACGCCTTTGGCCACCAATTTCTGAAACAGGTGCCAACGACTTACAATCTTCAATGGTCACTCTTTTCGTCCATGGTAACACCATTACTGCTGATCCTGCGAAATGTTTAAAATTTATTTCTCTTACCCATGCATCCGCTACATTCTCAAGAGTTATTGCCATCCAACGGTGCGCTTCATCCTTAAGATTGTTTTTGTCATATTCTGATTCTAAAGAGAGATTCTCGATGCCAATATTCTGAATTCTACCCGGCCACTCCAATTTAGCTATTGTACCGCCGCCATATGTTGCATCTAAAGCAGTAGTTAATGGTACATCCAAAGTAATTTCGTTTCCATTTACTGCTGAAATAGTACGTTCAAAATAAATGTCTCTTTCTCCTGGCTTCCAACCAAGGGCACTGATGCCACCCCCGAATGTCTGTGTTCCAAGAACGTTGATCCATGCAGCTGTCGAAGGCCTATGTACTATAACATTATCGCCAACATTCAACGAACCTTTTGTCTCGACATGGATTTTCGTTGCATTTACAGGCAAATAATTATCAGTTATTGCTATTTCAGCACTTGTTGTTTTATCAGTGTTTCCAAATACCCGTATTAATGTCTCCCTGTCTTTACCAGCACCAATAATAATTGTTCCGCCCGGCCCTACTCCACTTCCTCTGAGGATAACTCCGGATGACCGGATCTTTAATCCACCATTAATTAAATATGTTCCTTTTTGTAATAAAACAGCACCTCTAAAACCTTTTGAATCTACAGGTAAAGAACTTACATAATCAATTGCGGATTGAAGACGTGCAGTAGCGTCCCCTTTTGATATGGGTACAAACACCTTAACAGGGACAAGTGGAATGTCAATATCTGAAGCTGCATATCCGCAGTATGAAAAATCAGGAATTCGATTACCAAGAGAATCGGCTTTATACTCAATCTTTCCTTTTGTAATTGTTAATGGCGAAACGGTTTTCGGTTTTTGTGCATCAACAACGAAGGAGTTAAAAAGGGAAAAAAGGAAAACTCCCAAAAAGAGCAAAGGACGCCTACTGGACGTCCTAAAATTCTTTACAAATTGAAAATTCTTCACGTAGGAAAATGGATTTTATTGATAATAAATCTATTCCTCAATTAAGAGATAATAATGGTTTACTTACAACTGGTGCTACCGTTTTAACATCAACAAGGCCATTCAGGTAATGTTCAATATTGGAGTATCCATCTTTTCTAATAACTGAGGCATCAGCAGCATTCCTGGGATTTAATCCATTCTTTGCTTCATAATCATCCGGCATACCATCATTGTCGGAATCCTTATAAGGAGTTCCCTTGTATGTAGGATAACCGCCTACCTGCGAAGGATCAGTGATAATGCCTATCTTGTAAGAATCAATCGGTAAACGCCTATGTTTAAACTGTGTAGCTGGTAATTTCACCCCTTCCTTATAATTGATTTTTCCAGTCCTCACTTGTTCCACAATACGTCGATCCACTGCGTCCCTAACCGGAAGAATAGCTCCAACATTATTCAACACATAATCATGCGCCTGTTGTGCAGGAACAATAGTCATTTGCGGCATAGGTAATGGCTTATTTACCTTCATATAGTCCGTGTATTTATCTGTATTTGGTAACTCTTCCACCTGGACACCTCCATTCCAGTTATCTTTTGTGATTTCAGGATAACCTTCCATAATATTACCATTGACATAAGCGCGTCCAAATACGAGGTACTTTAATTTGCTTCTACCCGATTCAGGTTTAAGTATTCTATGACCAACAGCTGTATTTTTAGGTGTTGCGGGCCCTGGCTTGAAATAGTTATTAATAATATTAAACTGTGCTCTATAATCACCCCCATCAACAGAGCGGTGGACCCAGTTAAATACAATATTATTGGCAAAATTGAAAATGCCATTCCAACCTACAGAAGGATTACGACCGGTGTTATCCGCCCATAAGTTCCGCATAAAACTACAATTCTCTCCACCCAGTGTACTTCCAAATGCGTGGTTCCAGGTATCGAGTGATTCTGAGAAGATTGAATTCTGTATTGTAATATTAGCTGTACCCATCTTTTCTTCAATCTTGCCGGTACTGTCGTTGTACATATGACGGTACATGGACATATTCTCGTCCAATCCCCAACTGGCAGAGACATGATCAATCATAATATTTCCAACAGGATTCCCACCGATAGCATCATCTCTCCTGCCCACATTGGTTTCACCACGGCGAAAACGCATAAAACGTATGATTACATCATGGGTATTTACCCATACGGTTTCTCCTGCAATACAAACGCCGTCACCTGGTGCTGATTGACCTGCGATCGTGAGATATGGTGCCCTGATAATTACAGGCGTTTTTAACCGGATAATTCCAGCAACATTAAAGACTATAGTACGGGCGCCACCTTGTTCACATGCCCAACGGAAACTTCCCGGGCCATCATCATTTAGGTTAGTGACAACAATCACTCTTCCACCACGACCACCAAAGCTGTATTTACCACCTCCTTCTGCACCGGGGAAAGCTGGTACTTCTGCCTGCGGAAGATCCGTAGGCCTCGTTCCCCATGGAATGTAAGGCTTACCCTTTTTAGCTTCTGCATCAATAATAGGTAAGGCTTTTGCCCATGCCTCATCTGAATGTTTTGTTGCTGCTGTCATTAAACTGTCCGCCCACGCTTTAGTTTCTGCCGGCACATCAGGATATTGGGCAAAAGCTGCATTCGACAAACCTATTAAAGCTGCACAAGTGGTAATAAATAAGCTGTTTCTCATGATCTCTGTTTCAACATTTAATTAAAAAATGAAGGGGAGACATTCTCCCCTTTTTTACTATTGTAATGGGTCGAATGTACCACCCCACGTATTGTTTTGTTGAAGATTTGGATTATTGGTAATGGCAGCCAATGGAATTGGGAAAAAGTAATAACTAGGTTGCCAATTGATGAATTTAGAATCCAGGTTTGTAGTAGAATTCACAGCTTTAGCATCATTGTTTACAGTAACTGTAAAATAGTTAGTATACATATTATCTAAATCCTGTACATCCCTGTATTTTGGATTGGTAGGATTTGAAAGTTCTGCTGCCGTAGGTATGCCTGTTCCAGTCTTTAATGTAATCCTGACCTTATTTCTACGGGTACCATTTAATGTACTTTCAACCAATTTCCAACGTCTTAAATCCCAGAAACGTTTTCCTTCAAATGCAAACTCTATTTGTCTTTCCTTAAGAATAGCAGTAAATAACTGCGAGCGGCTCATTCCGGCATCAAGACCATATAGGCCATTAGTTCCGGCTTCAATCCCTGCTCTTTTCCTTACAGCAATCAAACCTGTGTAACCTTCATCAGCAGCCCCGGTTTTATTAATACCTACTGCACTTTCTGCTAAATTCAACAGCACTTCAGCATATCGGATCTCGATCCAGTCCAAACCGCTATACTGTTCATCATTGTTTGTATAAGAACCCTCAGAAATGGCTTTTCTAGTATAAAAACCTGTATTTGAAGCTGCACCGCTTACAAAATTAGTTTCGGTCGACTTGCTTGAAGTCTCATAATAAGTCCATATTCTTTGATTCGCATTGTTATTTAAAGGCCATGTAGCTCCATTGTAAGCAATAGTTGCATCAAAACGAGGATCCCTGTTTTTGTAAAATAACTGATCGGAATAAGAATACTTACCTGTTGCATCACCTGGCATTTTACCATCTTTCATTGGATAAGCCTTCACTAATTCCCAGGTAGGTTGATTGGATCCACCACCGGTTAGCGTTGGATTCAAATACCGTGGACGTGTTGACTTTTCCCATCCATTGTTCTTTTTAGTCTGATCCGTTGTTACATTGTTGTACTCTGTAACCATGACAGCCTCCGGGTTATTCACTTCAGTAAACCACAAGTTTTTATAAGCCGCAGCACCACCAGTCTGGAATAACCCAAATCCGTTTGCATCAAGAATTTGTTTTGCTTTTACATTAGCATCGTAAGCGGCTTGCCATCTTGACGCCTGATCATTAGGATTAAACTGTGGGCTCGCATAGTATAGCAAAGCTCTTCCTTTTAAAGCAGCAGCTGCACCACTGGTAATGCGTCCCCAGGCAGCACTTGCCCATTTTCCAGGCAGATTTGAAGTTGCATAATCAAGATCGGCCACAATTTGATTCATACATTCGGCTGTGGTATTTCTTGGCAGTAATGCAGCATCCTTTGCTTCCTGGCCAACTCCCTCTAATGGCTCCAGAATTAACGGAACACCGCCATAGATTCTTACGAGATCCCAATAACGGAATGCTCTGAAAAATCTTGCCTGTGCTTCAAACCTTGCCTTTGTACCCTCAGGTAAAGTACTCTTCCTGATTGATTGAATAAAAGTATTCAACTGCCGAATCTTACCCCAATTGTTACCCGGCACTGTGGCATTGGTATTCAAACTGGTACCAAAATCATTGATCTCACTGCTTGACACTGTGATAGTACCTTCAAGGATAGGACTCATTGTGCTGCTATAAGACTCTTCTGTCAACTGTGGTTGTACACCACTTAATGCACTACCCGTATTTTGTCCGCCCCAGGTAGGAAGGTTCACATCATAAATAGCATCCATGTTCAGCTGCACCAGATTAGAATCGTTAAATACAAGTTCTGGTGTCAGTTTGGTCAGATCTTGCTTATCCAGAACCTTATTGCAGGCGGTCAATGCGACGAGGCCCGTGATTCCGGAAACAGCAAAAATTATTTTAATAGCTTTCATTATAATTAATTTGAATTACAGGTTAAGATTTACGCCAAGAGAGAAACTTCTCAATTGTGGGAACTTATCATATGAACTGTTTGAACCATCTTTATAATCAAAAGCATTATATAAGTTCAACGGGTTAGTTCCTACTAAATATATACGGGCACTGTTAAACCTTGCCTTATTTATAATTCTTTGCGGTAACGTGTATGATAGGTTGAAAGTAGTTACACGGGCTGTAAATGAGTTCCTGAACCAGAAATCTGTTGGTCTATCATATGACCATGTATAAAGTGGAGCCGGGTAAGCTGCATCCGGAGTTTCTGGCGTCCAGTGATTAGCCCAGAATGCAGGACGGTTGGAATAAGCTTCTGCTTTCTTTATAGCAGCACTTTCTACAGTATTAGTGCCGCCCCAACTCATACCCATAACAACGTTAAGACTAAGCGTTTTGTAGGATACACCCCAGTTTAATCCTAAACCATAATGATTGTCACTCTTAGGAGTTAAGAAATCAAGGTCATTATCATCTATTTTTCCATCAGGACCCGTATAGTTTCCTGAAGCATCTTTAGGTCCTCTTACATCCTGGAAATATATCGCTCCTGGTTTTAATTGTTGACCATAAATAGTATAACCAGGGTTTTTTGCTAACCATGCATCAACATCTGCCTGGGATCTAATAATACCCAAAGAATGTAATCCCTTATACCCCATGTCGTCTGATTTACCGGTAGGGTCCAGATAAGTACCAATATCACCTTTAGGGACATCACTCACCAGGATTTTATTATCTGCCCAGTTAAAGTTTGTTGTTACATTATAACCCCAGTTTTTACCTATACGATCTCTCCAGTTAGCTGACAATTCGTAACCGAATGTATTAGCTGCTCCAAAATTTTCCGTAGGCAATGCTGTACCAATCAGAATAGATGGAGAAGAACTAAGGGTAGACAATAGATCCCTACGATAATCAATGTAAGCATCAAAACTTGCAGATAAACGGTTGCGGAGAAAACGAGCGTCGATACCACCATTGAGTTTATCAATATTATCCCACTGAACAGCTCTGTTGGCCATTTCCAAAGTAGTTACCACACCGAGTCCACGGCTGGTATTACCTCCAAATACTGCAGCTCTGGATGATTGCAATTGATAGCTTCTCAGCCACTGGTATCTTTTTGTATTGTCTGTACCCAGGTGTCCATAAGACCCTCTGATTTTCAAGTAATTCACAGTATTAAGTATACCATTGAAAAACTTTTCTTCAGAGGCAACCCAACCTGCAGACACTGATGGGAAGTATCCCCAACGATTTTCAGGTGCAAAGTTTTGGCTCGCATCAGCCCTGAATTGAACTTGTAACAGATATTTGTTGGCAAAACTATAATCAAGCCTTCCAATATAAGCCAGGCGACCACCTTCAGAAATAGTACTAGCCTGGTCAGATGAACCATCAGAATTTAAAGGATCTGTACCAGTTGCAAAATTTTGATTATCCAACCCCCCGATCAGCACACCATCTCTTGACGCAGCAACTCCTTCGAGGTAGTTTTCATTTTGTTCATATCCGAACAAAACCCCCAGCTGGTGCCTGCCAAACGTTCTGTCAAAGTTTACAGATGCATTCAACTGGTAGTCATCAGTGTAAGTAGGATTCAAACGAACACGATCTCCATTATTTGTTCTGATCACTTTTACGACAGAATCGCCATAGAGATGATTATGAGTTCCCGCTCTGCTGAATTGATATTCATTAATCCAAGTACCATATTGCTTTCCCCAACTGTTATTGAAGTTCTTATTATAATTCACAGCTGCTCTTAATCCTTTAAGGAACGGAAATTCATAACTCAAACTTCCCAGGAAGTTCATACCATTACCTTTAGAACTAGTATAGTTATCCGACTGGTGAATAGCAAAATAATGATAGTTGTTAATTGAATTTGTACCAGCATTTTCCGCATCCTGCTGTACAGCCGGTAATCCATTCACAAAAGGAGGATTAAAACGTGGCTGATTGAGTAGAACTTTCCAGTCATTATCCAGGCTTTCACCTCCTTGCTTAGAAAAAGTGTTTTTCTTACTGGAAAGATTAGAGCTAAGAGATAAGCCTAGTTTTAGACCTGTAGTCAATTTGATATCAGAACTAGCACGGAACGTGTAACGATTAAAGCGGCTTCCGTCGAAGTTACTATTTTGGGTTTGATAAGTAAAGCCAGCAAAATAAGTTGCCTTGTCGGAACCACCGGTTATATTAATAGCATGCCTGGTTTCAACCGCTTGTTGCCATGCCTGGTCCAACCAATTGTACTCGTGAGTTTTGAAATACTCCAGTTCATCAGGCATATACATTTTTGTATTTGTTGAATCAAAGGCCCAGGGAGTAGAATAGTTAGCACGGTTATAGTCATTTAAATAAGTGGCTAGTTCATACCCACTCATCATCTTGGGAAAGTATGGAGCATCACTAATACCTACCGACCCACTATAACTAATCTGGGACTGACCGGCCCTACCACGCTTTGTTTTTACAATCACTACTCCGTTTCCACCCTTAATACCATAAATAGCTGCTGCGGCATCTTTCAATACAGACAAGCTTTCCACTTCAGTGGCATCCAACATATCAAAGTCTGTCTTCGTACGAATTACGTCATCGATTACGTACAACACATCTGTTCCTGTTCCATCTTTTGAAAAAAACTTTGGATTCCGGATCACAATGTTTGCAGGCTCACCAGGTCTGGAATAGCCACCCACCACATTCACACCAACAATTTGTCCTTTCAATGCTTCGGAGAGGTTACCAACTGGAATGTCTTCAATTTTCTTTACATCAATGGAGGCAACAGAACCTGTTAAATGAGACTTTTTTTGAGTGCCATAACCCACGACAACCACCTCATCCATTTGTTTGTTGTCTTTATCGAGGTTAATGGTAAATGTGTTTTGTTTACCAACAGGTATTTCGCGATAAAGAAAACCAACCATTGTGATCTTCAATACCGATTCGTCAGAAGCAGCAATTCTGAACTGACCTTTTTCATCAGTAGCGGTTTGACGGTCTGTACCTTTTACAGCTACAGTCGCTCCAACCAACGGTTCGCGGGTCTCCTGGTTGAGGATGACACCACTAACTGTTCTTTGCTGTGCAAATACTATTGAGCAGCCCAATAACATCATCACAAGCAATAAAGAACCTCTTTTTAGTTCTTGATACATAAGGAGATTTTAAAGTATAGAAATAGAGATATAGCAATGGTTATGTTACATTGTCTCGTAAAAAAAGCAATAACAATTCTTACCTGGAATGGGGCTTTTGGCTATTACGCCTTTTTTCCCATTCTTCTCCTTCTTTCTTCAAATCATAACCCTGTGCGGCCAGGTAATTATTGATCCGGCCTTTGTACTTACCAAACCATCCATGTTTTTTCTCAGATGATTCAGCATCCATCGCATGCTCTCTTGCTTCAACCAGCCAGGTCATGATTTGTTGCTTTTGCTCATTGGTTAGGGTGGGTATCATATCTACAAATGCATTGTACGTTACATTCAATACATTGTAAGTTAATCCGTCCTTCACCTTTACAATTTGTTCCGGTGACAGTTCAGATGATAATGCCTTAATAAAATTGGTATGAATAACAGCAATTTTAGTATCACAAAGATCTTGTTGTTTTTTGATCTCTTCAGCAGTCAGTTCCTTAGTATCTGCCTTTGACTTTATTGCTTTTACCTTCTCGTCTCTTTCTGTGTATACGTTATTTAAATTCCTGTAATGATCTGCTATAATATGCGAAACCCTGGATGCTTTTCCATTGTCGCTAATACCTAGACTTGCGACTATTTTCTCGGCACGGCTATTTATAGTCCTGGTATATGCGGCTTCCTTATCACCGACAGGTGTTTGTTCCTGCTGAGAGAAGCAAGGCAAGCTAATCGTAATCACAAGTATAAAGCCCAACAAATTTCTCATATAGCTCATTTGCATATTGACTTTACTAAAGTAGGTTCATCCCGCCCCGTAACTGTCCTGCACTGTCATATAAAATTCCGCAAACGTTCCCGGAGAATAGAGACTTCTCAAACTGTGAATATCAGTTTAAAAGCATTGATAATCTGCTGCTTATCGACGAAATAGTTTATCATTATGTTAATCTGCTGCTAATGTAATAGTAGAACTTTCAAGGCCTTCTGAGCTAGCATTCAATTTTATATTGCCAGGTCTGTTTTGAGATTTAAGTATCACTAAGGCGAGGCCATTATAAACATGGATTTGTGAACCTTTAAATGCTTCATGACTAACTGGATTTCCATTATCCACTGCAACGATAGAGGCGCTACCTGAAACTTTAAATTGCACTGAGTTCTTCGCAGCAGGAACTAAGTTCCCATCTTTATCAGTAATCCGTACTGTAATAAACACAAGATCATTATCCCCGAGCCGCACCCTTTTTTTATCCGGGAGTAGCTCTATTCTAGCTGGTTGACCAGCTGTTTTAATTTGCTTTATCAAAACTACATGCCCATTCTTACGGCTTACTGCTTTTATAGTACCGGGTTGATATTTAACTCTCCACATTACATGCAGGCTGTCCCCCTGTTTTTTCTGTGTTCCTAAAGATTTACCATTTAAAAATAGTTCCACTTCATCTGCATTATTATAATAAGCCCATACATCTACCTGCTGCCCTTGTGTCCAGTTCCAGTGAGGGAACAGGTGCAAAACCGGTTTTTTCGTCCACTCACTTTGATAGAGGTAATAAACATCTTTTGGAAATCCGGCGAGATCAATAATGCCATAATAAGAACTACGTGCCGGCCACTGGTAAGGAACCGGTTCACCGAGGAAATCAAAACCACTCCATACAAAGCAGCCGGCTATAAACTCAAACTTTTTTACTGCTTTCCAGCTTTCCTCGTGCGAAGCACCCCAGAAAGCATAAGCATTATCATACGCAGTAACTGTATAATCTGGATTACCTTTTGTGAACGGCTTTGCATCCGGTGGCCAGATGCGTGCACTATCGGAAGGAAGATCATAGTGACCTCTTGTAGCCAATGCTGATGCCGTTTCAGTTGCAATGAACTTTCCTCCCGTAAAACGCTCCGGCAAAACCGGGTAGTCAAAAAGCTTATAATTGAATCCAAGTACATCCAAAGCACCTGATTTATAGATATAATTCTTTCCAGGATTATTCTCCGTCAATGCTGATGTGACAGGACGCGTAGAATCAACGGATTTAACGATCCTTACCAGGTCCCTGGTTATCGCTACACCAGTGCTATCAAACTGCTCCCTTATTTCATTTCCTATACTCCAGATAATCACAGATGGATGATTACGGTCTCTCTTCACCATGTCTTCAAGGTCCTGTTGGTGCCAATCCTTAAAATCTATGCTGTAATCGTATTTATTCTTTTTCTTCTCCCAGATATCAAAAGCTTCGTCCATAACCAGAAAGCCCATTTTATCACATAAGTCTAACAATTCTGATGCGGGTGGATTATGCGCCGTGCGGATAGCATTACATCCCATTTCTTTTAACAGCTTCAATTGCCTTTCAATCGCCCGCACTTTTACGGCCGCTCCCAACGCACCTAAATCATGATGATTACAAACTCCAAGGATCTTCAAATGCTTACCATTAAGAAAAAAACCTTTTTTGCTATCAAAATAGAAACGGCGAATTCCAAAAGTCGTTTCTGTTCTGTCAATAACACGCCCGTTTGAAACAATATTTGTAACGCATCTATATAAAAAAGGCTGCTCAACAGACCATAACTTTGGTTTTTTTATAGTTGTATTCAGCAGGTGAACTAATGACGAATCGGTACCTACAGTTATTCTCTTCTGCACTACAGCCACCAGTTTTCCCGAAGGATCAAAAACCTCCTGTTTTAATTGTACCGGGGTCGTCTTACCTGTTGTATTAAGAATATTCGTTCCAATTGATAGTGTTGCTTCCTGTGAAATTACATAGGGTGTTTTAATGAAATTCCCCCAATGAGAAACAGCTATGCTATTAGTGATTTCCAGCCATACTTTCCGGTATATGCCCGATCCGGTGTACCAGCGTGAATTCGGTTGCTCAGAGTTATCAACCCGAACAGCTATAATATTTTGAGAACCAGCTGGAAAAATAAACCTGCTCACGTCATATTGGAAAGAGCTGTATCCATAAGGTCTTTTTCCTAAAAAATGCCCATTGATCCAGACTTCACTATTCCGGTATACTCCATCAAAATTGATATATACTCTTTTGTTTCTGCTATTAACCGGCAGCTGAAACGATTTTCTATACCATCCTATACCTGCAGGCAATGCTCCCTGGTTGAAAGTAGTTGGATTTTTTTCATCAAAGCTGCCTTCAATACTCCAGTCATGGGGAAGATCTAACTTTCGCCAGGCCGCATCATCATATTTGATGTTCTTTGCCAGGCTATCATCCCCCAGGTAGAACTTCCAATCATTATTGAAATTGATAATCTCACGTTGGGAGCACACTTTGATAGAAACAAACAGTAATAAAATAGAAAATATCTTTTTCACTTGCATTTTCCTCATAAGCCATTTTAAAGCCACGTACATCCTTTTTGAATCGTTATTCTCCATTAAGATAAAAATAGAGTTTTCACAGTCGATGAATAAAGTTCCGATGGTCCCATTACGCAGTTAGTATGGAGTTTGTATGGGGTTTGTACGGAGTTTGCATGGGGTAAAGCCGTTCTAAAGCCGTTCATACTCCATGCAAACTCCATAGTAACTGCGTGATAATTCCTTAAATAATCCATATCCATATTCTTAACTCTAAAGAAAATTCAGATCAGCATACCTGAATTACATCCATGTTCAGCAAGGCTCCTAATTTTTCAATCTTAGCGGCAATATGTCCAACTCCCACAGCACAGTGATGGGCAGGGCCATAGCTATTCCAGGTGTTTACAAATGCTCTTGCCCCTATAGAGAATTTATAACGGCTATTAGTATTCCCAATCTGCAGGATGGGTCCCGCTACAGACTCTGCCTCCGCTACAAGTAACATTAATTTTCCTCCCTGTTGTTCAACAACAGAGAGCAAGGTTACAGGACCATTCCTCACACTCATCTCAACTGAAAGACCACTTCCTACTTTGCCATGGTAAACCTGTAGCGGACGCACCTTCGTTTTACCTTCAGCAATGGCAATATGACCCGGTCCATCATGGCCCATAAGTACCACATCTTCTTTAAAGTCCATAGCATAATATTCTGTGAAGGAACCTCCGGCACCAAAGGAATCCATGATTTTCATCGCTTGCGCATTCTTTATCTCGTACTCTCCAGCCACAGGAATTCCCCTGCCTGTAAGTAAAGAATTGCCCAGGATGATTGAACTAATAGTATCCTCGTTATCCAAATTCCCGCTTCCTTTATAATAATAAGCAAGGGAACCTAACTTATATTGTTCAACCAGCAGGTCGAGGGCTACAGAAGTTCTCGCAGCTCTTTCCAATTCACCCAATGAACAATCTTCCTGCACATCAAAAGATTCATAAAATAACTTTACTCTTTCTTTAACTTGTCCATCATTGACTTCTTTACGGAGCGCAGCTAATTCATCTACTTCCAGGAGTTCTATGTGACCTCCAAAAGCGGCATATTGTAATGTAAGATCGCTATAGATATCCAGCATACCGCTGTAATAATGGCCAAGGCAACCCAGTCGGTTGTTCGCCATTATATTTGCGACTTTAGCTGCTTCCACCCATTCTTTTATTTCATTCCAGCACGCTTCATCATTTTCAAGAGTTCCGGTTACCTGGTGGAACTTTATCCCTGTTCTTTTAAATACATTGGCTATCTCCGGAACAGGGCATGGAGAACAGAAGGCCAGCCACTCTCCTGTCATTTTCGTACGATCGTTCATCTTATTGAAAGTTGAATAATCTATAGCATCAGATGGAGATAGATTCAATATTATAACCGGGACTTTTGCCCTTTGCACTACCGGTAAAACAGTTGATGATAAAGCATAAGTGGTGACATAAAGAAAGATAACATCAACATCGTTGATTCGGAATTGCTTACCTGCCTCGAAAGCTTTTTCTGTTGTATCAACCAAACCAACATTAATAATGTCTGGATGAATTGATGAAAGCTTTTGATGTACCGTTTCAAGGTATCCTTCTAATCTTTCTTTTAATTCTGCAAATTGTTCCCAGTAAGCATCCAGTCCTATTCCAAATAATCCTATTTTCAAAGATGAGGATTGCATAAGATTTTTAGGGTGTTAATTTGGCGAACCTACAAAATGAACACTACTCCTACCAAGGTCCTTTGATGTAGCAACTGCAATGCCTCTTTGTTGCTTCTTATTAACAGCATTATAGAAGTGATATACTACACCCTTATGTTTTACAACCAGTGATTTGTGTGCATACATATCATCGTAAGGTTCTGATGACTCAATTAAGTTATCGCCGGTCCAATCGGTCCAGTGAACAAGATCGTAAGAAGACGCAAAACGATTAAAGGCACCCTTCCGATCCTGCCAGAAAGCTCCATAATAGAACATCACCCATAGATTTCGAATTTTTTGAATAACAGGATCACCTGTAATACCAACCGGGTGATGAACAATCGGTTCTGTATGCATTCTCTTCCAGTTTACCATATCATTTGAAACAGCCATACCTATTCGTTCGAACCATCTTGTTTTTTTGTTGTCTTTTGCCGTATCTCCATTTGCATTATAAAACATAACAAAGGGATATCCAGTTGCTTTTTTCTTGTCCCAAATCACACTGCTCTTGTATTCTTTCTTATTTTCCCACCATCTCACATCGTTATCTATAGATGTGAGAACAGGATTTCCTAAACGTTGCCATTCGTGAGGGATTTCAGGACTAGTTGAAGTAAAGGCCATTCCTATTGAAAGTAGCCCTGCTTCATATCCCTTTTCCTTTCCACCAAAATAGCTCATCCAATATTTGTTCTGATATTTCTTAATCTTATAACTACCTGCCCACTTCGTATTAACCAGGGAAAGATATCCCGCTTTTTGATTTGCATCCCATTGAGTACTGTCATTACTGAATGAGAGAATTTTACCGAGTGTCTTCCAATGAAGCAGATCTTTACTACTGGCCAAAAAAGTTTGGTAGCCGCGACCATCGAATAAAATATAAGACATGTACCACATTTTACCGTTTCGGAATATTGTCGGGCAATCAATCTTTTGGCTATCAGAAGTTGGCACTATAACGAGCCCATACTTATATGGAGTCTTCACTTCATTGTAAACAGCTTGCATCTTTTCTTGAGAAACGGCATGGTCTATAGCCTGTCCGAATGCACCGGAGTGAATAACTGCAAACAAAAGTGACAGCCAAAGTAGTTTTCTGCTCATTGTTTTTTTGTAACAACTCTTTCGTTAAAATTTCTTCCACTTACATTAAAAATATAACTGCCTGAACCAACCAGCACCTTCAACTTCCCGTTTTCTGTACCTTGTACTACAACATTTTTGTTTGTGATAACACTTGTATTATTCACTTGTACCTGGGAGAGGGTATCTGCAGGCAAGTAAACAATCGCCGTAGTGTTTACAGGTATTTGCACATGCAATTGAAAGCTCGTTGTTGTCTTATTCCAGTCAGAACGAATCAAACCATAAGGACATTCATAAGATGATTTGACATAATTAATATCCCTCACAAGCTGCGGGTTAATTGAAATGTTTTTATATCCAACAGAACCATCTTGCTGGTTAATACCTCCAAGTGCACTATAGAACCATTCCATTAAATGTCCAAGCATCAGGTGATTATTAGATACTAAAGGAGAAGCTGTCCATGATTCTGTTAAAGCAGTAGCTCCCTTTGCTATTTGATACCCATAGCCGGGGACATCCATCCTGCTATTCATGTCATAAATCACATCAGAACGGCCTTCCTGTTGTAGCACTTGCAAAAGATATCTATAACCAATATCACCTGAAGTGAGGCTGTTATTTCTTTTACGAATATCTCTTACAATATTGTCAACTACCGCCTGGCGAAATTCTGATGGTACCAAATTCATGTAAACAGCCATAGCATTTGCGGTTTGACTGCCAGTACCATATTCCAATTTTTCCTTGTTGAAAAATGTTTTATTAAATGCCTCTTTAACTTCTTTTGCTTTTTTGGCAAAGAGATCACTTTCCTCACTTTTGCCAAGTACGGCGGCAACCTGGCTCATTATATTTAAATCATAATAATAAATAGCAGTTGCAGTTATTCCCATTGCTGTTAATTGGGCAAGCCCCTGGCGTGCCGGGCCAAGATCGTACCAATCGCCTAATCCAAAAGAAAGAATGTTCTCCTTCGCTCTCGTTTGCAGGTACGAGACATAACGCTTCATCATTGAATAGTTCTCCCGCAATACATCCACATCGCCATACCATTGATATAAATACCAGGGTGTGATAACACCTGCGCTCCCCCATTCGGGTGACTCGAGGAAAATGCCATCCATGAAGTCCATTATAACATATAATGGTGCATATTCAGGAATAGAGCCATCACTTGCCTGAGCCGTGCGTATGTCGGAAAGAGTTTTTTTAAAGTATCGAAGTATATCATAGTTGTAGCGGATAGAATTACCCATCAAATGCACTTGCTCTAACCAACCTAACTTCTCCCTGTGGGGACAATCTGTGAGTACACTTTGCATGTTGCTTCGGATGGACCAGTCAATAAGATCTCTTGTCCTGTTGAATAGGGAATTAGAGCATGAAAAAGTACCTACCTGTTCAGCTGCAGTTCGAGTGTGCAGCCCTTTTAAATCAAGAACCACAGCGGTGTTTTTACTGTTTGAATATCCACGTGGCACACTCTGTTCTAACTGGAGGTACCTGAAGCCATAATATGAAAATTCAGGATGCCATGTTTCTATTCCTTCTCCTTTGAGTATATAGGTAAAGTACACAGGGCTGCCTGTGGCTTTCTGACTAACAGTACCATCTTCCTTGAGTAACTCACCCGGAATGATCTTCACAGTGTCACCCCTTTTTCCTTTTACTTTGATTAAGGGAATTCCGGAAGCATTCTGTCCAAGGTCGTAGACATACACCCTATCATTTAGAGCTTTGATTTTATGAGGATTAAGAGTATCCATAATCTTCACAGCATCCGCTTTCTGTGAAAACAATGCAGGTGGCCCATCTACAACAACAACTTGTTTCCAGTTTGTTGAATTGAACGAATTTGTATTCCAGCCTCTTTGTTCCAGTGAAGCATTATAGTCCTCTCCACCATAAATACTGGAAAATGTAACTGGCCCAGATGAAGTCCTCCAACTTTGATCACTTATAACATTCGTTGTTTTTCCATCTTTATATTCAATATAGAGCCGGCAAATCAATTTCGGAAAGCCAAATGCGCCCGTATGCTTTCTATAACGTTGCCGTGGCATAAAATACAATCCATTACCAAGTTGTACACCAAGTACATTTATTCCTTTTTTTAGGTTATTGGTCACGTCAAAAGGCACGTATAGTGCTTCTTTATCGTACTTCGTCCAGCCCGGATCAAGGAAATGATCGCCTACCTTTTTACCATTTACACTCAGGTCAAAATGGCCTAAGCCACAGATAAAAATTGTGGCTCTTGCAACAGGTGATTTCAATGCAAATTCTTTCCTGAATATGGGTAAAACTTCTTTAACATTTGCTCCCTTGCCGCTGCCTTTTCCATGTTCAGCCGGGATGGTGATCAATGAATCAGGAATTTTTTCATATGCAATCCATTTAGCGCCTGCCCAATCATCTTTTTTGAAAATACCTACCTGGAAATAAGAGATCTTACTCCATGCAGATTGATGACCTTTATTATCCCATGTCATTACCTTCCAGTAATAAGTGTTGGCAGGAACAAGTGTCTTACCGGAATATTGAATGTTTATGGATTGATCCGACAGGGTCTTCTTACTGTCCCACACCTCACCATTATTATTTTTCAACCGGGAAATATCCTTTGATATTATAATCCTATATGCTTTTTGTAATATTCCTCTCCCATTTGACAGTAGTTGCCAACTAAACAAAGGTTGTGTTGCTTCAACTCCCAATGGGTTCTCTTCATTTTCACATTTCAATTTCATAACAGAAAAAGATTGTGAAAACAAGTCACCGGATATAAATAAAAGCAATATAAAAATCCAATTCCTCATGAAAATATTGCAGGTTTAATTCATTTCTACAGTTGCCTTAATCACTCCCGTTTCAGCTTTTAACCAACTTGGGAACTCAGTTTTTACCTGTTCAAATTGCACCCGGTGAGTTATATACGTTGTAGGTTTCACTAAACCTTTTTTCATGCAATTAATTACATGTTGAAAATCCTCCATGGTAGCATTGCGGCTACTCATTAAAGTGCCTTCTCTTTTATGAAATTCAGGGTGACTAAAAGTAATTTCATCTTTTTGCAATCCCACCAGGACATACCTTGCACCATGTGCCATAAATCGAAATGAATTATTAATTGCTTTCTGACTTCCTGTAGCATCAATAACCACTGTTGGCATATCCCCATTAGTGATTACTTTAAGTTGCTCTAAAGCATCAGTTTCTATAGGGTTGACAGTAAATGGAACATTTAATTTCTCTTTACAGAAATTCAGTCGATTATCATTAATGTCTATAATAATCACCCTTCCACCCGAAATGCGTGCAAATTCAGCTATTCCCAATCCTATAGGTCCTGCTCCAACAACAAGCACGAACTCTCCCTCTTTTACACCGGCTCTCCTGACACCGTGGGCACCAATGGCAAGTGGTTCAACGAGGCTCAATTCATCAAAGCTTAATCCTTCACCATGCAACAATGAATAAGAAGGAACAGATAAAAATTCAGCGAATCCCCCATTGATGTGAACACCACATACCTTGATATCTGTACAACAATTCGGTAAACCGGAACGACACGCAATGCAATTACCACAATAGAAGTACGGTATAAAAGTGACTCTTTCTCCCAGCTGAAAACCGTCAGCACCTTCTGCTTCAATAAGTTCTCCCGCAAGTTCATGTCCGAGTATCCTCGGGTATTCGAAATAAGGCTGTGTACCTTCAAATGCATGCAGATCAGTGCCACAAATTCCTATCCGCTTAATTTTAATTATTGCTTGCCCTTTTTCCAGAACAGGTCTTTGCCTTTCTTCATAACAAAATTCACCCGGTTTGCTACATACTAAAGTCTTCATCTATTATTCATTTATTGAACGTCAAGTGAGTTAACCGACAGTTGCTCTGCTGCTGGTGCATCAAGTATTATTAAATACTGACCTGCATTGATCATAGTTCCTGTCGTTATAGTGAAATAATTATTTTTTCCTTCTCTTGTAGGCAAAAATGTTACGTCTTTCTCTTTTAATAGGGTTCCCCCCGGTGAAAGTAATTGGAAATGACCCATTATAGAATCTTCAAGAGGATTATTATAGGAGATAGTAATTGAGTAGATATCTGCTACACCGGTCGATATCGACCACTCAATTCTATTAGCAGCAGAGGGTTTTTGAAATATAACACGATCTTTTCCATCCACTTTTCCCTTGACAATTGAAGGTCCGGAAATCTTACCATTAATAGCTTTATAAGTAATTACAGGTTTAAGATCAAAGGCGGGTTCCATTATCGTTGCAGGCACAGCAACCACAGGGTACATATTTCTTCCTATTGTTCCTTCCGCCAACAATGATAATTGTTCTCCTGTCCGGAATTTTTTTCTGTAGAATAAATATTTTCTGCCAGTATTATTTTCCAAATAAGATGTTGTTACATTAAAACTCATTAGCCAGGCAGGTGTATTCTTATAAGAAGTATCGATACCTATATAAATATCTGCGTCCTGCAACACTCTTAAATGAGCTAATATTCCCTTATCGGAGACCGGGAACTGTGGTGTTTTAAGCCATGTTGCACCATACAATTCAGCCGGTAGAGAAGAGATTGAAATAGTTTTATCAGAATATTGAAGCTCCCCTGTATTCAACCATTCTTCTATGGAACTCCTTGATTGACTGTGGCTTTCCAACAATTCTAAAATAGCCTGTGATGCAGGTGCCGCTTTCAAATCCTGGTTTAAACTAGCAATTGCAATAGCAGAAATGATCGCCTGCCCTGAGAGTACCTGTGGAAAGTTAATAGATAACAATCCACCTGAAACTTTCACTTTCACCGATTTCTTCAAAGCAGCATTGTGACCCACCTCTTTCCAAATATCAAGATTGTTCAATACTATTTTGCCATTTACAGCAACATCAAATAGTCTCATACCCGTTCCATTCAGTTGGGCATTGCCACCTACCCATGGTTCTGTAAAATACAGTTCTACAAGATATTCACCATCCTGCACCGGGAATTCATAAGCAAGTTTCTCACGACCAAAACGAAAGCTTTGAAATAACTTCCAATCCTTAGTACCGTTAATGGGATCATTAGTTGAACGCTGGCTTGCAAAAAAAGGTAACATGCCCGGAAAATCTTTTGTCCAGGAAAAAGAACCCCATTTGACTTTATCATTCTTTTCACGATCAGGCGCCCACAAGTTGCCATTAGAATCTTTATACGCGGGCCCTCCACAATTTACCCTATATAAATATTTATAACCTTTTTCCGGCTGCAAAATATTTTTCTGACCTGTATATAGCCTCTTGAAATTTGGAGCTTGGGGAAGATGATGAAGAACAATACAATCCTTTGCTACCCTTTTTCCATTTACATATCCTACAGCATAAAGTACATTGTATTTTATAGGAACGTCATTCCACTGAAAATGAGTACCGATAGCACCTCTTTTCTTTCTTCCGAAAGAAGCTGATAAAACATCATTATATAGCTCGACTTCATCACAATTCGAATAAACATCTATTCCGCTTTTAACTCCGTTAGTTGTCCACCTGTCCGGCCAAGTATGGGATGAGATATAAACCATTGGATTGGTCTTTTTAGATGCATAATTGGATCTATACATGTAGTAGACATCTAAAGGTTCTTCCCATGGAGTGAGCAATCCTTTATAGTTTACCGGCCCAATCCTGTCCAACTCTCTAAAACCTTCACCGCTTTGGGCTCGTCCTGGATTATCATGAGAGGTAAGTAACCACATAAACTGTCCTGTACTGCTGTCCCTCACTGCTTCTGCTAACCGGATTTTCATTTCCAGTAGTTTAGTTATACGATCCTCACTATAGATTCCATTTTGTACAAACGGCCCTTCTGAATGAAGGCCCAATGTACGCCAGGCGCCATACTCACCAACTAAAATTTGTTTCTTAAGATCTTCACCGTATGTAAGTGGATTACCGCCATAGGTTCCCGTCCAGTTTTGCGGAACATCCCAGTCTGTACCTGAACCACCATTACAGGTTGTTACCAGTCGTTGAGAAGATGCTGTCGGATCAAGTTGACGTATGAGCTCAGTACATTCTTTTGCAAATTCTTCAGGTAGTTTACTTTCGTTTTGCAATCCCCACAAGATTACAGAAGGACTGTTACGTCTTTCAACAACCCAATCATGTAGCAGCTGCTTAAAGTTAGCTCTGAATGCAGGTGTATCGTACCAGTCATGAGCACTCAACTGCGGCCACCAGAGTATTCCAAGACTATCCCAGTAGTTCTGATATCTCAGGTTGTGTGGTTGGTGGGCATCTCTGAAAGCATTAAACCCTGCTGCAACAACTTGTTTAGCTCTCGTAAGTATTTGTTCTGAACTGAAAGCATGACTGTCACCTAGCAAATGTTCATATTCAGCGATTCCATTAATAAATACAGGCTTACCATTTAGAAAGAATTGTTTGCTATCCTGTTTGCCAATTGGCCAACTGATCCATCGAATACCATAAGGTGTAATAACCCTGTCTATTGTCATACCGTTTTCAGATATGTCAGTAACTACTTTATACAAGTATGGATCTTCTAAAGACCAGAGTCTTGGATGAACTATCGAAGCTTTTTGTGTGACTATAATATCTGACCCGGAACTTATTTGTTTTGTTGTACTGCTACGGTTTACTAAACTGCCCTGTGCATTAAGAATTTTTGTAACAACAGTTATGGTTCTATTTTGTTTACTGTAATTCTTTAATTCTGTAGTATAATTCAGAATGGCAGCTTTTTGGGAGATAGTAGTATCATTCCAGATGTGTACTCCAAATGGTTTGACTCGAACAACATCTGTAATGATCAAATGTACAGGTCGGAATATGCCAAGAGGTTGTGATCCTTCAGAAAATCCCCTGTCTTCAGAACATCCCCCACAGACCCACGGAAGATCCTGTATGTTCGGCGGGTGGTCTGCTCTTACGGCTAGTAAATTGTTTTTATCATACCTGACTGCATTTGTAATGTCAATGGTGAATGTTGTTCTTCCTCCGGCATGATAAGCTACCTTTTTACCGTTAAGCCATACTGACGCATAAGAGCCAACACCTTCAAAGTAGAGAAATATTCTTTTAGAGGATGGTTGTGGCTTTAGAGAAAACGACTTACGATACCATGCATATCCATGCAGGTTCCCGTGTCGTAGCCGGCGATAGCCAAAGTAATCGTCCCAGTTATGGGGAACCTTTACTGATTTCCATTTTCTATCATTATATCCGGCAGATGTAAATTCATCAAAAGCATTCTTATTGGAAACATCAATAATAGTTTTCCAATGGTCATCAAGGGGGATATCAGTGCGTACACCTTTTTGTCCATACGAATACGTTGACAAAAAGATGGCAATGATGAAAAGAACCAGGAAAATTGAATTAATGTTTTGAAGGCTCTTGCATTTATGACAAAATATATTATAGTATTTGCAAGTTACCATTGAGTTTATAGGTCTTTCCTCTTACCGTTTTAAATGAAACTGTTTTGCCGTTGTACCGCACTAAACAATCATTACCTGCCAATGAAAGAATATCAGCATGATCCATCATCCCATTCCTCCATTTTATATTCAACTGGAAACCTCCTCTGGCCCGGATCCCTTTTACTTCTCCATTGGAGAATGCGGAGGGTAAAGCAGGTAAAAGATCAATATATTTTGTATGACTTTGAATAAGCAGTTCGCCGATACCAGCTGCTCCTCCGAAATTGCCGTCTATCTGAAAAGGAGGATGTGCATCAAACAGGTTTATATAAGAACCGGCACTTCCTTTTTCTGCCGGAGAAAGCAACATCTGTATTAACTTGTAAGCATGATCGCCCTCTTTGAATCTCGCCCAATAATTGATTTTCCACGCCAGGCTCCATCCTGTTGCAGCATCACCACGATACAACAATGATTGCTTTGCTGCATTCATCATCTCCGGATTTTCGTCCCAGTTAAACTCTTTCCCAGGATAGACACCCCATAGATGTGAAACATGCCGATGTTTATTGCTCGTATCATCTATATCCTGCAGCCATTCCTGTAATTGACCATATTTGCCAATCTGGTAAGGAGCTATGCGCGTCAGCTTTTGTTGCAAGCTATCGCGGAAGATTTTATCAGTATTTAATATTTCACTTGCCTGTATTACTGCTTTAAATAACGAACGTATGATCTCATGATCCATTGTTGGACCGGCGACTAACCCACCATTTTCCGGTGAATTCGAAGGAGCACTGATCAACCATCCGCTTTTAGGATCTTTTACCAGGAAGTTGTTGAAGAACTGTGCAGAACTTCTCATCACCGGGTATGCTCTATTCTTCAAAAAATTCTTATCCTTGGTAAATAAATAATGTTCCCACAAATGATGGCTCAACCATCCTGCTCCACTGACCCAGATACCATGATTCGAAGCATTAATGGGTGCCGTTCCTCTCCATTCATCTGTGTTATGGTGAAGCACCCATCCGGGCGCATTATAATATTCTTTTGCGGTTTCTTTTCCAGCTTTCGCTAATTCATCAATCATTGTAAATAATGGCTCATGCATCTGTGAAAGATTCAGTAATTCAGCAGGCCAGTAATTCATTTCCGCATTGATGTTCGTTGTATACTTACTCCCCCATGGTGGGGTTAGCAGGTCATTCCAGATTCCTTGCAAATTTGCAGGCCTTGTACCCGGTCTTGAACTAGAAATTAGCAGGTATCTTCCGAATTGCGCATACAATGCAACTAAAGAGGGATCGCTGGAATTAGCAAAGGCAGCGATCCTTTGATCAGTTGGAAGCTTTTCGTTAGCTGTTCTTCCAAGGTCA
Source organism: Candidatus Dadabacteria bacterium (assembly GCA_050259715.1). Lineage (GTDB taxonomy): Bacteria > Bacteroidota > Bacteroidia > Chitinophagales > Chitinophagaceae > Flavisolibacter. The sequence continues at coordinate 67,277 of JBLNAY010000203.1, forward strand.
ATAGAAAAGGTATTAAAGTATTTTTGGTATTCACTAATATGTGAAGATCTTACCTGTAAATAAGTCTTTCCCTCAAGTGTTTTCAACGCCTTTTTACATAGTGTAACAGGATCTCCTGAAACATCTTTATAATTCCTGTAGTTAGTGCCCGCACTAAGATAAAGAGTCACATCATCTGCATTGTTTACCACTATTTTATTTCCATCCACCTTCACAGTACCCTTATTCGTACGCACCAGTAAAAAACTTTCACCCTTCAGAATCCCATGATTAACTCTCAGCGACAGTTCAATTGTCCTGTTATTTGCTTTCGTTACTGAGGAATATTTATGAGGACTATTCAACAGAGCTTCAAAGTTTATCGCACCAGGTTTGCTGGCAGTCATATGCACAACAATAACCTGGTTAGGTTCACTCGCAAAATATTCCCTGGAATACTGAATACCTCCTGATATAAAACTCGTATGTGCTGTAGCAGTAGTTAGATCGAGATCTCTTTTATAACCAGAAACATTCTCCAGATCTTTGAAGTTGAGCCAGAGATCACCAAATGGTTGATAGTCTGCCTGGTAGTGTGGGGTTGATGGTGGTTCATCATTCTGAATATAATATTTCCAGTTTCCCCCGAGTGAAAGCTTGTCATTCTCATTTCCTTCAGGATAAATACCGATATGTCTGGAAGTATCTTTATAACCGGCAATACCTCCTTTATCAAAATAGTTTAGAACCTGAACTGCTATTGTATTTTTTCCTTTAACAAGTGCGTCTTTTGGAATAATATACTTTCTTGCTTCCGTAGTGTTCATGGAGCCTACCAGCCGGCCATTTACGTAAGTAAAATCCTGGTCACGAATTCGATTTAGATCCAATATTAAATCCTTCCCGGTCCATTCCTGTGGCAGGATGATAGTTGTTCTGAGCCAAACCGCACCATCGAGTCCCTGAAATCCAACCGACTCCCAACCATCATAAGCAGGAACTTTCATTTCCTTCCATTTGCTATCATCAAAACCCGGAAGTGCAGGGTTAGCACTGATCCCTTTTAGTGATGTTACAGATTTGAACCATTGCTCCCTGTTTCCTTCATCACTCTTTGTGCCCATGAACTGTTTTTCGGCCAATTCTTCAGCTTCCTTTTGCCTGCCTTCAAATAATAAATTTCGTATCTCAGGCAAGTATTTGTAAGCCCCTTTTCTATTGTAGTCACGTGGGCCTCCTGTCCAGAGAGTTTCTTCATTGAATTGCAGATGGTCTTTCTCAACACCCCCAAACACCATAGCCCCCAATCTTCCGTTTCCAATAGGTAAAGCACTTGTCCACTTTTCCGCTGGTTTATTATACCATAATATAAGTTGTTGGGAAAAGGTTCTCCCAAAAAGAAATACAAGATGAGCAATTATGAATAAAGTTCTTTTCACTGGCTGTTATTTATTCAAACGTGATATTCTCGAAAACAGATGTATCTTTTACCAGGGGTTTAACGACATTAGTAAAATTGTTATTCTTTATTAAAATATTTTTTGTTTTATCTCCTTTCACATTCAGGAATACCTCTGTCCCTTTCACTGGGTTAGAGTTATACAGGAAAACATCCTGTACATTCTGAAGATCAATAACAGGTCTACCGTCAACCGGCTTCATAGTTTTGAATCCATCAATAGTCAGCCCTGTTACATTTTCTCCCATTAATGAAGGCCCACTCCTTGTTGTTATTCGCACATTATGAAATTCGATGTTCTTAGCTTCTTTAATAGTTGCGCCTTGCTCTGCATCAAATTGGATATCATTGAAAGTAACATCTTCAACCGGCATTTCTGCAAGGCCGTTAATATATATTGCTTCTTTAGTTTGAGCAGTAATATTACTTAAGTGAATGTTACGGAATACAGGTGTTCGTTCAGAAAAAGGTTCAGGTTGATTGCGGGAATATTGCATATCCAATACAACAGCTTGTTGACCGATATTTTTCATAATTACATTATTAATCCTTACTTCTTCAACTACGCCACCTCTTCCCCTGGTCGTTTTAATACGTATACCACGATCAGTACCATCAAAAACGCAATTGGAAATTGTAATCTTCTTTACGCCTCCACTCATCTCACTGCCGATAACAACACCACCATGACCAGCCAACATAGTGCAGTTGGTGATAGTATAATTTTCTGCGGGTGCTGCTTTTGTTCTTCCGGGAACATCTTTGCCCGATTTAATAGTTATACAATCATCCCCTACACTTATATGGCAATTGCTAATGTGAACATATTTACAACTTTCAGGGTTAATCCCATCCGTGTTTGGAGAATGAGGGTTATTAATGGTTACTCCATCAACAGTTACATTTTCACAGAACTCGGGGTTAATTGTCCAGAAAGGTGAATTAGTAATGTAAATTCCTTCAACACGAACATTTTTACAATACATAGGTTGAATAAATGGAGGCCGGAGGAAACCTCTTTTCATTTGGGCGGCATCATCAGGAAGCAATATGTTTTTATTCAGGCTATCAAACAAGTATTGGGATTTTGTTCGGGCCTGACCGGGTTTATAGTTTAGAACAAAGTCCCACCATTTCTTTCCATGACCGTCTATTTTACCCCTTCCACTTATAGTTATATTCTCGGCCTTATAAGCATAGAATAATGGAGAAAAGCTCTTAACATCGACACCTTCATACCGTGTCTCTACAAAGGGCAAGTAATCATCAAAATTATCAGAGAAATGTAATTCAGCTCCTGCATCAATCAGAATAGTGATGTTGCTCTTTAAGTGTATTGGTCCGGTAAGATATTTACCTGCAGGGAAATATACCGTTCCACCCCCTTTCTTTGCAGCAGCATCAATAGCCGCCGCTATCGCTTTAGTGCATAATTTACTACTATCGTTTTTTGCCCCATAACTGATGACATTATAATAAATCTGCGCATTTGCAGTAGTAAATAGTCCGATTGATATAAACAAGAAGGAGAAAATTGTAAACTTCCGCATTGTATTATTGTAACTTAATAAGTACATGTTTTAATTCTTTTCCATTATATATTTTTCGTTCATTCTCATAAACTGTCAAGCCTGCTTCTCTGCCATAATGAGTACCGTTTTTATCCCATATAATGGAAATGGTTTTACCATGATATGGAAGTTTATCCAGGAAAAACCAGCTCCATTTATTTTTCGGAATTAGCGGAAATATTTCAAGTACATTATCTTCTCTTGGTTTTAATCCAATAAGATCATTAATTACAAGGTCAGCAAAACAGGAATGATTATAATAACTGCTTCTTGGATTATCACCTTTTAACCATTCTCCTGTTTTCTCATCCTGGTATTCACCTAAATACGGTCGGCCTCTTTTTTGGTGAGACCAGGCATATTTATGCAGTTCATCATAGAAAACACTTGAATTCATAAGTGAATGATAAGGGTACCTCGTGAGAAGATTAGAAAGTCCTTTCAATGTTTGTGTGGTGGCAAACGGCCATACAGCGCCATCCCATTCACATCCATGTCCTGAGCCATGAGTTCTGAATAATGGATGCCTTCTTTCAGCTGTTGTTATTCCCCAGGGTGCCTTGAAACCGTTTGTATCAAGTAATTGATCCCATTGTACGGCATATTTCCTATCTGAAGTGGGAAGATTAAAATACCAGGGAATATAGCCAAGTTCTTCGCGTGCATCATCCAGTTGCCCATTTGTATGGAGCACTTTATAAAAATTCTTTTTATAATCCCACAGGCTGTCATTTACCAATTTCTGAAGTTTCGAAGCTTTATAACTATATTTTAGTTTCAAACTGTCGATTGAAAGTACTTCAGCCATTTTGGTCATCGCCCATGCGTTGCCAAACATATAACTGTTAATAGTTGGCCTCCTGTTTTGCTCTTTGCGGCTACCACTGATAGATTCTTCCATAGCATCCCTAACGTCATATTGCCAGAATAAACCGGAGGAAACTTGCTTTTCGTTTTCCCAAGTTGTATAATCCTGGTCCAGGGCTGAGATATTTTTCCTTAGAAATTCTTTGTCTTTATTTACCAGGTAGCGATTGTAGATTGCATATTGTAACCAACTACTAAATGCATGCAGGTGAGGTTTTGGAGTCTTTGGATCTACATACAACCAAAAGTTGATATAATTATTAAGGTACTTTTGATTCCGCAACCATCTAAGTTCGCTTATGTGGTGACCCAAAGCACTACTCACTGTATTATATTTTCCTGCATGACCAACAGGTGTGATGAATTCTGTAAAAACGAATCCATCAGGTGTTTGCTTCAGATGTTTCCTTATTGCCCACCACCTGTAATAATATATATTTTCAATAATGCTGTCAGGGCATTCAAAGAGAGGGATGTTTTCTGATAACCATTCATAAGCCTGGCTATTAGTAACAAAATTCTTTACTGTTTCAGAATCAATTGAATTAAAGTAGGCAACATATTTCTTTAGTTTGGCTGTGGCTAATCCTACAGACTTTTCCTGCGCGATACCCTGCGACATGAACAATATGATAGCAGCCACAGTAGCAAATATCTTTCCAGGCAAAAAATAGTTTCTCATATTATTCAAATAACCAGTCTAATTCCTTTTTTACTCCACTGGCAGTAAGACCGGCATCATGAACCGGAAAATCAATTGCATCATCAACAAAACCCAACACAAGACATACACCTTTAGGTAAGGTCAAAGTGTTGGTACCAGCTTTGAAAGTAAATGTATGTATATCAACAGGGGGCATTCCCGAGATGATCATTGCATTACTGATCTTAGTTTCAGCCTGCCCATAATCATTAGCTGAGGCATCTGTTTCAAGTTGTGGTGGTTGCAAAAATCTTATGTCCTTTGAGTTGAAATAGCCAACAACTACTTTTACAGCCTTCTTATTGATAAATTTTATAGTAGTACCATCTGCAATCTGTTTAGATTTTGACAATTTAAATCCATTCAACTCTTTCAGTTCAGTAGCAAAATCTTTGATATATGTCGCAGTATCAGTAAATAGTTCTTTCCCTGCAGCAATTGAGTAAAATGCTTCTGGTTTTGTAATTAAGTCTACTTCAGCATTATTAAAAACAACTTCCTCTTTTTGGTTAGCTACTTTCACGGGCGATTTTAATGAATCAATATTACGCCTGAAGTTGGCAAGTTCCTGTTCATAATAAGGCAGAAGTTCTATCCATGTCTTATTTTTTCCATCGTTGCCTCCAATAGGAATCTTACGTTGGCTGGTCTGCATACTATTCGCATATAGGTAACTGTTCCTGGTAAGATTAACGAGCTTGTTGAAATAAATTAAACTCTTCTGTAAATGAGAATATCCCATTTCAAGATCCTTCAAATCAGAAGAGTACTTGTATTTTAATACATCTAATGCAGCAGTTGCTTTTTCAGCATAACAATTTGCCAGGGCATCATAGATGTACATATCATTCTTCAACCTTGCAAACTCCTCTTTATTCAATGTTACAAATGAGGATGCCTTTTCTATAGCTTGCACCGCTTTCTGGCCATGCTGCCTAACTTCATTTATTACCTTGACTGGTGTTTCTCCTATGTGCTTTTCCTTCTTCCATTCCTTTTCAGCATATTCTGTCAACATCTCTCCTTCCGGTCCCTCTGAATTATACAATAACGTGAACAAACCATATCTGTAAGGATTGATTAATTGTGTCATGAACATTCCGAGTGTAAGGGTCTGACGATTCCCATCTGTTATTCCAAAGCGTCTTAACAACTTCGGAGCAATCTCACCTTCCTGTTCATATGAATCCAGGATGTACTTGCCAGTTGCCAGGTCCGTTCCATATTTTTTAGAAAGCAGGTCACTCCAGTAATTAATTTCCTGTTGACGATCCCTGTTGGCATTCCATGCATAACGGGACCAGCTTTTATACCAGATCCAATCACGATCAATCTGAAGCAACCTTTGATTTGTTTTATCAGCAGTATAAGGCCAATCCCAATAGGAAGCCTGTGGATATAAATGCAAGCCATTTCCATGGTGAATATTATGCATTGCGTGTACTGATTTTTGGATAAAGTCAGGAGAACCATAGCGGAAGGGTTCCAGGTTAGCCATGATGTGAACATTTTCTATCTGTATAGAACCGAGGCTACTTAATTTCCGATGTAATTCTGCCCATGGACCACGCGGAGTATACGTGGTCAGTGCTTCGCCATTATACTTTGCTTCCGTATAAAGATTTTTGTACAGGGGAAGAGCTGCATCCATCACAGCAGGTGCATCAGTATCATGAGCTCTTAATACTATCGGAGGTTCCTCTGTCTTTCCCAATGCTTTCAAACCATCTTTAACTCCGGGGATAATAGTTTTTGTAAACCACTCTATATCATCCTGGCCTACCCCTTCCATTGCTTCGCCAAGAGCAACCATCAAACCTACATTTGGATATTTCTCCACAAAGGCAGCAATGGATTTTCTTGTATAATCTGCTATTATAGGAACAATATGGCGGTTTCGATCCTGTGTCACCATATTATTCTTCTCAGCAAAAGGTTTGGATACAATGATGTTATAGAACATCTGTATCACCCAAATACCCCTTTTATCTGCTTCAGAAGTTAAGAAACTAAATATTTCCTCATTCTTCCTGAAAGTAGCATCATCCACTTCCACTGCATATGGGTATTCCTTTAATTTAACGAGTGAAGCGAATGGATGTCCATTCCAAAGGTAAAGAGAATTCATCCGGTTTTGAACCATTGAATCCAATACTCTTATCCAAAGTGCCTTATCATAAAACCATGGAAAAGTTTCAGGTGTATATGGATACTCATATACTTTCCTTCCCGGCAAATAGGTTGATTTTTGTAATCCAATGCACTCACCTCTTAATACCATCTGAGGTCGGTCTGTGAATGAAATTGTTGATGGTAACTGCCCTGAAGCATTAATTCTATCACTCAACTCCAAACAACCATATAATGCGCCTGAAATGTCAGAGCCGTTTACCAGTATAACCTGATTTTTTGATGTTAGTTTGAAACCTTCCTTACCACTAATGTTCGTAGTATCTAATTTATAAGTAGATGCTGCAACAGACTCCAGTTTATCTTTTCTTGTTGTAATAATAATTAAAGGGCTGCCATTGATTGCATTCATATTCTCCTGCCTGGTTAAGCGAACTATGTACCCTGCCTTAGTTAAGGAGTTTGATAACCTTTCAACTCCAAAAGAAACACGTGCATGTGGATGAACAGGCAATAAGATAGTTACTCTTTTTTGCTCAGTTGTTTTTTGGGAATTACCGATTTGAAACAAGAACAAACTGAAGATTACAATTATGATTTTTGGCAGCAATTTCATAGCTCTCGATAAACTGTTCCTTTACATTTATTTAAGAGTATTCAAATACACTTCCAGCATGGTATAGCCTTCAGTATTCGTATTATTTCTATCTTCTTTATTCGTTGGATTTAAACTCATATTTAACTCCCAATCATCTGGCATTCCATCTTTATCTGTATCAACGGGAGCCTGTGCTGACTGGTAAGAAGGCCATCCCCCTACAGCTGCAGGTGAATCTATTATTCCCGGTTTCCCAAACGATCCAATTCCGGATGCCTGGCGAGATCTTGTTTCGCTCACAATCCTCGCATCAACTGCATCTCTTTTAGGGAATGTTGCACCGGCATTTTCCAATACATTCTTCAAGGCATCTTTAGCAAGTTCCGTTGATACAGTAGAAGAAATCTGAAATGCTTTTCCTGCTTTTGCCGACAGGCTAAGTTCAGACGGAATATGAGAGAGGTCCAATCCGTCCCAGTTGTGATTGGTCAACCTGTTATCACCTTCCATAATATTTCCGTTAAGGTACCATTGGCCAACACCTGTTGAATTAGTTCCTGCATCCAGCGCCTGCATAAACCTCAAATTACTGGAAGTGGCGGGTCCAGGCATATAGTAATTGTTAATAATATTCACCTGTGATACTCCACCGGGAATTTTAACATCACCACCATAAGGTGCATTCGCAGATCCCCAGTTGTAAATGACATTATTCCTGTAATCAACTAAAGCAATAGTATCATGAGCCCTGGAACCATTGAACCTAACCGTCCTGCTATTTTGATGCGCAATTAAGTTATGGTGATAACTAGCATACTGGCCACCCCACACGCCACCATAAGAACGAACACCTTTATGATGTCCTGCCTTGTAAAGACCCTCACTTACAATACACCATTGTACTGTTGTATTCTTTGTATCATACATTGCGGCACACTCTTCATTAGCCCAACTGAAAGAACAATGGTCTATTATTACATCATGACAGTTCTCCATATCAAAAGCATAAAGGCCACTCATTAAAGTACCTCCCGGCCGTGAACGCATATATCGAATTATGATATTCCCTTTGTTACCTTCCCTGGATGCTCCGCTAAGAATAAACGAATGTCCTCTAAGGCATATCCCATCGCCAGGCGCTGTTTGACCTGCTATGGTTACATTCGAACGCCTGATAACCAAAGGAGATTTAAGATCTATAATACCACTGATGGTAAATACTATAGTGATCGGCTCACCCGGATATTGAGTCAAAGCGTCTCGAAAACTACCGGATCCTTCATCGTTAAGATTACTCACTTTAACCACTTGACCACCCCTACCGCCTGTAGCATATTTACCAAAACCTTCTGCACCCGGGAATGCAATTAGTTGAGATTCCCCTTGCAAACAACCAATAATAAATGTTGCCGCCAACATGAGTTTCCTAAATATTCCCAGATTTTTACTCATGCTGTTGTTCATTAAAGATTGCTTTTAAATTAAGGTATGGTATAAGTTGCTGAAATATTGAAGATGGATCAGATCTGTTGGTAGGCTTTTTTGATTCCACGATTCGTGCATGGCCAACGCTGTACCTAAGGCTGTAGCTTGCGACATGGAGGCCGCAAAAACTTCCAAATTAGGATAAGCATTCGCCAATAAATTCATGTAGATTTTATTTTTACTGAACCCTCCATCCACAAACAGTCTTTTAACATCCGAACCCAATAATACGAGGTTGGTTGATGCAACCTGCTTATCGATAAGGTCAATTATTAATTGGTGATAAGCTTCTTCACTACTATTATATTCACTGAGATCTCGTAATGTAAAACCAGTAGCAATGGACTTCAGATCCCTTCTGCTCTTTAAATTAGAAACTAGTTCAGAGTTATATTCAACCTCCTTATAAAACTCTGGCTTTTTATTAAAATAAATGGCTATTCTTTTCACTCCTTCTTCATGCTCCATGCCGGCAAATAAACGGGAAGCCTTTACAGGTTCACCTTTATACTGCAGGTAACACAGGCAATCACTTTCCAATTCTCCAGAGGTAAGAGGAGTTTTGTTGAAAGGATTTAAACTAATACACCAGGTGCCGCTCGAAATCAATACGAATGGTTCTGTAAAACTTACAAGGTATGGTATCAAAGCAGCAGAACTATCATGTAAGCCAATGCCAACCAGGTAGTTACTCCCTGGGAATATGGCAGGAAATACTTCATTATATGGATGTACCGGTGCCAGTATTTCTCCAATACCTTCTTTATTTACCCATTGATGATATGTATTCGTCTCAAAGTTCCAAAGGTTTGTGTGACATCCTATGCTTGTAATGTCAGAATAATACTGACCAGACACAACGGAACTTAAATATTGAGGTAAATGGAGCGCGTACTTTACCCTATTAAATAATTCTGGTTTCTCATTTTTGATCCTATACAATTGCATTCCTGAATTCAGGCTACCTAGTACGGGAGAGGCAGTAACCTTTGAAAACTCATCTTCTCCACCATAGGTGTTGTAAAATTTTTCCTTTAGTTGCTCAGGATATGGCTTCAGGTAGTTATACAAAAATGATAATGGTGTTCCCTCTTCATTTACATATACAAAGCTTGCACCATATCCACAGAAATTTATAGCTTTAATTTCATATTCCTTCTTGTTGAAAACAGATCGAAGTGAATCATAAATAAACAAGCGCAAACGATCCAAATCTTCACAAGGATAGCCATCCTCATCCACAGTTTCATCAAAACGTGTGGACTGTTCATAAACAACCTGGTAATCTTCATTAAATAACAATAATTTTTTGTTGGTTTTACCAACATCAATTACTGCTATTACAGGTTTCAATGGCATTTTAAAGAAGTAGAATATTGGATTTTACTTAATATATTATAATCCTGTTGCTACAGTTACTAAGCCTCTTTCTTTAATCAGTTTCCCTCTTACATCCAAAGCTCTGAACACCTCTGATGGATTTAACGCACCACCGGCTCTTAATCTTGCTTCAGCTACCAGGGGACGAACATCTGTACGGTAGGCGTTCTGCAATATATCCTGTGCTTTAGCCACATCATTCTGATTGCGGGCTTCTTCCAGGGCTGCTATATCAACCAATAAAGCTTGTGCATACGCAATTTTTATTGCCTCTACTGATTGTAGCAAGTCTTCTAAAGGATCTTTAATATTGTGAGATGCATCAATCATCCAACCCAGGTCAGTTGCGTGATTCATTCCTCTTGCATTCATTCCCTCAACCAGCTCGTTAAAAATGAGAAACAGTTGGTAAGGGTTAATGGATCCAACAGTCAGATCATCATCGCCATATTTAGAATCGTTGAAATGGAATCCTCCAAGTTTACCTTCCATTAATACTAAAGCAACGATTTGCTCAATGTTTGCATTAGCTAAATGATGCCCGAGATCAACCAGTGTGTACGCCTTCTTTCCTAATTTAGAAGCATAGAGATAGGACTGCCCCCAGTCTCCTACTGTCATTGAATAGAAGTTCGGTTCGAAAGCTTTGTATTCTACAAACATTTTCCAATCTTCAGGTAAAGCATCATAGATTTCCTGCAGACTTTCTAATGTATTCTGAAAAGCTTTCCTGAAGTTTAACTCGCCAGGAAAAGATGAACCATCCGCTAACCATACAGTTAAAGAATCAGAACCTAATTCTTTACCATATTTTATTACTTCAATGTTATGTTCAATAGCCTGTTTGCGAACTGATTTGTCTACGTGTTGAAGGGAGCCAAATTTATAACTATGTTCCTGTCCTTTCTGATCCTGGAAAGTATTGGAATTCATTGCATCAAAGCGAATTCCATGCTGTGCAGCCAGTGCTTTGATATGCAACGTATTTTCCGGGATATCCCATGGAATATGCAAAGAGATGGCACCACTGGATCTGTTTAACGCATGCAATAAACCTATGTCTTCAATCTTCTCTTCCAGGTTCCCCGGTTCGCCACCTATAGAGAATCTTCCAAAGCGTGTTCCCCCGGCACCCAGGGCCCAACTGGGGATAGCAATTTGAAAATCAATTAACTTTTGTAAAATGCCTTCCGGATCTTTAACGGATGCAGCTACAAATTCAAACTTTCTTTTATGCTCAGTCAGAGCCTTTTCATTGAACTCCTGAACTTTATATTTTTCGAGTAACATAGTAGGAATTATAAAGTGGAAAAATATTAAAGTCTCGCCTTAAAATAGTTGATTTTATACAGCTCTGACTAATAGTCATTAAACTGCCAAACTTAACGAACGAATGCATTTGCCACCCCCCCATCGACATTCAACACATTGCCGGTAGATTTATTTAATAATCCGCCCGTAAAGGCGAAACAAGCATTTGCAATATCATCAGGCTCTATCACTTCACCCAGTAATGTACGTTTGGCATAATAACCTGGTAGTTCTTCTATAGTTATTCCATAAGCTTTAGCTCTGCCTGCTGCCCAGCCATTGCTCCAGATGTTACTACCAGAAATAACAGCGTCCGGGTTAACAACATTTACCCTGATTTTATCTTGTCCTAATTCAGCAGCATTCAACCTTGAAAGGTGAAGTTGAGCGGCTTTTGCAGATCCATACCCCGCATTGTTAGGACCACTCACCAAAGCATTCTTACTTACAATATTCAATACATCACCACCTATTGCCTGCTTTTTCATGATCTCAACACCCTTTTGGGTAACAATAAATTGTCCTTTTACCAGTACATCATAAAGTAAGTCCCAATCTTGTTCCGTGTGATCTGCTATGGATTTCGATATTGAAAGACCAGCATTATTCACTATGATGTCTACACCTCCGAATGCAAGAACAGAAGCATTGATAGAATTTTGAATAGTTTCAGCATTTGTCACATCCAAAACGGTAGCGATCACATTGTCTTTGCCAAATTGTTTTAAGAACTCGGCTTTTGCTTCGCTCAAACGCTGTTCATTATTATCATTGAGCACCACACAAGCACCTTCAGTTGCAAACTTCTTTGCTATAGCTTTTCCTATTCCTCCTCCGCTACCTGTGATTAAGGCAATTCTTCCGGACAATGGCTTAGGTTTAGGCATCCGCTGCAATTTTGCCTCTTCAAGTAACCAATATTCAATATCAAAAGCTTCCTGGCGCGGCAGTGAAGTATATTCTGAAATAGCTTCAGCTCCCCTCATCACGTTTATAGCATTAATATAGAATTCTGCGGCCACCCTTGCAGTAGCCTTATCCTTCGCAAACGTGAACATTCCTACTCCGGGATAAAGAATAACTACCGGGTTAGGATCGCGCATCGCAGGACTATTGGGATGCTTACATGTTTCATAATATTCTATATACATGTTCCTGTATGCGTCAAATTGGGGAACAATCTTTTCCTTCACTGCCTCCACATTGGAGAGTTCTTCATTAGGCTTAAGTTCCAGAACCAATGGACTGATCTTAGTGCGTAAAAAGTGATCTGGACAAGAAGTTCCTAATGGAGCCAACCTTTCGAGATCAGTAGAATTTACAAACTGGAGTACACGCTCATCATCAGTAAAATGACCAATCATTTTGGTATAAGAAGAGCAAAGGCCACGCAGCAAGGGAGCCAGGGCTACTGCCTGTGAGAAACGGCCATCTTTCGACAAAGATTGGACCCTGCTCCCACCAAATACTGCGGGTTGCTTGTATATGAAAGATTCAATGTATTCAGCGCAACGTTCAATAACCTCAAGCGAATTAATATAACATTCATAAGCTGTATCGCCCCAGGTAAACAAACCATGAGAACCCAACATAATACCCCGAATACCGGGATTTTCATCCAAACATTGCTTTAACTGGAGGCCAAGATCAAAACCAGGACGCTGCCAATCGACCCATCCAATAGTACCACTGAATAATTCCTCTGTTATGCGTTTACCATCTTTAGCTGCAGCAATAGCTATAGCGGCATCCGGGTGTAAGTGATCAATATGTTTAAAAGGTAAAAATCCATGTAATGGCGTATCAATAGAAGGAGCTTTCGACTTCAGATCGAAGATGCAATGGTTAAAAAGCTCCACCATTTCATCTTCATATTTTATACCGCGGTAAACGTTTTTAAGATTTCTGAGCCTGTTTACATATAATCCAGCCAAACCACTACGAGTTAAGGTGCCAATATCACCTCCCGAACCTTTCACCCACATTACTTCAGTATCTTCGCCTGTTAAAGGGTCTTTTTCAATTGTTTTGCAGGAAGTATTACCACCTCCATAATTCGTTAATCTAAGGTCAGCGCCCAGTAAATTAGAACGGTAAATCAACAGTCCTACTTCATCACCAGCTAAGGCAGCAGCTTTGGCTTCATCCCATAAGTAACTTACATGTTTAAATGTTGTTGTGACTGACATTGTTCTTATATTATAATATTGAATTTTATTTTTTTAAGGTTTCAGGTAATTGCCATAACCTACAATCAGAACGGCGAGGATAATGGTGGCCACACCAAAAAACAGCACCGACCTTGTTTTCCTTGATACTCCCTTCCATTCTTTTGAAATCAGTCCCCACATATTGGCAATAAGGATGATAAACGACATGTGAAGGATCCATGAGGAAGCACCATTTCCAAGTTTGCTCTCTCCCATGCCATAGAAGAAGAACTGGAGAAACCATGTAGTACCGGCCAATGCACTGAAAATGTAGTTGGTTAACAGTGGTGTCTTTTTATTTACATAATCACCAAAAGTTTTATTCTTTGCATTAAGGATCATGCACCACACCAGGTTAGTTGTTAATCCACCCCAAAGAAGAACCACATACACTACATTATTCCTGTACAGGAATTCACCCTGGCCAATATTGGCTGCTTTCCAAAGATCATTTGCAACATTTGCCATTGGCTTGCCGGCCTCTAAACCAAAGTTGAAACAGGCACTTAATACACCTGAAATGATTGCAACAGTTAAACCTAAAGCAAACTTGTATTCTACTGCAGTAGATACCGGGCCTTGCGCAGAAGCACCCTTAGCTTTTTCGTCAATCAATTCATCATACGCTTCATGACGATAGCCAAGGCCTGCAACAGCTGCTTCTTCTGCAACGGCAATTGGTTCTCTATGCTTGATTGTTTTTGGATTACCATTGTTCTTTACAGGAGTTCTACCTGTTGAATCTTCCTTTTCTTTCATCATTCCTGCTTTACCGCAAAGAATGATACCTATAATACAAACCGCAAGACCTGCCAGCACATACATACCCCAGGTACTGCCAGCAATAAGGCTGATGGTATCTTTACCCGGTTCAGGATTGAATTGGTAATAAATAGAAGGTATAAGTGATCCGAAAACCATGCACAGACCAAGGATGATGCTACTACCCAAAGCGACGCCCAGGTAACGCACCCCTAATCCATAAGTTAAACCTCCAATACCCCATAATAAACCAAAGAGAAATGTATAGGCCAGAGTTGAAAAACCACCATTTGCGATGATCTCACTAAAATTTGGAATTGTTAACCATGCGGCTAAAGGCGGCACGATTAACCACGAGAACAACCCACCAATGATCCAGTAACTTTCCCATGACCAACCTTTAACTTTTTTAAATGGCATGTAAAAGCTGCCCGAAGCAAAACCGCCGATAAAGTGAAAAATAACTCCTAAAATAACTTGCATATAAATAGAATATAGCAAACAAATAAAAAACTAAAATAACAGCTCACTGAACTTTACCCATCATGGACTATCATGCATAATTTGCTGTATTTCTTTACTTTTACCTCTGTCGCAAATGCCATAATTGCCGAAATGAAGACATCCCCGTTTTACAAGTTGATTTATTTTGATGAGTTTTCTGCCACTCCTAAGTACCAACAGCTGGCGAACTCTATTATCAAAGCTATTGAAGACGGTAAGCTTCAGGTGGAGGACGTGTTACCCTCAATAAATGAACTAAGTTTTGAATTTGAGATCTGCAGGGATACTGCTGAAAAAGGTTATAAATATTTAAAAAAACAAGGCATCATTGGTTCTGTACCCGGAAAAGGTTATTTCATTAAAAACGTTGACCTACATCGTACTACCAAGATCTTCTTAATGTTTAATAAGTTAAGCCCTCACAAAAAGATCGTTTATGATTCTTTTGTGAGTACTTTAGGAAATACAGCGGCCATAGACTTTTATATATATAATAATGACCTGGCACTTTTCCGCACTTTATTGGAGAACAGCAAAACAGACTATCATTATTATGTTATTCTACCTCATTTCATTGAGGGGGGAGATACAGCACATAAGATCATAAACCAGATCCCAAAAGAAAAATTGGTCTTGCTCGATAAGATCATCCCGGGTGTGACCGGAACATTTGGAGCGGTATATGAGAATTTTGAACAGGATATCTATAATTCGCTTGAAGAGGCTTTACCGCAATTGCAGAAGTATGAAGAGATTAAGATTATCTTCCCTGAAAACAGCTACTACCCCGATGAGATCATCAAAGGTTTCATATCATTCTGCCATGAATATGCTTTCAACTACAAGGTAGTTCATGATATAGCCAAAGAACCGATTTCAAAAGGTGAGGTATATATAAACCTCATGGACTATGACCTGGTAGTTCTGATTGAAAGGCTGCTCGAAACGAAATTGAAGGTCGGTAAAGATGTGGGTGTGATCTCGTATAATGAAACCCCCTTAAAAAAGATTATTCTGAATGGGATTACGACTATCTCTACAGATTTTGATGCGATGGGTTCTGAGACAGCTAAGATTATTAAAGATAATGAGCTGAGGCACGTTCATGTACCTTTCAAACTTACCCTAAGGCCATCACTCTGACATAAATTGTAAGTGCGCTATTGAAACTCCCCAATTCATTCCAAAACTAACACAAACCCACCTGCAGGCTTCAGAGCAATACTCTTACTGTCCGCTGTATTTATTAGTTCTTTAGAGAAGCTAAGGGTATCAGCACCATCTGCTATTAGTGTGCCGCTGGTTTTATTAAACGATGCCAAATCGACCTGTATAGTTTTCTCTTCCTTTCCTCCATTGATTCCTGCTATATACCACTTATTACCAGCCTTGCGGGCAATAACCACGTATTGGCCCGGGAATCCATCAATAAACTTTACATCATCCCAACTTGCAGGCACTTGTTTAAGATAGTCCTGCACATATACCGGTACATGCTCCATTCCAGCAGGTGACTCTGCAAAGTGTTGTATTCCTGACAGGAACAAAACTGATGTGGCTAACTCAAAAGCACTTGAGGTTTTCCGCTTTACCCTTGTCGGAATTCGATACAGGTTCATCGGGGTGAAGTCCATAGGGTCAAACACATTACGGGTGAAAGGAAGCATTGCACAGTGATTAGCCTCGGCATCAGCATCCGCCTGGTTGAATGTGACCATTTCAAAACCTTTGATAGCCTCCATTGTCAAAAGGTGAGGATAGGTCCTCGCCCATCCCCTTGGTAATGTGGCCCCATGAAAGTTTACCAGCAATTTCGCTTGCGCTGCATCATTTAATATGTCAATATAATACTTGATCATAGATTGACCGTCCCCACCAAAGAAATCGATCTTTACACCTTTAATACCCATCTCTTTTAATCGGTTAAATTCTTTTACCCGCTGATCATGAGTAAGCAGCTTGCTTTTGGGAGAATAAGGAACCGTATTCCAGTCGCCGGAAGAATTATACCATACAAGTAATCCGACGTTTTTTGAATCGGCATAATTGGATAACTCCCTGACCTTGTCATATCCAATTTTCTGGTCCCACGCAGCATCCACAAGGCAATAGCGCCAGTTCATTTTAGACGCAAAATCAATGTAGCGGATCTGTTCAGAGAATACTATTGAATCGTCCTTCGACATTATCCAACTCCAGGAAGATTGACCGGGTTTAATGAATGAATAATCCATCTTTATTGCCGGCTCCGCGAGGTCAGTGCCAAGGGTTGATTCGGCAATGGCCTTCAGATCACCAACTGCTATTATTCTCCAGGGTGAGTAAAGAGGACCTTTGGCATGGGGCAGATGGCCGCCACCCGTAAATACTTCCCTTGAATCAGGGAATCCAAGCCGGTATTCACCTGTGGGAGATTCAGATTGTAAACGGCTCCCGCAATAACTAGTATCAAGTGAAGCTTCACTGATCAACATCCATGCATCTTTGTAATGAAACAGCGCTGGAAAAACCCATCCTACTCCATATGTTGAAGGCTGTGTAACCGGTATATTCTGCTTATAGTGCTCTTCATAAGCTGGATTGCTTTGATTCCAGCCACTTTTAGCTACCTGCATCGGCTGCAGGAATGCTCTTGTTGTTGTATCAAAATGAAATGAGGTTACTTCTTCTTTGATGGTTGTAATCCTGGTGGACGCTGCTGGTAAATAGTAACGGAATGCCACTCCACCATTGGAGACCTGGAAAATTATATCTAATGGTTTACGTTCTTTGTTTTGAAGATGAAACACTTTTTTATTTGCCAGGTAGTTGATAGAAGTCTTTTTCCCAGTGAACAGTTGGTAATGATCACTTACAACTTCCTGCGGAGAACTCTTCATTAGTTTCAAACGTTTTGAATAGTCTGCATCATCTGTAACAAGACCTAAACGTGACTGCTTCAGTACAATGACATTATTATAATAAACAGAATACCATGCTTGTTTATCCCGGTTTATACCAAAAACAATCCGGGTGTTTTTATCAGGACTTGAAAGCGATTGTATTGATTGAGCAGAAACTGAAACTGTACAAACATTAACCAGGAGTACGAATATCGAAATGATTTTCACGGTTCTCATAAGTGAATAATTCAGCGTAAACTTAGTCTTTCTCTAACAAATAAAAACTGATGTCTTATATGCAGATACAGATTTTTAAAAGGAATAAAAACAATAGCGAATCACTATCCGATTTTTTACTGGCCAGGAAGTAATTTGATAAGATTAATGTAAGCTTTCAGTAAGCTTTTGGTAAGCTTTTGCTGCTGTAAAAGCTATGGGAAAGCTTACCAAAAGCTTACATAACGCCGACGAAGCTCCTTATATGGCTATGTATAATACTTAGATTCCTGTGAAACGGTCTTGTTATTTTTTCACTTCACCTTCCAGTAATGGCCAGTCCTTATTTGGAACATAGGCTTCTTTCATGATGGCGTCAATGCGTTTTACAATATCAGTATGTTCGGCAGCAATATTTTTCTCTTCTTTGGGATCCGTCTTCAGGTTGTAAAGTTCTATTGCAGCATTTCTGTTCAAACTCACATTCAGCCTGACTCCTTTCCAATCACCAAAACGTACTCCCTGTTTTCCGCCACTCTCATGAAGTTCCCAATAAAAATAATCATGAAATTTCGCCGGCTGTTTACCCTTAATTAAAGAAAGGATAGAAATACCATCAATGTTCTTCGTGCTACGAACACCTGCCATCTCAAGGAAAGTAGGGTAAAGATCCCAAAAAGCGGCAGGGGTTGCATTGATTGTTCCAGCTTTCGTAATTCCTTTGTAATACGCTATAAACGGCACACGCACCCCACCTTCATACAAGTCTCGTTTTATACCTCTTAAGCCGCCATTACTATTGAAGAATGCAGGATCTCCACCTTTCTCTTTGTGAGGGCCATTGTCACTGGTAAAGATTAACAACGTATTCTTATCTAAATCCTTCTGTTTTAATTTATCCATAATCTCCCCAACGAATCTGTCCAATCTTGAAACCATGGCAGCAAAGGCAGCATGCGGATAGGGATCGTAATGTGAATTCTCTTCATCTTTTCCGGTTGGTGTGGGAATAGGCCTTTCAGCAAACTTCTTTACATAATGATCATAAACTGCATCATGTGGTACAACTACATCAGCATGAGGCAAGGTGTAGGGCAGGTACAAAAAGAAAGGTTTATCATCCTGCTGATCCAGGAACTGCAATGCCTGGGTATGAATCATATCGGCAGAATAGGCAGAATCATATTTGAGATTTCCCGGTAAGTTGATGCGGTCATGATTATGCCAAAGATGATCAGGGAAATAGTTATGAGCAAGACTCTGGCAATTATAACCATAGAATTCGTCAAAACCTTTCCTGGCAGGATCACCTGTTGTGGTAATGAATCCTAAACCCCACTTACCAAATGCCGCTGTTCGATAGCCTGCATTTCGTAACAACATTGGAAAGGTTACTGCTGATTCAGGTAATGGCATTTGCCCTTCAGGTTTAAATGGCACATTACCCCGTACGGGTGTATGGCCAGTATGTAATCCTGTCATAAAAGATGCTCTTGACGGAGCACATACTGTTGAACCTGAATAAAACTGCGTAAACTTTACTCCCATAACAGACAGCCGGTCAATGTTAGGAGTTTCAATTTTCTTTTGACCATAGCAACCTAGATCACCATATCCAAGATCATCAGCGAGGATGAATACAATGTTTGGATGGGAAAATTTTTGACCAAACAGAGATAATGATGATACGAGGAATATAATTCCAAGCAAGGCAGCTATGCGGTTCATTGTAAATAAAGATTTAGTTAGTTTGTTCTCTTTTAATGAAAAAGACATTATCCTAATTACTTCAGCTTGTATACTTCTGTTCCTGCTAATAAAAAACACCCCAAGCCGTAATCTTCGAAATCTGGTATATTATTATAACCAACCGGTTGACCATCCTTCGGTTCTTTACCTGTGCCCTGCACATAGCCAAGCATGCCGTCGTTATGGACAGCCTGTTTCACCATTGCTTTCCATGCTTTTGCAACTAAAGGTTTGTAAATCTTTTTATCCAGCACATGGTGATTTAATCCCCACGCAAATCCATAAGTAAACAAGGCAGTACCAGAAGTTTCCTTACCACTAAAATGGGTTGGATCATGTAAGCTCACATTCCAGAATCCATCATCACGCTGAACCTTAATGAGCGCTGCAGCCATATCGCGAAAGTCGTGTAAATACTCCTGGTAATGAGGATCAGTAACCGGCAATAATTCTAATGTACGGGCAAGAGCTGCCAGTACCCAACCATTACCCCTGCTCCAGTAACAATCTTCACCATTGGGTTCTTTGTAAGGCGGAACAAAATCCTTATCTCTCCACCAAAGATGATCCTGTGGATTATACAGACCATTTCCTCCATGCTTGTATTTGGCAAAACTGTACAGATCATACATCTTCCTGGAGTAAGAGGTATCATTGTATACAGAACCTAATCTTGCAAATACAGGCATAGCCATTTGAATGGCATCAATCCAGTTCCAGTCATCTTTCTTCTCACTATGTACCATGTTGTCAATGGAGGCTTTGATATTTTGTATTCTCTGCGGCTGACGATCAAGCAGGTAAAGATCAATGTAGGTCTGCCCACAACACTGATCATCCGCATTACGTGTTGCTATGCCATTACGTAAATTCCAGTTATGTTTTTCACCCCATAACACTGCATAATCATAATAACTTTTCTTTTTGTCAATCCCATATAATGCCATCAATCCTTCGTAATAAACCGCTCTTGTCCATATATTACTTGGACGTTCCCTGTTGGTAACAATAGGTTTACCCGGGTCCGGCCACTTGTTCATGAAGTACTGGTTCGTTAACTGAAGTGGCTTTAAAATTTTCTTCTTACATGGCAGATGCTGTGAAAAAGATGACAAAGCAAAAACAGCCAACAATGATAATAGAAAAGCTCTCTTCATATAGACAGTTGAATTAGATCTTAAGTAAGCGAATATTATGTGCCTGTTAATAATGTCCCCTGATTAAAGGCTTGATTTCAGTATTATATAATTCACGTAAGCGGTTTTGAGTTTCAGTAGTTAAAGGTGGCAATTCAGAAGCGGCGACATTCGATTGTACCTGTTTTACAGAAGTAGCCCCGGGTATAACAGTTGTCACACCGGGATGATCTAATATCCATCTGAGTGCCCATTGAGCCATTCTATGATCCGGTAACAGCTTACCAATCTTTGACGACAGCTTTACTCCTTCTTTAAAAGGAATACCTGAAAACGTTTCACCGGCATTAAAAGCCTGCCCCTCGGCATTGTAATTCCGGTGATCTTTTTCCTGGAACTGAGTGGATTCACTGAATTTCCCTGTTAAGAGTCCACTTGCCAATGGTACTCTAACAATGATAGCTACATTTTTTTCAGCAGCCTTGTCGAACACTTCTTCAGCAATATGCTGCCGGAATAAATTAAAGATAATCTGCAAAGAAGCTATCCCTTCCTGTTCAAGGCAGATCAAAGCTTCTTCACTCGTCTCCACACTGACCCCCCAGTTTTCAATCATCTTTTCATCTCTTAATTTTCTTAAATGATTAAAGACTTTTCCTGCTTTTAATTCATCAGTTGGTATACAATGTAATTGCTCCAGAAATAAGGTCTGCAAACCGAGATTTGAAAGAGAACTTTCAACATGTGCACGCATGAAGTCATAGATAAAATTCTGAGGCCATCCGCAACTTCCATCACCCCTGCGTCCTAGTTTAGTGGCAACAACGATGTCTTTGTTTGTAGTCTTTAGAAAGCGGCCAATGATCTTTTCACTGTTACCCATTCCATATACGTCAGCGGTATCTATAAAATTCCCCCCTGCATCTACATACGACTGTAATATGGAATATGCACGTTCTTCATCAATCACTCCCCAATCAGCACTACCTAACTGCCAGGTTCCTAATCCAATTTCCGATACTTCTTTGTTCTTGAATTTTCGATAGTTCATTAGTGTAGTATAATAAATGCGAAGTACTAACTTTTTTCAATTCATATGCTCCTGATGGGATTAAGGCATTTTCTTCAGTCCTTCCCACCTGACTTTCCATTTTCCATCCTTGGGTATACCCGGAAGTGATTTACTTCCATCATATCCATTTACCATCATCGCTATAGCTGTTAAAAGTCCCCCATTTCCTGGCATATATATCCTGAGGCGATCATCCTGGTAATTATGGCCGTTAGGGAGATAGGTGTTTGTTTGGATATTCATCAATAACGATTCTATAGCTTTTTCTGGAAGTCCTAACCTTGTTGCTGTCATAGCAGTCATTGGAAAATCCCATCCCCATGTCTCCTTCCATGTCCAGTTCTGCCATATCCAGTTAAAAGTATTCTGCATTATGGACGAATTTACCTGGCCTGTTGAAGGCATAACGCCGTAAGCTGCAAGGACTGAAGGGTGATCTGTACGGTATTCAGGATTCGTGTAAGAATCCTTTGCACTTTCAGTGAACAAGTACTTGTTATTTTGAATTGGAAGTGGAGAAAGTCCCTTGATTACTTTATTCCATTCCGGGTTCTCTGGCAGGTGCAACCTCCGCCTCCATTCCTGCGCTGTTTCTAAGGCCCACTTCCAGTATACTAACTCGTAAGTTGGATTATATGTGTCTTCCGCTTTAAATCGTTCCTGTGCAGCAATGACACCCTTACCAAGATTATAGTGTTTCGTAGCAGAGTCATAATGGGCAAAAGACGACATGAAATCTGCAGTTGCAAAGACCAGATCTTTATAGCTTTTAAGCAGTTGTATATTCTGCTTATTACGGTAACATAATTCAGCAAAGTAAATGTAGTGAGGTTGCTGCCACACCAGGAAAGCTCCAACAGACGAAGGTGCCTCCTCTCCATTATGGTCAGTCATCTTCTGCCAGCGCAATCCTTTATAGCCTTGTCGCCTGGCAATCAGTTGTGCTTTATCAGCTACCGTGGAATACCAATCCATTACTTTTTCCAACAGGTCTGTTCTGCCCCAGAGTGCATAATGAGCCGCATGCCACCAAACCATTTCCAGGTGTGGCTTCCCAAACCAACTATTGTACGTTAAACCGGTTTCCTGTGGTGGATAAGAACCTGCCTCCTGTGCTCTCATTAAATATTGTGATAACACCATCCTCCTTTCTATTTCAAATGCCCTTGGATCAGTACTTCCATTAAAGTCAATGGCACCCCCATTAATCCAATAGGTAAGCCACCCATTCTCACTACTTTGTTTTGCTGAAGCAAATGACGGAACAGGTTTATTGCAGCTTAATGGTGTAAATCTTGCGGTGAATTCGAATACATTAGTATTAGATTGTTTAGGAATAAGGAGGAAATGATGAGGGGAGCTGTTATCTATTGCTGCTTCCCCTTTCCAGTGAAGTGAAATATAATAGCAAGTTGTATCCAGTTGATGTACTATAAACCCATTGTTATTGCTAATCCTTGTAAAATTGGATCTATGCTTATTAGCCTCTTTGTAATTCACACCCTCGTCAGACCAGCCACCCGTAGGATACGGCAATATAATACTCACCTTTAATCTGCCTTCATTTAAGAGCGGCGATTCAATATGGGCTGCTATGGCATCCTGCTGATTGTGACAATAAGTTATCACCCGAACAGGAACATCTTCTATAGTGAATGAAGAACTTATTTCTCCTGTCCACAGGTCGAGTTGCTGGCGAATATTCCTGATATCAGAAAGAGTAACTTTTTCATCATTCTTTGTCAGTATGTCCAATCCTATATTACCAAGCTGAAGCCGATGAGGGTTTTGACGGAACCAATTGGAAGCAGCTTTATTTCTTTCCGGTGAATTCCACTGCACTGAATAGGTCACGTCACTTCCGTTCAAATGATAGGTCTTTAAGGCTTCTTCACGTTTATATCCAATGGTATCAATGAAGCTATGCCAACCCCATTCTGATTCTGTACCTAAGGGCACTCCTTTCTGGTAATTTAAAGGAAATGTTTGTAAGCCTGTTACATCTACCGTAAATGCAAATTTTCCATTCCCAACTGTAAGGGAGGATAGGGAATCTGCTTTTGTGATAAATACATTGTGACGTTGGATCAATAATTTCCTGTCTATCTTCTGAGAATATAAATTAATTGCAGAAATCAACAGAATAAACCAAAGGAGAATTCCACTCTTCATTAAAAGTTTAATAAGTAGTTCTTCAAATTGGCTGGATTTTGTTTCTTCAACTCCTGGATAACCAGCTGCGCATTTAACTGTGCACCCTCTTTATTAGTATGTGTATGATCGCCCGGAAAAAATGCATTTACAGTTTCAGTGCCTAATTCATCATACCTGGAGGCAGCGAGGTTATTAAGGTCAATAAACCACGCACCTTCTTCTTTTGCAACTTCTTCAGCCCACTTGCCATAGCTCTGGGAAGCCCTGGTAACTTTACCATCTTTCCAGTCATTGCGGGGAATTGGTGAACAAACAATAGGTGTAGCGCCTTTTGATTTAGCATCCCTGATGTATTTACGCATATACCAACCATAGGTATATACCACTTCCTGCTTTTTTGTAATTGGATTATATATTTCTTTCGACTCAGTTCCGGTGCCTTTAAGAGTTCCCCTCGCCCTTGCAGTATCGTCTAAAGGTCCTGAATCATTGTGCCCGAACTGCATAATGACATAATCACCTTTTTTAAAGTGAGCCATTATCTTATCCCAGCGGCCTTCGTTAATGAAAGTACGGCTACTCCTTCCACCTATAGCATCATTCTGAACTGAGATTTTCGAAGTATCAAAATAGCTGGCCATAAAGCTTCCCCAGCCCCACAACTGGCCCTTACCTGTGCCATCTCCATTACGTACCGTTGAATCACCTATAATGTAGAATATAGGTTTTGAATTTTGCAGCATGGCAAAGGAGCAGCATGCTACAGCAACCATAAAGAGGAACAATAAGTTTTTTTGCTTCATTGTTGTACGATTAAATTGAATATTCTTTTATTAAAGTACCCCTAAACAGAATTCTAACAGCATCTGAGTGCTAATAGTGAGATAACTGTTTTGAAGATCGCAGAATATATGCAAGCTCCAAATTAACTACTTACCCGATAGGTCCGTCCTGCTTTATCCTGAAAATGCCTCTATTTAAATCATTTAACCTATTTTTCAGCATATAGTTAATTCGAAATGAAAATTTTATTTACCAGCATTGTATTGTTAATGCTATCTGCCGCCAGCAATGGACAGGATTTCACTCTGCCTTTATGGGCAGAAGGTAAAGTGCCGAATTATAAAAAAACCGACGAAACTGAAAAAAAAGACGTACGTGAAATCGTACGCTATTCTCTTGTTCAAAATCCTGATATAGCTGTTTTTCTGCCGGCTAAAAAGACGGCTACAGGACAAGCTGTCATAATTTGCCCGGGTGGTGGGTATGCTTATTTATCTTACAACTGGGAAGGCACTGACCCCGCACGCTGGCTCGCTTCAAAGGGAATTGCAGCCATTGTTTTGAAATACAGGTTGCCTAATTCCAAAAGTAATGTTGTTGCAAATTTGTCGCCCTTGCTCGATGCTAAACGTGCTATAAGATTTGTTAAGGCAAATGCTGCACAATGGAATATTGATAAGAGCAAGGTGGGAATCATGGGATTTTCAGCCGGTGGACACCTGGCATCAACACTTGCTACTCACTTTGATGATGGAGATAACCAATCGGCTGACTCGGTAGAAAG
>JBLNAY010000204.1:0-4001 GCA_050259715.1 Candidatus Dadabacteria bacterium
CTAAGGCAAACCAGGAGCCTGCTTTTTCTAATGTTTCTAACAGTTCTAACGGCTCATCTTATAGTGGTGACGATCCTGTGCAGTCCATTGCATTAGCAATATTGTCAAGCAAGCAGTTAACGAAATAGAATTGTTCTGTCTTCATATTATCTGATTCACAGGGAGCATTGTGCTCCCTTTTTTTATTACTGGTCAATAAAACTGATCGCTACGCATAATGTAAATCTGAGAATAATATAGGGATCTCCTATAGTCATGGCTCAGCTTAATTAAAATATACGTTGACTTTAATCAATACATTGTTCTTCAATTACCTGATTGGAGTTTTTCTTGCAAACGAGTGAAAAATTTAAAAATGGATAAGGTGGCTGTAGTATTAAAATTTGCAACCCTCCACGACCTGCTTGAATATCTCAATATTGTTCCTGTGGTAGTGAAAGATGTTGATTTAATTAAACTAATAATTGCCACTCAACTTTCCGACCGCGAAATTGAATTGGCAAAGAATGGGTTTAATGCACAAATTGTACATGCTACATCAGAATAATCCCAGTTGATACCTCCATTCTTTAATAGCATCATTATTTCGGCAAATACAATAAATGTTCTCTTATATTTTAATCTTTTAAGTCATGTAGAAATGACCAAAATGATTAAAGTGAATAATGTGAATAATGTGAACATTGTTCACATTATCCAGATTGTCCAGATTGTCATTTTAAGAATCAAAAAGAAAAGACACCTGCAACTATTAAAGATTTTCCATTTGCCGTTTAACAGGTGAGGGTAGTTTAAAATCTGATTAATTTATAACTTAACGGCCAAACTACTGCTATATGAAGTTCCCCTTATTGCTTGCTTTTATCGTTCTGAATACAATTAGCGGTTATACACAATCTAAGGTTTACTTTTTACCTACACTGCATGGAATTCACGGGGTTAATAAACAATATTCTTTTAGAAATCTCAGGGAGGTGATACAGCAATTAAATCCCTCAGTTATTGCTGTTGAAATCAGGCCTGAGGATGTGGACAGTGACAGTGCTTATATTAAACAAAATTATCCTGCTGAAATGTGGATAATGCGTTATTGGTTCCCTTCGGCAAAGATCCGGGGCTTTGATTGGCTTGGACAGGATATTGAACGCAAACCCATTCCAGCAAACTACTGGAAAGAAATATCACCAATTAAACAATGGGAAAAAGCGCTTGAAAATGATAGTGTATACACTAAGAAACTTTCCACCTGTGATACCTTTTCTAATGAAAGGATGTCTCTTTTGAAGACCCTTTCATTGAAAGAACTGTTACAGAGTAAGGATGAACAGCTCACGAATAACTTTTACGCCTGCCTTCGGGAGAAACTGCAAAATACGCCTCACCAGAGAGTAGTGGATTTTTACGATGAACGAAACAGCAAAATACTCTCCAACATAAACCGGATCATTAGTGAAAACAAAGGGAAAACAATTGTGATCCTCATAGGCGACGATCACTACCAGGTGTTAAGACATGCGTTTGTGAATGATGCTGTGTATTAGGTTATGATATCGTACAATAAAAACAATATACTAATTCAACATTACCTCCACTTATGAGATCAGTCTTTTTCCTCCTTATCATTTTTGTTTCAGTAAACTGTTATGCACAGGAACGAAAAACAACCGTTAGTATTAAAGGAGAGGATTTTTACATTAATGGCAGAATTACTCTGAAAGGGAAAACTTACCAGGGGATGAGGTTAGCAGGCTTGCTGCCCAACTCGCGTATGGTGCAGGGAATATTTGATGACTACAACCCGGTAACAAGAAGCCTGTGGATTTACCCGGATACAAAAGAATGGGATGCTGATCGAAATACAAATGAATTTATTAAGGCAATGCCTCTATGGAAGGCTCATGGGTTGTTAGCTTTTACTTTAAACCTGCAGGGGGGAAGTCCAACGGGTTATGGCAACCAGCAGGGTTGGATCAACTCTGCTTTTGCAGCAGATGGAAGTCTTGATCAAAAATATATGTCGAGGTTGCAGCGCATTTTAAACAAGGCAGACCAAATAGGGATGGTAGTAATTCTCGGCTATTTTTATTTTGGCCAGGATCAACAATTAAAAGATGAACAGGCTGTCATAGCTGCTACACGCAATGCTACTAACTGGGTGCTGGATAAAGGTTATAAAAATGTGCTAGTAGAAGTAGATAATGAATGTGATATTAATACGCTTAAAAACACTGCGGCATATAACCATTCTATACTTGATGTGAAAAGAGTCCATGAGTTAATATATCTCGTGAAGAGTCTCACCAGGAAGGGCAGGAGACTGTTAGTATCAACAAGCTTCAAAGGGGGATCTGTTCCGACAGAAAATGTGCTGGCAGCTGCAGACTTTGTTTTGATCCATGGCAATGGCGTATCAAAACCCGAAGGCATTACAGAAATGATCAAAAAGCTGAAACAACAACCCGCATACTATCATAATCCTATTGTGATTAATGAGGATGACCATTTTGATTTTGATAAACCCTTGAATAATTTCCTTGCAGCAACAAAGGAGCATGTTTCCTGGGGATATTTCGATTATCGCATGAAAGGTGAAGGCTTTGAAGAAGGATACCAAAGTATACCTGCTGATTGGGGCATCAATTCAAAAAGAAAGAAGGGATTTTTCAGCCTGTTGAAAAAGATGGTGAAATAATCGGGCCGTGTTTTTTCACCACCTTCAAATTTATGAGTCCACGTACATCAGCAGGTACAGCAAAGCTGGCATGGTGATTTACATTTTAGTAAAGCGTCATCAACTTTTACTCTTACCAGGTAGGAGTTAGAGCTTTTCCTTGTTCGTGTGCCTTTTGAATCGTGCCATCTTTGATACTGCGAATCATAGCCTGGGTAAAAGGACTTATAGTAGGCATTCTCTCCGCCTTTTTCAAATAATTTAATGCAGCATCATAATTTCTCACTTCCAGGTAAGCACTGGCACCTATTCTCAATAATTCATCATCATAAGGACTTGTTCTGAATGCGGCATCACATAAGCCTATGGCCGTTTTGTATCCCCCGGTTTTTATCAACTCCTGGGCGCGGGTTTTTAATTGCCGCAGAACAGCATTATATAGAGCCGTATCCCTGGTATTCAATTTTGCGGCATAGTCGATGGGTTCAACGGAAGCCGTTCTATATTTGGTTGCTGCAATTTTGTTTTCGTCTAATCCCTGTTGGAACCCGCGGTTATAACCATGCTGGTAACTGGTAGCGGTTTCATAAGCACCTGGTACTGGTGCAACAGGGGCTTCAGGTGAATTGCACGGGTATTGGTCGAAACAGAAGCCGTTCTTGTATCCAACCTTAAAACCTTTTTCAAAATTTGTTTGAGACCAGGAGAAGCTATAGGCAGATAGCAACATAAGAATGAACAGAACTTTCATAGGAAAAGTGTTTGGTGTTATGGTTGTGAATGTATGAATTTTTCTTTCATTAAAAAGCAATTTTTAGAATGGTGGAGTGAAGATTATGGAGTCATTTCCGAAGTGGATAATGCATTATCCATATTCCGGCAACTCCAGCATTATTTTAGAGGCGTATCCGCCCAATTAACCTTGTAGGTAAGCCGGTAACAGTAAAACTGAAGTTATGATTTGAAAATTTTCAGATTAATCATTCCCTTACCAAATGCTGTTGTTGGTGCCGAATGCCTGGTTCCCGTATGGGAAGCAAATAATTATTATGAAAGTAGTAGGAAAACACTCATATTTACAAGTTGCCATCCATGTGAGAAGACGAGTTAAATCAAAACATTTATAAAAGGTGAACTGCCCGCTGACGGTTTGCTATGAGGCTGATGCAACTGCATGACGAAGTTGTAGGTTATACCCGGTGTTCGGCGATCCGTTCCTTCGTTGTTTTTTAGAATAAAATAATTATAGAGAAATACCTGGTACAGATGGAGTTTGCAGGTAATGAAATGTGTTGAAATTTTTGCCTTATCAAAAAATAGGAAACGATGC
>JBLNAY010000205.1:0-8747 GCA_050259715.1 Candidatus Dadabacteria bacterium
AAAGAATAAACAGCTAACCCGTATTTACGGAGTGACCTTTCCTTCTCAAAAGCAGTTGGATGAATACCTGCAAATGCTTGAGGAAGCTAAGAAGCGCGACCACCGTAAATTAGGTAAAGAATTGGGGATATTTACCATGGACGATGATGTAGGCCCCGGCCTTGCTTTGTGGATGCCAAACGGAACTATCATCATTGAGGAACTCGAGAAACTTGCCAAGGAAACCGAACAGGCAGCAGGATATAAAAGGGTAGTAACACCGCACATTGCTAAAGAAAGCATGTACCTGACTAGTGGACACCTTCCATACTACCAGGATAGTATGTATCCTCCCATGGAACTGGAAGGAGTTAAGTACTATCTGAAGTCAATGAACTGTCCGCATCACCACAAGATTTTTGCGGCGGAACAACACAGCTATAAGGATCTTCCACTGCGGTTGGCAGAATACGGTACTTGCTACCGGTATGAACAAAGCGGTGAACTCTTTGGCTTGATGCGTGTCCGCTGTTTACATATGAATGATGCCCATATTTACTGTACGAGAGACCAATTTGCACAGGAGTTTCGTGCGGTAAATGATATGTACATGAAGTACTTTAAGATATTCGGCATTGATAAGTATGCCATGAGGTTCAGTCTTCACGATCCTGCTAAACTGGGTCAGAAGTACATTAATGAACCGGAACTGTGGCTTCAAACAGAAGCTATGGTTCGGGAGGTAATGACTGAAGCTGGAATTCCGTTTGTGGAAGTGCCGGATGAGGGTGCCTTCTATGGTCCGAAAATAGATGTGCAGATATGGAGTGCAATTGGACGCGAGTTTACTTTGGCAACTAACCAGGTTGATTTTGCCCAGGGCAGACGATTTAAGCTGGAGTACACCAATCAAAATAATGAAGCAGACACACCCTTGAACATCCACAGGGCTCCTTTAGGTACACATGAACGTTTTATTGGATTTTTGCTCGAACATTATGCGGGCAAATTCCCTCTCTGGCTGGCGCCGGTGCAAGTGAAAGTATTACCGATCAGTGATAAATTCCTTCCATTTGCTAAAGAGGTGTTGGAGAAGTTGAAAAATGCTGATATTCGTGCCGAAGTGGATGACAGGAGCGAGAAGATAGGCAAAAAAATCAGGGATACCGAATTGATGAAGGTTCCTTATATGCTTGTGGTGGGTGAGAAGGAAATGAATGAAAATAAAGTGTCAATTCGCAGGCAAGGTAAAGGCGACCAGGGCATGAAAGGGGTGGAAGAATTTATTTACCAGGCGGTGATGGAGGTTAAGGAAAGGAGAGGAGAATAGATCTTTCACACGAATTATTAACTGGAACACAAAAATTTCGAACAAAAAATTATATTTATCAAAGGATAAGAGAAGAACAGTTCAAAATGGCACGTTATTCTTTTATTTCTCCCGGCAATAACTTTAAAATAAAATCAAACATGGCCACAGCTTTCCTGGTTGCCGAACAGGAAATGTGGACTCAACATTATGGCATTACCTAACAGAGGAGGATTCAAACCTGGAATGGGTAGAGGACGATTCGCTCCCCGTAAAGAAGCAGAACACCGCATTAATCACCACATCAGGGTGCCGCAGGTGCGGCTGGTTGGAGACAATGTCACAATTGGCGTTTACCCAACTCAAGAAGCAATGAAGATTGCGCAGGAACAACACCTTGACCTAGTTGAGATCTCCCCGCAGGCTGATCCACCGGTGTGTAAGATCATTGACTACAACAAGTTCCTTTACGACAAGAAGAAGAAAGAAAAGGAAATGAAGGCTAAAGCGAAGACTACCGAAATGAAAGAGATTCGCTTTACTCCTAACACGGATGATCATGACTTCGATTTTAAATCAAAGCATGCTGAGAATTTTCTTAAGGAAGGAAACAAGGTAAAAGCTTACGTACAATTCAAAGGCCGTGCAATACAATTTAAGGATAGGGGAGAGTTACTTCTTTTAAAGTTTGCTGATCGTCTTAAAGAGATCGGGCAATTGGAAAGCATGCCGAAGCTGGAAGGAAAAAGGATGCTGGCCATCTTTACTCCGAAAACTGGGAAGAAAATGAAAGAGCCGAAAGAACCTAAGCCACAAGCATAAAGCATTATGTAATATAAATTAGAAAGAGCCCTCAGCTGCGGGCTCTTTTTTTACTTATTATATAGCACTGGATGTTCTAGTTCTTTATAAATTCTACCCTCCTGTTTTGGGCTTTGCCTTCGGTGGTTTTGTTATCAGCAACTGGTTTTGTTGCTCCCATTCCATCAGTATCCATGCGGGAAGCCTCAATACTAAAATCAGTTGAGAGTGCAGTTTTTACTGATGCAGCTCTCCGTTTGGAAAGATCAAGATTTTTAGTAGCATCACCATCTGCATCTGTATGCCCTATGATCTTCACTTTTATTGAAGGATTCTCTGACAACACAGATGCAATTTCTTTCAGCACTCCATTCGATTCAGGCTTGATCTTATCGGAATTAACATCGAATAAAATACCTGATGTTACGAACTTTCCTTCCGTTATGAGTTTATTTCTTGTGTCGGGAGCGCCGGCTGCCACACGGATATTGCCGAGTAACCAATAATCTTGCTTGTTGCTTTGGAAGCCATTGGTCTCAAATAAAAGGGCATCATATTTAGCCCCTGCCTGGTAAGCTCTTGGAATGTCAAATGCTTTATCACCATTAACATAAAGTCGAATGCGCTGTCCTTGCCTCCAAATTGAAACATGCGCAAATAAATTTTTCTTATTGTCCCAATGCGGTGCATATCCATTATTTCGCATAGTGCCATCAGTAGTTTCGGAAGCATAGTCTATTTGGCCGGTGTATTCTTTGCCTCTTATGGGATGCATTTCGAAGTGCAGCTTTGGATTAGGATTGTAATCATAAAATTTAGCGCGGTTATCAAAATGAGTAATATAAAAATGGATGTTATTATTACCCCAATCAAAATTATTATTGACCCCCAGGTCAAATTCTAATGTGCTGTTCTCGGGAATGTCTGTAATGAATTCAGGTAAAAATTTTCCTTCAGTAGAAATCTTTAACCATTTTCCTTCCTTTAGGTTATTGGTCACTACTTCAGCATTGCCATTGGTATTCCACCGCTTCGGAAATTCACCGATAGCTTCATTATTGAAATCTTCATAAGCAACTACTTTTTCCCCTTGTATGAAATCGTATTTGGAAGTATAAGCCAGGGCTGTAACCGTTTCGCTCCCATTTTCTTTAGAGTCGGTATTTTTGGTTTGTACTGCATCGTTATTATCATCTGCTTTTGCCTTTGTTCCGTCTTTACCATCCAGTTGTTTATCTATTGATTTATCAACTTTTTCATCTACTTTCTGTTCCATTTTTTGTTTAGCTCTATCAGCAATTCTTTTCAGGATTTGCGCTTCGGAAGACTTAACAAGTGCAAATACAAGCAGTACCAGGAGTAGCTTTCTCATATTATTTGATTTTGTTTATTTTTAGTAAGATAAGGAAATTTGTAATATGTTGTTGAAAAACCGAACCTTTTTTGCCATAGAATTGATGGATTCTGATTCAGCTAATATCAGCTTAGAAATACGAAAGCCAGAGGAATACGATTTTAATCCTGATATTATTCACGACAAAAAAATTTAATCCATGGATCTAGAAGTCATCCGGTCAATATGTATGAAACTGCCGGCAACGATGGAGGACATTAAATGGGGGAATAATCTTGTGTTTTCTATTGGTGCTAAAATGTATTGCATGACCGACCTGGAGCCTCCTTTCAGGTGTTCTTTTAAAGTGAAAGCAGACGAATTTGAATCCATAATCATACTTCCAGGCTTTATGGCGGCACCCTATCTTGCAAGAGCTCATTGGGTAATGGTAATTGATCCACATGTACTTCATAAGGAAGAATGGCAACATTACCTGGCTCAAAGCTATGAACTCGTGAAACAGAAGCTCACTAAGAAAGAAAAGGCCAGTATAGGTATTGATTGATCGATTTAGCCTTTACAAGTTTAAAAGGAAAGTAGAGAGTATCTAAGGAGAATGCATGGCTTTTGTATGGACTATGCAAGGGCTAAAGCCGTTCTAAAGCCGTTCTAACTCCATACATACTCTATGGTTACTTGACTTAAAACTAATGGCAAACTTTATATACACAGTTGATCTGAATTTAATGTTCATCGTTCCTTAGTCTGACAAACTGAGATGAGCAAACCACCTTATTTTTAAATGATTATACCCACGATACCGATTGTTAAGCATTCTCTATAACAATGATCATCCCGCTTAAATCTGCTATTTTTGCGACTTCCACAAGTGGAGCCTACGAATATGAAGAATATCAGGAACTTTTGCATCATTGCCCATATAGATCACGGGAAAAGTACATTGGCCGACCGCCTTTTGCAGACCACTCACACCATCAGCGACCGTGATATGATGGACCAGGTGCTCGATGATATGGACCTTGAGAGAGAAAAAGGCATTACCATTAAAAGCCACGCGATCCAGATCAATTATATGCACAAGGGGGAAGAGTATATACTCAACCTGATTGATACTCCGGGACATGTGGATTTTAGCTACGAGGTGAGCCGGGCCCTTGCTGCCTGTGAAGGTGCATTATTACTGGTAGATGCAACCCAAGGGATACAGGCTCAAACGATATCTAACTTATACCTGGCCATAGACAATGACCTGGAGATCATTCCTGTCATCAATAAGATTGACATGGATGGAGCCATGATAGAGGAAGTGAAAGACCAGATCATTGAGCTGATAGGATGCAAGCCTGAAGATATATTGCTGGCAAGCGGTCGCACGGGTATAGGTGTGGATGCTATTCTTGAAGCCATTGTGGAAAGAATACCTTCTCCTAAAGGTAATGCAGATGCGCCGCTACAGGCTTTGGTTTTCGACAGTGTGTTTAACAGCTTTCGCGGTATCATTGTATACTATCGCATAGTAAATGGATCTTTAAAGAAGGGCGACAAGGTAAAGTTTGTCAGCACGGGACAGGAATATGAAGCAGACGAAGTAGGTATACTAAAGCTGGGACTGGAGCCTAAGAAAGAAGTTTTTGCGGGTGATGTGGGCTATATCATTACCGGTATCAAAAATGCGAAAGAAGTAAAAGTAGGTGATACCATCACCAATGTGTTGAATCCTACACAGGAGATCATCAAAGGTTTTCAGGAAGTGAAGCCAATGGTATTTGCCGGCATATTTCCTGTTAACACCGATGACTTTGAAGAGCTGCGAGATTGTATGGATAAATTACAGCTCAATGATGCGTCTTTAACCTTTGAGCTGGAAACCTCGCAAGCGCTGGGGTTTGGATTCCGTTGCGGCTTTCTCGGCCTGCTGCATATGGAGATCATACAGGAAAGACTGGAAAGAGAGTTTGATCAAACCGTCATCACTACTGTTCCTAACGTAAGCTTTATTGCCTATACCACCGCTGGTGAGAAGATAATTGTGAATAATCCAACGCAGATGCCCGACGTGGTGCGGATTGACAGGATAGAAGAACCTTTCATTAAAGCCCAGATCATTACCAAACCTGAATACATAGGCAATATCATGACTTTGTGCCTTGGCAAAAGAGGAATCCTGATCAACCAAAGCTACCTTACTCCTACGAGGGTTGAGCTTGGCTTTGAAATGCCATTGACTGAAATAGTATTTGACTTCTACGATAAATTAAAAAGCCAGACCCGTGGCTATGCTTCTTTCGATTATCACCCTATTGGCTATCGCGAAGCGGACATTGTGAAGATGGACATCCTGCTCAATGGTGATAAAGTGGATGCGTTGAGTGCTTTGATACACAGAGGTAAAGGGCAGGAGTTTGGTCGTAAGCTTTGCGAGAAATTAAAAGAGCTGGTTCCCCGCCAACAGTTCCAGATAGCCATACAAGCTGCCATAGGAGCCAAGATCCTGGCAAGGGAAACTATTTCCGCTATGCGAAAAGATGTAACCGCCAAATGTTACGGTGGTGACATCAGCCGTAAACGTAAGCTATTGGAGAAGCAGAAAGAAGGTAAGAAGCGCATGCGGCAAATCGGAAATGTGGAAGTGCCGCAGGAGGCGTTTTTGGCTGTCTTAAAGCTCGATGAGTAAGGCGGTGAGACTTTAGACGAGAGACGGGAGAGCCTCAGGAGTTTCCTATCCCACGTTTGACGTCTAACGTCTGTCGTTTCACATCTGACGTTTAACGTTCATCTGCCTGTTCTTCTCACTCTGTATCTGGAGCTTTTCTTCGTTACTCTTGCCTTCGGCATCTTTGATTGGATCCGGCATAGGGAATTCGCCGTCCTTGAGTTTAAAAGTGAAGACCTTGTCTACATGTACCCACTTACCTTTTTCCCATTTAAAACCTTCATAATCACCATCGGGTATGTAGGTCCATGGATTATCCGGTTCGTCGGTTTCTGAAATTAAATGATCAAAGACGATCATGTTATTGTCTTCACTGTAATTTACGGTGGTGGCTGCTTCTTTCTTATATTCTATTCCATAGCGGTATTGAGTGGCCCTCTTTACAGAATCCTGTTCAAAAGAAAAATATTTACCTCCGAAAACAGGCTGGTGCCTGTCATCAAAAGTTAGCACTTCTATCCATTTTTTATTACTCTTATAACTGTTGGCATCATAACCGAATAGTGTATAGTAATTCTTGCCGTTATATCCTGTCTCAATGATGTTGTAATAAACAGCTCCAATCCAGGTATCCTTATTTCTTACAGAATCCATGGGATTATCCGCAAACTCGGAATAATCTTTCAACGGCACCAACGCCAGCCTGCCATCAGGAGTGCGGAATTGAATAGCGCCATGTTGCCGTGTGTAGGAGTAGTCATTGTCATAAGATATCTGCCAGGTAAAAATCCGGAATGAACTATCAGGAGCATATAAATGGGAAGTTCCCTGAAGTGAATCAAAAGGATAATAAAAAGAATTCTTTACCTGCAGGCTTCTCACCAGCGTGCGAATGAATAAACTGTCACTGCGCATCCTGTCGCTGGTGTTGTCCTTTGTGAAAATATCCCTGATGAGCCCTTTAAGAGTATCTTCTTTCTTTTTAAGAATTCGCAGATCTGTTGCACTGATGATATCGCCCTGCGATAAACTGAGGGAAGATACTTTGCTTCCCTGTGAGAAACAGGCAAGAAAGAGCAATTGTAAGGTGGCTAAAAGGAATAGGGACTTTTTCACAATGAAACTTATTCCTGCTAAGAACGGCAATTTCATCTAAATTATTTCTTAACAACAAAGCAGGCTGCTGTTAAAAGGTAATAATTCAACTAAAGTCACAGTTGTGCACCTGCATATTCCGAATATCTTCGCTTTATGAAAGCATTGGCTTTTTTATCTTCCGCCGTCTTAATAGCAGCATGTTTTTTCCCCTGGCTCAATATAGAATCAAAACACATCATTATAAGCGGGGTCAATACCACGGGTACCACCTTTGGTAAACCGGGAGTACTTCACTTCTTTTTAACAGGCCTGACGGTCCTTTGTTTATTAATCAATAAAGATTGGGCACAAAAGGCTGCCGTTGTTTTCAGTGCATTTAATATTGCCTGGGCTATCCGGAACTTTGCTTTCCTGTCAGCCTGCCAGATGGGGGATTGTCCTGTAAAGCTGACTGCCCTCTATTTTTTAATCCCTTCTTCTATATTGCTTTTAATAGGTACCCTGTTTTCCAGGACTGTTGCCACGCCGGTTGACTGATTTTGTATAAAGGGTACAGGAATTGATATATCACCATTAAAATAGCTATATCATGAAATATATCTTTTTGATTTTTAGCTTCCTTATAGTATTAACGATCTCTGCTTCTGCGCAACCTAAAGGTAAAGCGTATAGCAGGGGCGCTACACATGGAAATAAATATGGATGGTATAAAGGAAAAAACAATAAGCATGTGTATACCACAAGGAGGATAGGTGAATACAACCCGGTAGGTTCGCGATCAGAAAGTCGTGCAATCATTCTTGGTAGCGGGAGAGCAAAAGTGAAAGCTAAGAAATATTAACATCTCAGTTGTTTAGGTGCGTATCCTTTTTGATGCAATCGGGCTGCGCCAAATTGCAGGCGAACGTAACAGTGCCAGGGGAGGGGAACCTTCCTTTTTTTTGTTCAGTAAGTATATCGCGAGAAATTCTATAGGTACCGGACCGGGTTTCTCCGGGCGGCCATCACATACCTTTTAATATTCATCCAGAAGGCTAATACCATGTATATGATTAAGGGTGAACCCAGGGTAAGAAACGAGGTATAAATAAACCACATACGAATCCTGGATGTTGCTATGCCCATTCTTTCTCCAATTGCGCTACATACTCCAAACGCTTGCCATTCAATGAAGTCTTTCAAACGGTTCATACGACTAATATATATAAATTCTCTTTAAGTATCGTGGATACGGAGGACTAAAAACGATTTTTAACTACTTTTGCAGCCTGAAAAAAGGTATGCAATTAAAATGCCTGTACTAAACTCTACAAAAAAAGTGAAATTATGCTTTTTGATCTGGATCTGATAAAGAAGGTGTATGATGAACTGCCGGCCAAAGTGGCAAATGCCAGGAATATTTTGAAACGCCCTATGACTCTCGCAGAAAAAATCCTGTACTCTCATACTTTCAAACCTACTACTACAAAATATGAAAGAGGCAAAGACTATGTTGACTTTGCTCCCGACCGCGTGGCGATGCAGGATGCCACTGCACAAATGGCCCTCCT
>JBLNAY010000206.1:0-52768 GCA_050259715.1 Candidatus Dadabacteria bacterium
AGTCAGCCAAATAAGCCTGGAAAGCTAGTTTCTTACCTGAAAGATTAGTAATCCTTACAGGTTGTGATTCTGTTCCTGCCGGACCGGTATGAAATTCAAGGATAGATGGTTGAATGCTGATACGTTGAGCATTAGATAAAATAATAAAAAATAAAGGGAGAAGCAGCAACGGCAGCTTTTTCATTAGAATTAGGATTTTAATAAAATATGTCTATTTTGTGGCGCCAATATAGCTATGTTTAACCTTAGTTACAAGTTTATATTACTTGTTGTTTCTTTCCTGGTAATTTTTTCTCAAAAAAGCTTCAGTCAAGCTGGTCCCTCTTTTTCCGTGACCACCTTTAACACATCATTCTTCATCGGCACCACTTCACAGCTTACTTCTGCAAATACAATTGCGTCGTCCTTCAGTTTAAATGTCACTAATGGCAGTAAAGGATACAATTTGCTTATAGGTATTACTTCTAAAAGCTATAATCCTTCCTCAGCCCAATTTTCATCCATTCCTTTAAGTGTTTCACTCAGGAGTGTTAGTGGGGTTTCAAATACCAGCGGAGGCATTTCAGGAACGATACCTTTATCCGAATATCCTCCAAATTATACAACACTGGTAAGCAACGCTGCGAAAACAGGTATTAACAATACGGCTACGTGGACTTATGACTTAATCTTATCACCTATAGGATTCACAATTCCACCGGGAACATACATATATACAGTGACGGTGCAGTATAATGATCAGGGCAATGTTACCATCAACAGAACCTTTACTATTAGTCTGAATGTGCAAAGTGTAGTAAACGTATCGCTGATTCAAAACTCTCCAGCTACAGTTAACTTTGGATCTTCCTCAGCCTATGTAAATGGAGTCACCTCCTTAAACTTCCATAGTTTACAGGTACAAAGCAATATTCCATGGTTAATTAATGTAACGGCACCACAATATTTCAGTGCAGGAAGTTCAGGAGCATCATCAAATATGCCTTGTAGCATTATGGCCATCCGCCGTAATGGTTCCGGTACATTTGTTCCTCTCTCCACATCTTCACAGACGCTAAGTACAGGAGTAGCCGGAGATAACAATGCGGCGGGGAATACAACTTCATATGATATGCAGTTTAATCCCGGTTATGATTACAATCCGGGCATTTACAATATTTCCCTTACATACACTATCTCCAGTCAATAGATCTGCTTGGGCAAATAAGGAATATTACCAGTAGCCAGTTAGAAAAACTACCTACGTATTATTTCTACGAACAAAAGTTAATGCTACAAATAAATAAGGTATACTCTTATTAAATAAAAATCACAAATTAAATCATCGTTTTACGCAATTCCTTTCACTACATTGATGAAGCGAATTCACAATTGAACGATGCTTTCGAGATTACTAATAGTACTGTTTCTCCTCTTCATTTCATTTTCTGGAAGTGCCCAGCAAAAGCAATCTTCCTCTATTCAACAAACAATCACTCTGACTTTGATGAATGATGTATCCATTGTTGATGCATCAAAGATTTCTAAAACTAACTCAACCAAAACAACTTATCTAAACAAAGAAGTTGTCGAATCACACGGCAGGTGGATTGTTCAAAACAATTTTCTACCTGGACAAATAGGAAGTAATCCAAAAAAATCCGCTAACAATTTGAAAGCAGATATAAGAATCATAAAATATAGTCCTGTATTGGTTTCTACCATTTCGCAGATGTAGATTTTACTAGGTATAATTGCTTATACTAAGGGTTTAGTCTTAATTTTTTTGGGTAAATACTTGCAAATACTAAAAACGCATTTTACATTTGCACTCACAATCAAACCCAAAAACGTACTCATGAAAACAATTGTACTTTCTGCTCTGGCAATCTTTGCCCTGACTTTAAATTCTAACGCACAAACAACAACAGCAAGCGCTCCACAAACAGTTACTCTGAATTTGCAAAATCAAATTGATATAGCTGTTTCTGGTACTCCAAGCGGTCTTTCATTTGCATTTAACTCTCCAGATAATTACACTAATGGTTTAGAAAATTTAAGCGCATCTTCATTCCAGGTAAGGTCAAATAAAGGTTATGTTGTCAGTGTAAAAGCAGCAACAGCTGACTTCTCAAGCAGCGCTGCCACAACTATGCCTGCATCAGTTTTAGGGGTAAGAATAAATGCAACAGGAAATTCAGGTACTTACGCCCAATTATCTACAACTGCAGCCAGTTTGCTCACAGGTCAAACAAGAGGTACCAATACATTTACAGTAGATTATAAAGCAACTCCAGGATTTAATTACGATGCGGGTGCTTACACATTGAGTGTAGTTTATACAGCAACACAACAATAAGAACGGTTATACATTAATTGAACACTCTCTCCGGAGGGTGTTTTGTTTTACCTGTAAATCCTATATGCTTTCCAAAAAAGTACATAAGACTGTTCTTAATTCATTGCTTTTGTTGTGTTCTCTCCTTCTTTGTTCAATTGCTTTATGCCAGCAAAATCAGCAGCCTTTCGAAGAAAATTTACAAATACAATTCTTAAAGGACTCGCTTGAGATAGAAGGAAACAGCTTCGAATTTAATAGTTGCAGCCTGTTGTATACAGGAGAAGGATCTTTAAATATAGAGGCTAAAGTCGCACCGATCGCTTCTGTTAATGTCCTCACTCCTCTTGCTGTGACACAAATAGAACTGCAGAAGTCTCAACAACAGTTTATTCCTATACGATTTATTGCGACAAGCACCAATAATAATAATAATTGGCAGCCTGTAAGTATAATCTTCTATTTAAAAGGCACAGGACAACGGTTTACGAAAAGCTTTTGGATAAAGCCGAGACCCGTAACGAAGTGGAAGGCCAATTTGGTTCAGGAGGACATAACCGGTTCAGAAAACGAAAAGACAGTACCCTTCAGTATATTTATTCAGAATACTGGAACTGTTGCAGATGAATACAAGATTTCATTAGAATCTAAGTTTGAAATTCAAAAGAACAAAAATGATCTTGAATTTGTTTTACAACCCGGCGAGAAAAGAATTGCCACATTCTTAGCTGAACTCTCCTATCTAAAAATGCATCAGGAAAGTAAAGAATTTATACACGTTTATGTAAAAAATAAAACCGGTAATGAGAAGCTTCTGATACAAAATATTTCTATTATTGGGCACCAATATTCACAGGATTTCTATCCATGGAAAAAGATGCCATTAACTGTTGAATTCTCAGCGCAGAGCCTTCCCTTTTCTTCTCCTTTGTATTCAACAGCCATTTATGGAACCGCGGACCTGGGCTCCGGTAGATCATTAACCTTGAACTCCAGGATCAATGATGTTCGCCAGTATAATACTTATAATACCAACTGGATCGAATATCAAACGAAAAAGTCGAGCCTTAAAGCGGGATCAATCGTTGACTTTCACCATTTCCTTATACACGGAACAGGAGTATCAATAACTAATAAACTGAATAATGGAAAATTAACTGCCGCCGCTATAAAAAGCAGTATAGGAAATATTAAACAAGGAGAACTGCAGCTATTAGATACTTTGGGAAAAAAGATAATCGTCTATAGTGACAACTTTACTAACCAGGATGCAGACCGGAAAATTTATAGTTCATTATCTGTAAATCACTTGTACTGGAAATTGAGCGATAAAACTTCTGTTTCGTTATTAGCAGGTGCCAGCATTGAAAGTAGTAATAACTGGAAATTTGTCAAAAAGCTTCCCGGATCTGCCTTAGGTTATCAAATAGAAAGCCAGGTAGGCAAGTTAAATTTACATTCCGAAGTAAACTACTACTCCAAAAGTTTCCCGGGTTTCAACAGGGGGTATACATTCCAGGAGCATGAACTTTCAACCAGAATGAACAGAACATTTATCGGGGCTTATTATAACACTAACAAAAAGGTATATACCAATAATGAAGATTCTCTTTTGACAAACCTGTTTAATATCAATAATGCAGAACTGGGGCTCAAAACAGGTTTCTCTTCTTCTGGAATTGTATTAGGATTATCCTCCGGATTTTCGCAACAGCAGCAGGATAGCAGTAACAGTCTTATCGTAAGGAGCTGGAGATCAACGGCCAATCTTACTTACCAAATTGCCCCTGAATATACACTATCCATTAATGGGAGCTTTGGCTTATTCTCCATAAAAGACAGGCCGGATATCAAGCCTTTCCGGGCCTATACAACATATGGAAGTTTTCAACATAAGAAGCTCGGATTCTTCTTTCAATACAGTACCGGCCCTTTTTACTACTTTGAAACAAAGCAATACGTTCTTTCAAATACAGGAGTTAAAAGGGTTCTTTTATCTCCTTATTATGAGCAACACATAAAAAAGATAAATGGTTTTTTACGTACCCAGTTTATGTATAACAAAGATGCCGGCAGCAACTTGAGCAATCTTTCAATGAATAATCAACTTCAATATTCTTTACCAAAGATCAGAGCTGATGTTATTCTGAATACATCTTATAATTTCAACTACAAATCGGGAAGCTATATTGCTGCAACAATAAGGAAAAACATCAATCTGCCTGTATTTAAA
This sequence comes from Candidatus Dadabacteria bacterium, assembly GCA_050259715.1. GTDB lineage: Bacteria > Bacteroidota > Bacteroidia > Chitinophagales > Chitinophagaceae > Flavisolibacter. Next base: position 4,551 of record JBLNAY010000206.1, read on the forward strand.
AATGCAGTATCCAACAACTTTACAGTTGTGCTATATAAAGATGTAAACAACAATGATCAATTTGATAAAGAAATAGATGCAGTATTACCACAATCAGCTGTTCTAACGAATGATTACCTTGTTCAAACGAATGTTGAAGGAGAGATCAGCTTCAACAATATTGGAGAACAGGCCATTAAATTAGATTTCAGTAATACAAACTTTAATGGCTGGATTCCGAAGGCTGGCTTTATTCAAAAGATTATACCAGTTAAACACCAGCAAAAAACATATATTCCTTTCAAACAAAGCAGGTACGTAAAAGGAAAACTTATACTGATTGTTGACGACAAGAGTACAGAAACATTTGAATTAGCAAATATTGGGATTACGGCTACAGATGATAAAGGGAATATTTTTAAAACGCTTACAGACAATAATGGAGAATTTATACTAAATCTCCCCTCCTCTACTTACATTATTGCCATTAATAGCTCAGTGTTTGATGATACTTTCAGGCCAACAGAGGTCAGTAAACAAGCAGATCTTATTAATAATGAGAGTTTAAATGTAACATTTGAAATAAGGCAAAAGAAAAGGCAAATAAATATTCACCATAGTAGTGATTAACTGTTAACCATTATTATTATTCTGCAACTACTAACGACTGCGGAGCCGCTTGTTTTATCCTTGTTAGAAGCCACTCCAGTTGTTGGGAAGTTTGTTTGTCTAATTTCTGGCAGGCTAATTCCAATTCAATATCCCTTAAGGCCTGTGCTGCCTGTAGAATAACTATCCAGCAAAGCTGGACTTCATTGGCCAACAACCACAGATCATGAAGATCACGTAAGAGTCCCAAGCTGCCTTTACGAGGTTTATCGAATAACGTCCGGGTGAGCTTATCGGGTTCACTGTTCTTTTCTTCTGAATATCTTTCTACAAATTGTTGCAGGTTCACTACATGGTTTTCTGACCATTGAGACATTTTCATACATGTTTGAAATATGTCCGGTTCTGCCATGTGATGAGTAGCTACAAGTTTAAAAGCTTTGGCCAGGTCCTTTTCACTACTGTGAACTAGTCCCAGGTAATTACCAATATGCATAACTAAGAGCTGATTTTTTCTTTTATAATTTCAACGAGATTACCGACTTTTTCAAGTATTCCTTCCTTCTCTGCTACAGGTTCATTCAACTTGTTGATTTTCACAGCGGCATACTTATAATGCGGTTGTTTACTTACGGGATCCCATTCTGTTATGGTTAATTCATTGGCGGCCCTTGGCTTCTCATTATCGTCCCAATAACCATAGTGGAAAGGTATAAATAAGGTACCCTTGTCAATTCCACCCAACCGTGCTGGTCCTCTTACTTTTCCTCTCCTTGATTCAACCTCTATCATCTCCTTGTCTTCAATATTCAAAGCCCTGGCATCTTCTTCTGACATTTGTATATAAACATCAGGTGCGGCAGCATGCAACTCCTTTGATCTACCTGTTTTAGTCCGGGTATGAAAATGATAAACCACGCGTCCGGTAGTTAACCAGAATGGATAATCCTCATCTGGTTCTTCATGTGGAGGTTCATAGTCAGCAGGTCGCAGGAATGCTTTTCCTTTTGGATCTGCAACCTTGTATTTTTCAGGAGTATATTCTGCTCCTGTAGTTATATCATGTCCAAATGTTTCACAGTATTCAGCATCTGTATTAAAATTCCAATCTGTATAGATACGTTCAGCACCTTCCGGAAATTCTTCATTGCACGGCCATTGAATTCCAGATCCACCTGTTAATTTTTGATAACTCATCCCGGTATAATCACACGGACGTCCTTTCGAGCATACTTTCCATGCTTCAAATGCTTCTTCCGGCGTGGTCCATTTAACTAAGGATTCTCCATCTTTATCTTTGAACTCCATTCTCTTAGCGTAATCAAGCCAGATATCTAAATCAGATTTTGCTTCACCCGGAGGATCAACCGCCTTATGACTGATATGCACCGTTCTGTCAACATTTGTAAAGGTGCCGGTTTTCTCTCCCCAGATAGCAGTAGGTAATATTACATCTGCTAATGCTGCTGTTTCAGTAAGGAATGCATCCTGTACGATGACGAAAAGATCTTCCTTCTTTAAGATTTTTCTAATTCTATGCAGTTCAGGAAGCGAAACCGCCGGATTAGTAGCACTTATCCAAAGCATTTTTATTGAACCCTGTTCACAGTAACGAAAGATCTGCATAGCATGTGTGGGTGGCGCCCAATGGGGTATAATTGCAGGTTCAACATTCCAAATCCGGGCTAAATCTTCAATGTGATTGAAATTATCCCAATTCCTAAATCCCGGAAGATCACCATCCGCACCAGTTTCCCTTGTGTTCTGAGATGTAGGCTGTCCATTCATTTGATAAATACCACTACCGGGTTTTCCAATCATGCCTCTGACGAGGTTAATATTATTTACCTGCACTGCTGCAGCAGTAGCCTGCATTGATTGATATACCCCTTGCAAAGCTGTCGAAAGTAACGTCGGTGCTTCGCCGATTATCTGTGCTGCTTTTATTAAATCGGCCGACGGAACACCGGTCACTCTTTCGACTTTATCAGGTTTCCAGGTAGAAACCGTCTTCTTTAATTCCTCAAATCCAACTGTATGGGAAGTAATAAAGTCATTATCAATGTTTCCACTCTCAATAATTAGGTTCAATATCCCATTTAAGACTGCCACATTTGTACCCACTTTGGGAGCTAAATGAATATCAGCTTTCTCGGCTGTATAAGTTCTCCTGGGATCTATAACTACAATCTTGGGCGGGTTTGGGCCGGCAAGTCGATCCAGAATTCGGGACCACAATACGGTTTGTGTAGATGCCATATTATGCCCAACCATTAAAATAGCATCTGTAACATCAATGTCCGTATAACTACCGGGTTGGCCATCAGATCCAAATGATAATTTCAAAGCAGCTGCAGCGGTTGCAGTACATAGACGAGTATTACCATCCATGTGTGGAGTACCAAGACCTGCTTTTCCTATAACAGCTAATGTATAATATTCTTCAAGGAATAGCTGCCCACTGGTGTAAAATCCAATGGCGCCGCTAGTATGTTTTTGCTTTATTTTTTTAGACTTATTAACAATTAAACTCATCGCCTCCTCCCAGGAAGAAGGTATGAGTTCCCCATCTTTTCTAATTAACGGTTGTGTTAATCTATCAGCACTGTTATTTGCTTTCCAGCCATGCAGTCCTTTAGGACCTAATCTCCCATGATTTACACGATCTACTTCCCGACCCCTTACGCCAATAATTCGGCCGTCCTTTACACCAATATCTAAACCACAACCATTAGAGCAGAGTACACATGCAGATTGAACCCATCTATCTGGCTGTTCAGTAATTTGTTCATCAACTCTCGCCGGCCATTTGCCTTGATAGCCTATCCGGTCACCCCAAATATTTAAAATACTATTTCGGGTTTCTTTCATATAGCTTTATTTGAGTGTTTTAGAATTGGAGATATTGCACGTCTTGACTACTATATTAAAAAATCATTCCATCAAAGGGTGATAAAAAGGGGATCTAATTATAAATGCTTGTATAACACTTCTAATCCAGCAAGGAAAACAAGTATTCCTGTCATTCTTTTGACAACCAATTGATTAAACTTGATCACTCCAAACCTTGATCCAAGCTGTCCTCCAATGAGAACGGAAATCGCAAGAAACAGAATATTATTGAAGTTTATGCTTTCAGAGGATTTCGTTAATTGACCTCCAATTCCTCCAATAGAGTTGACAAGAATAAATAAACTTGCCGTAGCTGCTATTTTCTTGGGAGTATCCCAATTGAATATATTTAACAGGGGTGATAAAAATATTCCCCCCCCGATACCTACCATTCCAGAAAGAAATCCAATTGCTGCACCAATAAAGCCATTCTTAATTATACTATCTCGGGAATGCTTTTCTTTTTCTTTTATTTTTGGTTGTATCCATAATAATAAACCTGCTATTATCAAACTGAAAGCAAGAATAATATAAAAAGTATTTTCCTTTAATTTCAGTGTAGCCCCAATAAAAGCCATGATTACACCGGTGCTTACCAAAGGGATAACTTTCTTCCAGGAAACTTCCTTATGCCGGATAAATATAATTGTGCCGCCGGAAACTACAACAAGATTACAAACAAGTGCGGTCAACCTGAGTTCATGAAAAGGAAATGAATAAAAAGCAAGGATGGCCAAATAACTCGACCCCCCTCCGAAGCCCACCGAAGCATATATAAATGCCACACAACAAAAAAAGAGGAGTATTTCCGGATGAGCCATAATCTATCTTAAAATTGTTTGAGAAAGTTCTTATAATTCATCTTGTATATTTTTGAAATTTCATAAAATATCATATTAGTCCAGTAACCTGTTCATAATCGTGAGAACAATATAATTTATCTTTAATTATTGAATTGAATTTATTAGAATTAAACAGAAAGGCAGATTTTAAAAAGGTAGTTATGCAGAGGAATAATAATGATTCGAGGATGGCATTTTACGGAAAAGTAGGCTTAATTCTCCACGCCTTCATACTTACCTTATTAATAATGTATTTGGGGAAGGTTCTGTTCATTCCATTATTTTTTGCCCTCCTTATTGCTATTCTACTTTACCCATTATCCAGGTTCTTTGAAAGATGGTTACGAAAGGCTTTCGCTGCTATAATCTCGGTATTGTTATTTATTACATTACTCGCATTGGTTGTATATTTCTTTACCAGGGAGTTAATATCATTTCTTAAAGATCTACCTAAAATACAAGCAAATTTTAACCAGCTTATACAAAATCTTCAGGAATGGGTAGCTTTTAAATTCAATGTTGATACAAGTGTTCAATCGGACTATATACGAAAATCTGTCGGGGGATTAACATCAAATATGATTTCCTCAGTTGGAAATACCTTTATAAGTATTATTGAACTTATCGTTCTATTTGCTTTTTTTCTAATATTCACCTATTTCATTTTAGATCATCGTAATTTATTAAAACGCTTTGTTCTTTCCTTCTTTGATCATGAACATAAAATGAAGGTAAATCAGGTCATTAACAGTACCCGGACAATGATAAATCACTATGTCCTTGGGCTGCTTACAGAAATGGCTATATTATTTACTTTGATTCTTTTAATTCTTATTATTATGGGCGTCAAATATGCCTTACTTATTGCTGTTATTGCAGCCATATTCAATATTATTCCTTATCTCGGTATCTATATTGCAGCCACCTTCGCCATGTTAATTACACTTACAAGTGCAACGCCTAACCTGGCTATTGAAGTGGGAATTAGCTTTATTATAGTCCATTTCGTTGATGCTAATATTTTAATGCCTCATATAGTAGGCGGAAGAGTCCGGATAAATCCGTTGATCACAATTGTTGCAGTAATTACAGGTAAATTGATCTGGGGAATTCCGGGTATGTTCCTGTTTATACCTCTTACAGCCATAATCAGGATTATAAGTGAGAATGTGCCAGAATTAAAACCATGGTCTATTTTAATTGGCGAAGAAAAATCTACTTAGTCACTACTATTTTTCATAAAACTTTAAAAGGGAGATGTCTGGTAAACTGATACGCTTTAATTTTAAGCCCAAATTTTAACTGCTCTATTATTTAAATAAAATCATGGCTCAATTTAGAAGTGTCATCACAGGTACCGGATCCTATATCCCGACTGAAATAATTAAAAATAAAGACTTTACAATACACAACTTTTATGCTGAGGATAATAAACGTATTGACACTGCTCCCGTTGAAGTAGTCGAGAAATTTAGGCAAATAACAGGAATTGAAGAAAGACGGTATGCCAGGCAAGACCTTAATGCCTCAGATCTTGCCTCGCTGGCAGCAAAGGAAGCGATAAAGGATAGTGAGATAGACCCAGAAACACTTGATCAGATTATTGTTGCACACAACTTTGGAAATGTAAAAAAGCACACAATTCAAACAGATGCGGTTCCTTGTTTAGGAAGCAGGGTCAAGCACGCTTTAGGAATTAAAAATCCTCACTGTGTAGCTCATGATATTTTATTTGGATGTCCTGGTTGGGTGCAGGGTGTGATTCATGCAGATGCCTTTTTTAAAGCCGGCTTGGGAAAAAGGGCGTTGGTTATAGGTGCAGAAACTCTATCCCGTGTGATAGATATGTATGACAGGGATAGTATGATTTTCAGTGACGGTGCCGGTGCTTGCATTTTGGAATATAAAGAAGTGGAAGATGAGGGACCCGGCCTGTTATCCTCATCATCTGTCAGCCATTGCAGTGACGAAACATACTATATTTTCATGGGCCAATCTAATTTTCCAGGATCCGATCCGCGTGTACGTTATATCAAAATGCATGGTAGAAAGGTTTATGAATATGCCATGAAACAAGTTGCCGAAGCAATGAAAGAATGCCTTGATAAGGCTGGTAAAACACTTTCTGATGTAAATAAAATATTTATTCACCAGGCTAATGAGAAAATGGATGAGGCAATTATAAAGGTGCTTTATAGACTATATGGAATGAAAGTACCTGCAGCGGATATTATGCCAATGAGTATTCATTGGTTAGGAAATAGTTCTGTTGCTACGGTTCCCACATTATATGACATGGTATTAAAAGGTCAAGTTGAAGATCATCAAGTAAGTTCCGGAGATATCATACTATTCGCTTCTGTTGGTGCAGGAATGAATATTAATGCAGTCTGTTACCGCGTATAATCATAGATAACCTGCTAAATAAAATGGCTGCCAGAAAAGGCAGCCATTTGTACTATATTTCATTCACAACTTATTGGTTAGTTGTGTTATTTGTTGCGGGGAGATTTTTTACTTTATGTTTTGTTTCATTCCCTTTTACTTTGGTCTTTTCTTTTATGACACCTTGATTTGTGCTATTCATGTCAGTAGTTGTTGTGTTCACATCTGTGGTTGTAGTTGTTGGTGAAGTATTAACATCTGTGTTCATGTTGGAACTATTGTTCATGTTTGAATTGTTCATAGTCCCATTATTCATATCCTCAGTACGCCAATACTCGGTTACTTTAGTACCCGCATCATCTATCCATTCAGTTCGAATTTGCCCATTTTCAAGAACACGAACTTGGTAAACAGTACCTCCGCTTGCACTTTTTAAAGAGGTTATGTCATAAATGTTTGCTCCATACATGCTTCCTACTTTGCTGATAATATCATCAGGAACCCATGTAGAGGTTACAGGTAGAGCTACTAAATAATGATTACCGGCATTATCATAATAAACATGACTGTAACGACCAGCATTATTGTAGGTTGCTACCCAAAAGTTAGTAGGATTCATTGGAGTAGTAGTTCCCTGTACCCAAATATTTGGAGCTTGAGCCCATGTGACATTTGTAGCTGTTGGGTAGTCACGCGTAAAATACATCTGCACAGTAGAAGGAGCTGTAGCATAAGCATTGTAATTACCGCTACTGGTCATATTGTTATTGGTGGTTGGAGTGGTCATGGAATTATTATCCATGTTAGTAGTAGTTGTGGTCGTAGTAGTGGTAGTATCATTTTGAGCAAATGCTGCCCAACTACCAGCTAAGAAAACCATTGCTAGAAATGTTCTTTTCATATTAATTGTTTTAAGGTTAGCGAAAATTTTTCACAGTGTCAATACAAGATTAGTGCCCACAATTGAAATAGCTCATGTATAACGAGATAAGAAAAAGGTGTGAAAAAGCCTCATGTGAAATATTTTTTAATCCCTTTCTGTAAGAGCTTCTTTCCTTTGCTGTTCTAAATCAGCCTCTTCTTCTGGATTAACAATCCTGTTATCACTTTGCTTCTTAATCGTAATATTTCCCTTTTCTTTATTAGAACGAGAGCGCTGATCAGTATCAGTGGAGCGTTCAGTATTGATTTGTTTATTTTCTCTATCATAGTGGATTTTTCTTACTGCAAGAAAATTCAAGGCCAAAATTTCATTCTCAATAGCTTTACGTCAATTCAACACCTTATAATCAACTAATATGGCAGAAGTTTTCGAACCTTTAAAGATTAAATCAATTGTATTAAAAAATAGAATTGGAGTTTCGCCGATGTGCCAGTATAGTGCTAAGGATGGATTCGCCAATGACTGGCACCTGGTTCATTTAGGAAGTCGGGCGATTGGAGGTGCAGCTTTAGTAATAGCAGAGGCCACTGCCATTTCTCCGGAAGGCAGGATCAGTCCTGGTGATCTTGGTATCTGGAGAGACGAACAAGTTGATTTTTTGAAACGAATCACAACTTTCATCTCCGGTCAAAATTCAATACCCGGGATTCAATTGGCTCATGCAGGAAGAAAGGCAAGTCACAGATCACCATGGGAAGGAGGGAAAGCTTTAAAAAAATCCGAAGGAGGTTGGCTGACTGTTGCACCAAGTTCTATCCCATTTAAGGATGGTGATCCAATACCGGAAGAACTTTCGGTGGCTGGAATCAAAGAAATAGTAGAGGATTTCGAAAACGGTGCTCTAAGGGCAAAAGAAGCTGGTTTTAAAATAATTGAAATACATGCTGCTCATGGCTACCTTATTCATGAATTCCTTTCGCCTGCGAGTAACAAAAGACAGGATGATTACGGAGGATCGTTTAATAGTAGAATAAGTTTTTTACTTCAAATAGTAGCTGCAGTTAGAAAAGTATGGCCTTCTGAACTTCCATTGTTTGTACGTATATCGGCAACAGATTGGTATGTGGAAGGCTGGACTATAGAAGACTCTGTTGAATTAGCAAAAATGCTTAAAAATTATGATGTTGATTTAATTGATTGTTCAAGTGGTGGAAATGTATACGGAGTAAAAATTCCAATCAAACCAATGTACCAGGTTACTTTCGCCGAAACAGTGAAAAAAGAAGCCAACATTTTAACTGCTGCAGTTGGATTAATTTCTACAATTACTGAAGTCCAGTCTATAATATCAAATAAACATGCTGATCTCGTACTGATGGCAAGAGAGCTATTAAGAAATCCGTACTTTCCGTTACTTGCTGCAAAGCAACTAGGTGTTACTGTTCCATGGCCTCTACAGTATGCAAGAGCAAACAAATAATCGTTCAAATAAATTTCAGGAACTCACGAATGTATTAACTTCAAAGTTGAAACTACTATATATTTGTTCTAACCAATTAGTTATAAATGGCAGAACAGATCGAAGATTTTGATGCCAATCTTGCAGGCGAGGAAGGAAAAGCAGAAGAAGCAAAAACAAGGTGGTTTAAACGTCTTAAAAAAGGAATAACCACTCCATCCTCCGAAAAAAAGGAAGCTCCTGAAGGCTTATGGACGAAATGCCCTGAGTGCAATTACATCTGCACTATTAATGACCTTAGGGAAGCTCTATTTGTTTGTGCTAAATGTGGTTATCACCATCGAATAGGGAGTGATGAATACTACGATATACTTTATGATAATAAAGAGTATAATGAACTATTTGCAAACATTAGATCAAAGGATTTTCTTGGATTTACTGATCTGAAGAATTATCAAAAAAGGCTGGAAGAGAGCTGGTCGAAAACAGACCTTACTGATTCCATGAGAGTGGCAGTAGGTAAATTAGATGGGAATGAAATTGTCATAGCCTGCATGGATTTCGAATTTATAGGAGGCTCTCTTGGTAGTGTTATGGGAGAAAAATTCAGTAGAGCTGTTGATTATTGCATAGAACACAAATTACCATATTTGGTTATTAGCAAAAGTGGAGGTGCCCGAATGATGGAAAGCGCCTTCTCTTTGATGCAACTGGCCAAAACAAGTGGTAAATTGTCGCAATTATCTGATGCAAAACTTCCATACATCTCTTTGTTAACTGATCCCACATTTGGCGGAATTTCAGCTTCTTTCGGTATGCTGGGAGACCTAAATATTGCCGAACCAGGAGCTCTAATTGGTTTTGCTGGTCCAAGGGTGATTAAAGAAACCATAAAAAAAGATCTTCCGGCAGGTTTTCAAAGAAGTGAATTTATTCTGGATCATGGCTTTCTTGATTTTATTGTTCACCGAAAAGATCTGAAACATAAGATCTCAACTCTTCTTACCCTCTTTAAAAATTAGCATCGATTAAGATTTGATGGCAATAAGTATTTGGAAGGACCTTAAACTAATTAAATAATATTGCCAGATACTATACCTTAGCTAATCCATGAATTCACCTGAAATTAAAAACCGTGCAGCTTACTTCGAATACTTCATTGATGATAAGTATACTGCAGGCATTTCTCTAACCGGAACTGAGGTGAAATCCTTAAGAGCTGGCAAAGCAAGTTTTAATGACAGCTATTGTATTATTGATCATGGCGAAGTTTTTATTAAATCACTCCACATTTCTGAATATTTACATGGTACTGTCAATAATCACAATCCAATTCGGGATCGTAAACTTTTACTAAATCGAAGAGAAATAAAGAAACTGGAAGGAAAAATTAAAGAAAAAGGATTCACTATAATCCCTCTTCGACTTTTCTTTAACGAGAACAACCTCATCAAGGTAGAAATAGGACTTGGAAAAGGTAAAAAGTTACACGATAAACGTGAATCAATCAAGCAAAGGGATACTGACAGGGAATTGAAACGATATGTGAAATAATGAAAACAGTCTCATTAGTTTTTGACAGTTAAACTAATTAAAACAACTCAGGCTGTTTTGCCTCTTCTCTTTGATCCCATTCCATCATCACACTTTTATTGAAATCGACGAGCTTAGCTCCTACAGCTTTCCAACCCATCACTTCAACCATTTCAGCAATCTTATATTTATGTTTATTGATTTGAGTACCCTTACCGGTTTGCACAATTAAGATGGGTTCATCTTCGGTTGAAACTGCTTCCAGTATATTTCCCTTTCCTTCTTTAATAAAAAGAAATCTTGATCGTAGCGTATTTGTTTCGATCTTAAATCTTTTTACGTTGTACTGTAGCTTATCGTTATCAAGATATATGGCAGTGATTATCCTTTCCGGGTCATACTTCTCAACTAACATAACTTCTTCCGGATTAAAGCGCTGGGTAAGTTCCTGGTCCGTTATCTCGTAAGTTCCATCATTATAGATCAGAAGTACTTTATCTTCCGCATCAAAATCCCCGAGGTCTATTCCCTTTGCATCATGATTCAGACGGCCAAACTTGTCATCAAACCATAATCGAATACTCCCAAGTGTTGCGACTCCTGCTTCTTTAAACTTTATTGAACGAACAGGATATTTTGTCACCTGGTTTCCTATACTCCCCCTGCTCTTAATCTCCAGGTCCTCAAAGTAAAAGTCAAATTCTTTATTCCTTGCACTGCAGTTTGGACTTAAAACAACTCTGACCACTTCTGCTTCTCCATTAGGATTCACGGAGAGATAATGAACCTTACTTTTCTCTGTTCCTTTAGTGAGGTCATATTCTTTATCGCGGGTTATACCGGTAACATTAAATCTTTTTGAATATGAAATACCGGTATCTCCATCTACATAGATCATATTATATGTAGTACGCTCATCCCCTTTTCGGAACACTGCTGCATACAGTATATCTTTCCCTATAAACACCTTATCCTGCACCTTCACAATCTTCATAATGCCTCTTTTTGTAAACGCGATTACATCATCGAGGTCTGAACATTCCAGTAAAAATTCATCCTTTTTTAATGATGTACCAATGAAACCCTCCGCACGATTGATATATAATCGGGTATTTGCAATGGCTACATGCTTTGCTTCAATAACTTCAAATAATTTGATTTCTGTTTTCCTTTCCTTTCCTTTACCATATTTCTTCAACAAAGCCTCGAAATAATTTATTGTATAATCTATCAGATGTGCCAGGTCATATTTTACTTGCTTGATATCTGCTTCCAGGTTTCGTATTTGTTCATTTAGTTCATCAATATCAAGTTTATAAATTCTTCGTACCGGTTTTTCCGTAAGCTTCAATATATCTTCCCTGCTAATCTCTCTTCTTAACCTTGGTTTGAATGGACCGAAAGCTTTGTCAATAGCTACAATTACCTTTTCCCAGGTTTCATGTTTTTTCTCCAGTTCTTTATAGATTTTTTCTTCAAAGAAAATCTTCTCCAAAGAAGTATAATGCCATTTTTCCTGCAACTCCGCAAGCTTGATTTCTAGTTCCTTCTGAAGTAGGTTTTTGGTGTTATCAGCAGATATCTTAAGTAGTTCATTAACACTAACAAAATTTGGTTTTTGATCTACAATCACACAAGTGTTCGGAGAAATGGAGATCTCGCAATCTGTAAACTTATATAGAGCATCTATGGTTATATCGGGGGAAATTCCAGGTGCGAGGTCGACCTGTATTTCCACTTCGGCAGCTGTATTATCTGTTACTTTTTTGATCTTGATCTTACCCTGTTCGTTGGCCTTTACTATACTGTCCATTAATTGGCTGGTAGTCACTCCATAAGGAACACTTTTAATTGCCAGGGTTTTCTTATCCAGTTCTTCAATATGTGCCCTCACTTTGACCTTTCCGCCTCGCATGCCGGCGTTGTAGTCAGTGACATCAGCCATAGCTCCGGTTGGGAAATCGGGATATATGTCAAACCTTTTCCCCTTCAAATACTTAATCGAAGCATCACAAAGTTCACAGAAGTTGTGAGGCAGTATCTTGGTTGCCAAGCCGACAGCAATCCCTTCTGCTCCTTGTGCGAGTAATAATGGAAACTTCACCGGTAATGTGACCGGTTCATTTTTCCTTCCATCATAACTTAACTGCCAAACAGTGGTCTTTGGATTAAAAACCACTTCAAGTGCAAACTTGCTGAGGCGTCCTTCAATATACCGGGATGCTGCCGCATCATCCCCTGTTCGAATATCACCCCAGTTTCCCTGTGTATCAATCAAAAGTTCCTTTTGACCCATATTAACCAATGCATCACCTATGGAAGCATCTCCATGAGGGTGATATTGCATCGTCTGGCCAATAATGTTGGCGACCTTGTTAAAACGCCCATCATCCATTTCCCTCATTGCGTGTAAGATGCGCCGTTGAACGGGTTTCAGTCCATCCTCCACTGCAGGCACCGCACGTTCCAGTATCACATATGATGCATAATCTAAAAACCAGGTTTTATATTGCCCGTTAATTCCATGATCGCTCTGAACCTGTTCAAAATCTATGTTCTTCATATTTACGAAATCAACTAACTCTTTACTTTACTTTTTTGCCATGTAAGTCTCTACCGCCCTGGTGTAAAATCAATTCTATTACTTCTCCTGATGTGTTTTTTACAAACTCCAGTTCCGCTTCAACTACCTTAAGGAAAAAAACATTTTCTTTTTTTGGGAATATATCAACAGCCGGTTGAGAAGTAGCCTGTGCCACTAATTTATTTCCTGACTGCATTATATTGATGACAAAATTTGGAGAAATCTGGTACTCTCCTACATATTGCTTCAGTATTGCAGTGTCCAGAGTAATCTCTTTATTGATCGTCGGTAGCTGGTATGGCTGATTCAAAACTATGGCGGCAAGAGAATTTGCCATTTTACCAATACTATTTGAACTGTTATCCAATGCAATCACTACAATATCATCTTTTGGAAACCGGAGCAGGTAAGAGGAATATCCATGAATACCACCTCCATGACTTGTAACAGGTTTACCATAAAGACTATCTATATTCCAGCCATACCCATATTTATTTTTAAAAGGTGTGAATATCTTCTCCCATGAGGGTTGCCTTAATATGGAACCGTTTGTAATTGATCTTTCCCATTTGTAAAGATCACCAACAGTTGTATATATTGCTCCTGCTGAATAAGCAATTGTGGAATCTACTATCGGTGCAGGAAAACCTTTCCCTTCCACAATAGAAAAATAACCATGCGTTTTATCCGTATCTTTTAGATTAGTGAAATCAAAACCTGTATGACTCATATTTAGCTTTTCAAAAATCCTTTTTCTTACAACTGCTTCGTATGGCTCACTGGTTACTTTTTCTATGATGTAACCCAAAATCGAATATCCCGTATTACTGTAATTCCATTTAGTACCGGGTTCAAAATCAGGCGGGTATTTTGTAAATAATGAAAGCATCTCTTGTTGACTATAATGTTTGGTCAGATTACCTTTCATGAAGGATGTATCATTAGTATAATTGTATAACCCTGAGGTATGTGTCAATAAATTTTCAATATTGATCTTATCAGCATTAGGTAGTGATGGGAAATATTTACTTAGCATGTCTTGTGTAGACAATTTACCTTCCTGCTGTAGTTCCATTATAATAGCAGAAGTGAATTGTTTGGTAATGGAACCTATCTGGAAAATACTATTTGGTGTATTTACTCGTTTCGTATCCGTGTTGCTAAATCCATATCCTTTCCGGAGGAGTATATTTCCATTCTGTGCTACTAAAACAGCACCATTAAATTTTCCTGCTGTTACATAAGCATTTACCAGTTCATTCAATTTGTCGCTTAAAGCTTGAGCAAACACAGGTGTGCTCAAGATTATAAGTAATAAGATAGTAAGGAACTTTCTCATATAACCATTTTTGATTTAGTAGTTTGTAGTAGAATTCTCAATCTCGTCATTTACAATAATATCAGCTCCAGTGGATGAGTCCAGCACCTCTGTTACAGCAGCTTTTAATCGAACTTCAAATTCTTTCCACCCCTTTGTCATATCACCTACCAGATCTACAAGTTCTTGTTCTGCAAGCTTTCTTAATCTCAACACAATAAACAGATCACCCGTTTTATTCTTCATTTTGGAAAGAATAACTTGCATTGCTTTATTTCCCCTTTGCAATTCAGTGGTTAACGCTCCCAGTATTTCCTTATCATAGTAATCTTCTTCTTTACTCACGATCTTCTTGCCACCTTCCAAAATCCTGATAATAGAATTCTCATTGGTTAAACGTTTCCATTCATCGGGGTCTGCCTCAAACTCACTACTGGTGATCTTGCGGTTTAACTTCTTTGCTTTCAGAAATTCTTTTGGTAAGATCTGGTGAAGGGTTGATGGATAAAAAATTAAACCCTTTTCATTTATAAAAGGCAAGTTGTTTAAATACAATACTAGTATTCTTCCCTGGTAAGATTTCAATTGGCACATCAACCAATAATATCCACACACATCATGTTGATTTTGACCCATCCAAATCCATGCTTGTGTACTTTCATCTTCATCCAGCCTCTTCTTCAATTCTTCTACTGTTTTCCTATCATCGAAACCACCAATAGTATCAACTTCATTCTTGTATGGGGACAACTCTACCAAAGATTGCCACCATTGCATCCTATTATTCCATCCTTCTTCTGAATCTATTTGGGTGATAGGGCCAACAGCATAATCATCTTTAATTTCTAAAATCTCACCGGCTAATGATTCGTCGAGCTCCATCGCTTTCTTTAGTACAGTTACATCTGCCTGCTGGAAAACAATATGAATAAGAGTTGCTGGTGTCGACTCCATTTCAGTAGAACTATCTTTCTTCTGAGATTGCTTCATCTTATTTAGTGCTTTTCAGTTAGTTTAATTGCTACAAATAAATAATTATTAGCTGCTCCTATCACCTCATAATTCACATAAAAACTTTCGGAGAACACCTTAAAAGCAAGGAACTCATGGCGGGGAACAGCAAACTCGTCAAATAATAATATATCACCAGGTTTAAAAAACCTGTATAACTGTGATAATGAAAATATCGTTGAACTAAAAAGATCTGCATCCAGATGTACAAGCCTTCGGTTTTTACCATCATATTTTTCAAGAAAGGGTATTAATGTATCCTGGAATAAGCCTTTATAAAAAGATGCTCTTGGATCATGAATATTAAGCGATTCCATCTCCACAGCCATAGCACCTTTTTTAAAAGGACCCCAGTTTTCAGGTAATCCCTCGAAGGTGTCAAATCCGAAAAATCTTGAATGTTCATTCGTGTTATGTTCCAACCACCACTTGAAAGAATGTCCACCTGCTACTCCAAATTCAAAATAATCTATTGGTAGTTCAAAGACACTTTCCTGTTTTCCTATTGCTTCATATAATAGATATCTCCTGTTATAATCCCATTTTTGCTGATAAAAATCATTATACCCCTGTACCGGGTGCTCCTGTCTCCATTTTGACATAAAACCCATGTTCAGGGCGTTGCCTAAACTGCCACTGAATGGAACAATGACTTTATGAAGATGCCACTTCATAAACAGGGATTTTGATTTCCTTATAATGTCAAGTTTCGTCACTTATAAATATTTGCAGTCAATTTGTTAATTACTCATTATTAATTCCTCAACTGTATCCACTTCCACCTTTAAGTTATTAATTATAAACTCCTGCCTTTCCTGTGTGTTCTTTCCCATGTAATACTCTAATAAATGTTGAATATGATCTCCATGTTCAAGGATCACAGGTTGCAGACGCATCTCTTCCCCTATAAATCTTCCAAATTCATCGGGACTTATCTCGCCTAAACCTTTAAATCTTGTTATTTCAGGTTTTCCGCCGAGTTTTTTAATGGCTGCCTGCTTTTCTGATTCTGAATAACAATATATTGTTTCGTGTTTATTTCTGACTCTGAATAAAGGTGTTTCCAATATATACACATGATTATTCTTCACCAGGTCGGGAAAGAATTGCAGGAAAAAAGTCATAATCAATAAACGTATGTGCATTCCGTCCACATCCGCATCAGTAGCTATAACAATGCGATTATACCGCAATCCGTCAAGGCCTTCCTCGATATTTAAGGCATGCTGTAAAAGGTTGAGTTCTTCATTTTCATAGACCACTTTTTTACTCATACCATAACAGTTCAAAGGTTTACCTCTCAAGCTGAAAACAGCTTGCGTTTCAACATTACGCGCTTTTGTAATGGAACCACTTGCCGAATCACCTTCAGTAATAAAAATGGTCGTCTCCTTTTGGATTGCAAAGAACTCTTCTTTGTTCTTTGATGGTGGTTCCTCATTCAGGTGTACACGACAGTCACGTAATTTTTTGTTATGAAGATTCGCCTTTTTCGCCCTTTCATTCGCAAGCTTCTTAATCCCCGCCAGGTCCTTTCTTTCTCTTTCACTTTGTTCTATTCTTTTCTTAAGAGCTTCTGCAACAGAAGGATTTTTATGAAGAAAATTATCCAATTCCCGTGATAGAAAATCCAGTATAAACTGACGCATACTTGGACCACCTTCATCCACATTCAGGGAACCTAATTTCGTCTTGGTTTGTGACTCAAAAACCGGTTCCACCACTCGAACAGAGATAGCAGCTACAATACTTTGCCTGATATCACTGGCTTCGTAATCCTTTTTATAAAAATCCCTGATCACCTTTACGAAAGCTTCTCGGAATGCGGCCTGGTGTGTACCTCCCTGTGTGGTATGCTGACCGTTTACAAATGAATGGTAATCCTCACCATAATCGTTGTTATGAGTAAATGCAATTTCAATATCATTTCCCTTCAATTGAATGATGGGGTAACGTATGTTATCGGGATTGGTGTCAACATTCGTTTCTCTCGTAAGAAGATCAAGCAAACCATTGCGGCTAATAAAGGATTTCCCATTAAATATTATCCTTAATCCGGCATTAAGGAAGCAATAATTCCATATTTGCTTCTCCAGGTATTCAGGAATAAAATGGAAATTTTTAAAAATCGTTTCATCAGGAGTAAAGGCGACCAATGTTCCATTCTCCTCCGATGCTGCTGTTTCTTTATAATCCCTGATTAGAGCACCTCTTTCAAATTCCGCTTGTTTTACTCGCCCTTCTCTGAAAGAAGAAACTTTGAAATATTCGCTAAGAGCATTAACGGCCTTTGTACCAACGCCATTTAAACCAACACTTTTCTGGAAGACCTTGCTATCATATTTTGCCCCTGTGTTGATTTTACTCACCACATCTACAACTTTCCCTAGAGGAATTCCCCTTCCATAATCCCTAACTGTAACAATCTTTCCCTGTATTTTTAATTCGATAGACTTTCCATACCCCATTGTATATTCATCAATACAGTTATCAATGACTTCCTTAACCAAAACATAGATGCCATCGTCGGGACTGCTTCCGTCTCCTAGTTTACCGATATACATTCCAGGTCTTAAACGGATATGCTCTTTCCAGTCCAGGCTCCTTATACTTTCTTCTGTATATTCAAACAAATTTTTTTTAACCTCTGCCATAAATCTTCTAATCTGAATCTAATTAGCTCAAGCTATACTCTACTTATTAATATTTAAGTTTTGTAAAAGGAAAGCTTTGCCTAAAAGGCAAAATACCATGTCCCCATCAGCTTAAAACACAAATATAGTGAAATTATACTAAACAATTTAGTTTGAACAATTAAACTGAATAAAATGTGAATAGCATACTGAACTGATTATCAGCATTTTGGAAAGTTATAATTTTTTTAAGTAGGCTCCGGCTGTAATCATCCGAAAAAAACTACTTTTGATCGCAAATGAGGCACAGTTTTTTTACCTAGATTTTAGTACTCACACCCATTAGTATTCTGAACGGCCCATTAAATTCCAGTTTAAGATCATTGTTTAATAACCCACCAAAAGGAGGATTGAGATGTATTCGTATGGATTGTTAGAACCTGGCTGTTATTACCTGATTCAGGAGCAAATGGACTCGCCTGTTCACCTTATACGGGTCAATGTTGAAACTGACCATTGTATGTATGTATTCAGGTATGAAAATGAACTGTTCACTGAATGGAAACGAAAAACCGATCGTATTTACGATATTGTTGAATGCCTTAATGATGAAATGGTTGAATCCTGGGAAAAGCATTACAACAATAATGAAGAATCTTATTATGAAGAAGATGAAGATTAATTAGTTGGTTTTGGCCATTGATTAAATAAAGAGCATCCAAAAGGGTGCTCTTTGCATTTGTGATAGAATAGTTGTTTTCTTAGTTGCGAACTTTTGTAAATAGTAGGATATTTGCCTGACCAAACATACAAGAATACTGCTTTAACCAACCATTATTATTCTTTTTAATAACTTACCTACATAAAAGCTAAAAATGAAAGAAAAGTTCTGTTTTGTATTACCTCTGGTAATGGCTTTCTTTTGCTCTTTTGATGCGAATTGTCAAAAACAAATGAATTTACCTACTCTAGCTTCTTCTAATCCGTTTAAGGCGGAAAGCAAACTGCCGTTCCAGGCACCTCCTTTCAATAGAATAAAAGATGCGGATTACAAACCTGCTTTTGAAGCAGGTTTAATACAGCAGGAAGAAGAGATCAATAAAATAGCTAATAACACAGCTTCCCCCACATTTATCAACACAGTGGTTGCTTTGGAGAAAAGCGGTCAACTTCTTACCCGTGTAAGCAGGGTATTCAACGGAGTAGCAAGTGCAAACACCAATGACCTTTTGCAAAATTTACAGGAGGAAATTGCGCCAAAGTTATCTGCTATCCAGGATGCAATGTACCTCAATCCAAAGCTATTCAACAGAATAGAAACAATTTATAAAAATAGGGCTACTCTGAAATTGGACCAGGAGTCTAATCGTTTGTTAGAGGTGGTTTACAGAAACTTTGTTTTAGCTGGTGCTAAATTATCACCATCAGATAAAGAAAAAATGAAGCTTCTTAATGGAGAAGAAGCAGGTCTTAGTGCCAAGTTTACGAATACTCTTGTGAACGCAGCGAAAGCAGGTGCAATTATTATCGACAATGTTTCTGAATTAGCAGGTTTATCACAGTCAGAGATTGATGCCTATGCACAAAATGCAAAAGCGAAAGGATTGCAGGGTAAATGGCTTATACCATTAAAAAATACTACGCAACAGCCTGTTTTACAGTCTCTAACCAACAGGGCTACAAGACAGAAGGTATTTGAAGCATCATGGACACGCGCTGAGAAAGGCGACTCAAATGACACTCGTAAGATAATCACTCGGATAGCTGAAATCCGTGCGCAAAAAGCTGCTCTAATGGGATTTCCGAATTATGCTTCCTGGAGATTAGTAGATCAAATGGCGGGCTCTCCTCAAGCTGTTGATAAATTCTTTGCTCAACTGGTTCCTGCCGTTACAGCAAAAGCAAAACAGGAAGCGAGGGATATCCAGACTGTTATTGATCAGCAAAAGGGTGGATTTCAGTTGCAGCCATGGGATTGGGATTTTTATGCTGAACAGGTTCGGAAAACTAAATATAATGTCGAAGAAAGTGAGACGAAACCTTATTTCGAATTGAATAATGTGTTAGAGAAAGGAGTCTTTTACGCTGCAAACCAGTTGTACGGTATCACTTTTAAAGAAAGACATGATCTACCGGTTTACCAACCAGATGTTCGTGTGTTTGAAGTGTTCGACAAAGACAAAAAACCGCTGGCTTTATTTTATGGTGATTATTATAAAAGGGACAACAAATCAGGTGGCGCCTGGATGGACAACTTTGTAGGTCAATCCCATCTTCTCGGGACAAAACCCGTGATCTACAATGTTTGCAACTTCACGAAACCTGCACCGGGTCAACCGGCTCTTATCAGTTGGGATGATGTTACAACTATGTTTCATGAATTTGGACATGCATTACATGGAATGTTTGCCAATCAAAAATATCCAACATTATCAGGCACAAATACAGCCCGTGATTTTGTCGAATTCCCATCTCAATTCAATGAACATTGGGCGTTAGATCCAAAAGTGCTCAAGCATTATGCAGTCCATTACAAATCTCATGAGCCTATACCTCAGTCTCTGTTAGACAAAATAAAAAAGGCTTCATCCTTTAATACTGGTTATGAATTGACGGAAGCTATCGCCGGTGCATCTTTAGATCTGCAATGGCATAAAGTTGCACCAAAAGATGCTCCTAAAGATGCTGATGCATTTGAAAAAACATCTTTGCATGTGACCGGGCTGGATATGAATGAAGTTCCACCACGATATCGTTCCAGTTATTTTCTTCACATTTGGGGGAATGGATACCAGGCAGCTTATTATGCTTACCAATGGACAAAAATGCTCGAGGAAGATGCTTATGCATGGTTTGAAGAACATGGGGGACTTACACGAACTAATGGTGAACGTTTCAGAAACCTTGTTTTATCCAGGGGAAATAGCATGGACCTGAATACTATGTATAAAAACTTCAGGGGTCATTCTCCGGATATAAAATCAATGGAAAAACACCTGGATTTGCCTACAGAATAGAACCAATAAAATAAATATTTTAAAAAGGCTAGGGGTTTAGGCAGCCTTTGTTATTAATATACGTGAGTCTGTTAACGGGATTTTGTTATCACAACTTAATTGTAGATTCATTAGAGTTTGCATGGAGTTACCATGGAAATACAACGGCTTTAGTCCATGCAGACTCTATGCAGACTCCATACAAAGTCCATGGATACTGTAATCTAATTCTCATCGAAGACATAATTGAAAACCAAAGTAAAAACTGTTGTTATTCACAATAATATTCAAGATTATATAAAGCAAATTACAGTTTGAGAAGTTCTTTCAAGCGGATCGCATTAAAAGCCGCATACCCTGCCTCATCATTGTCGAAATAGACGAAAACATCTTTGTTTTGTTTCTGCCATTTACGACATTCTTTAGCCCAGGAGCTGAGAGTTGCATCCTCATAACTCCCCTGGTATTTTAACTCCGTTGGACCATGAAGTCGCAGGTATACGAAATCTGCAGTCACGATATTAGGTGACTGATGGCCGGCCAACTGGTAAATACAAAATGCACGGTTATGATCTTCCAGCAAATCATACACTTTTTGATCATACCATGTTGAATTTCTGAATTCAAAAGCAAACTGGTAGCTTTTGGGCAGACCTTTTAGAAAAGCACTAAACCGTTCAATATTTAACTTCCATCCCGGTGGCAGCTGAAACAAGATAGGACCGAGCTTCTCTTTCAAAGCACTTGCATTGTCCAGAAAAGTCTTTAAAGGTTCTTTAAAGTCCTTTAGCTTCTTCATATGTGTAATGAAGCGGCTGCCCTTAACGGAATATATAAAACCAGCAGGACTTCCTTTGCGCCAGTTTTGGAATGTTTCTTTGGAAGGAAGACGATAAAAAGGATTGTTTAATTCAACAGTACTAAAGAATTGAAGGTAATGCTTAAATTGATCGGCAGGTTTCTTCATCCCTTCGGGATAAAAGTTTCCTTGCCAGTGTTTATATAACCAACCTGAAGTTCCTATTTGTATTTGCCTGCCCGCCATAGTTCAGATGAATGAAAAAACATGCCAATGAAGTTGACTTGACACCTCTAAACACGCGGTAGAGCTATGCTAAGCAGGTATACCTGACAGTTGTTTATCCTTAGATAACAATTTTGTTTCACTAAGAATAAATGTTACCAGCTGAAATCTCACATCTTCTTCCCTACCATTCAGCAAGTGACCACCTGATTGATAACAAATAAACTTTGCATTTGCTATCTTGCTGGCAACATACTTAGCCCCTTCAATTGTTTTCCACGGATCATCTTTACTGGTAATGACCAGTGTAGGTGTTTTTATTAAATGTAATTGAGCTGGCTGAGGGTTAGAAAGCAGATTTCCATCAATATTTAATCCTTTTATTTTTGATTTAAATGGAAGTAAGCTCTTCATTATTTTTTTCTTCTGAAGAGTCGTAAGTGCGTTCTGCAGCTTTTTAGGAATTCCCACTCTCGTTAAAATAGTTGATGGTATTAGATTCATTCCTAACCAAAGTGGGTAATCCCACTTGAAATATATAGACAAAATGAACGGCCAGCTTTTTTTTAGATTATTTCTTAATCGTTGAGGTGAATATGTCAGGGGTGCTATTAATATCAAATCACTAACCCGCTCTGGATAACGAATGGCAAGGTCAATGCAGGAAGGAGCGCCCGAAGAAATACCTACAACAGAAACTTTCTTAATTCCAAGTGCATCCAGTAATGTGATATGCATGTCAGCCTGGAGTTGAACAGAAAACTCAGATTCTGTTTTTGTGTTTTGATAACCATAACGAGAAGGCGCTATGATTTGAAATTGATCGTTCAACAGTGTACGACCTAAAGTTAATGCCTGGTCGTATCCTCCGGAGGCGCCATGTACAAATAAGACAGGATCACCTTTTCCAAGAAGTGCATATTCAATTGTTCCGTTTTCAATGGTAAGTATTTTGGGTTTGAATCTATGTTGAAATTCGGTGGCATTTGCTATATCATGCCAATAAGTACTATAGGTGGCAATAAAAAAGATAAAAAGAAGCGCGACAATTATTAAAACTAAAATCATGGATAGTGGTTTATGGGTATTTCCTTTTTAGGGATGTAAGTAACTTTTTCGTGCCTGTGAAACAATAATAAAGTAGTAAGCAAAGCAGATATAATCAATCCGAAATCTTCTATCATTCCCAGGTTCAGTGCCGCACTGATACCGATCAGGGACCATGCGAGAGGTATCAATAATAAATAAACAGGTATCTTGTTTTTTATCATTAATAATATGCCGAATGTGAAAATAGTAGTAGGACATGGTAGTCCAAATGTTGGCACACCTGGATATGTATGTCCATCGAAAGCTCCTACGACAGGGTATAGAACAAGCGCGTATAAAATAATACAGATACTGGTAAATCCTTTTATGTTATTTCTGAATTCAAATGTGATTTTCCGTTGGGTAGTAAAGAATAAAAAAAGAAAGCTTTGAAGTAAAAAGAAGAATCCAAAAATAAAAGCTGCTTTATTGATGATGGAAAAGAAATAACCATGATAAACAACTCCCATCCACATCCACAAAGCCGCAAGAAAATACATTACCGGTTTACCGTAAGTGTTTGGCTTAAGGATTAATCCAAAAACACCAATAACAGCAAATAGCAAAAAAAGAAATTGGAAGGGCCAGAGAGACGTATTGTAGCTTTTGAAAACTTCAAGGAATTGCGCAGTAGTAAAGGGCTGTTTCACAGTACAAGCTTCTATTCAAAGTAAAGCAACAACATCCCATAAAGTAATGATGACTGTCAGTGAAACTGCTGACTGTGGTAAATGGAAAAGCTAAATATTTGATTTTATCGAAGAAGCGGCAATCCAGCCACTTGTCCAGGCATGCTGGAAATTAAAACCGCCCGTAATCCCGTCAACATCCAACACTTCACCAGCAAAAAAAAGGTTCTTTAGTTTTTTACTCATCATCGTATCCGCATCTATTTCCGAAAGATTAATCCCGCCGGCAGTTACAAACTCTTCTTTGAAGGTAGTTTTACCCCTTACTTCCAACGTGTAATCTAATAGGTTCTTTACTAAATTATTTTCAGATTTAGAAGTCAAATCTCCAAACCTGGTCGTGGAAGTAATACCAGATTGTTCAAGCAGAAATATCCATAATCGATTTGGCAATTTTGAAAAGTTTTGATTAGCTACTTTCTTAGATGCACACGAGCTCCTCAATGTTTTAAGATTAGTTCTTATTAGTTTTTCACTTATGCCTGCGCACCAGTTTATATGAACCTTGAATTGGTAGTTCTTCTTTGCCAACTCTCTTGCACCCCATGCGCTCAAACGCAAAATAACAGGGCCACTCAATCCCCAGTGTGTTACCAGGATTGGACCGTGTTCAACTAATTTAGAACCTTCAATTTTAACCCGAACATCTTCTACACTGACGCCCATAAGTTTGCTTATTGGATGTTTCGGAAGATTAAATGTAAATAAGGAAGGCACTGGCTCCAGTATGGAATGACCTAAAGATTTCAACCAATTAAACATAGTCGCCTTAGGATAACCTCCTGTAGCGATACAAATAAAATCAGCTGCTTCCGATTTACCATTTGAAAGGTCAATTAGAAAATTACCTTCATTCCTTTCAATTTTTTTTACTTCAAGGTTAAGCTTTATCTCTACCCTATATCGATTTGCTTCAGTTAATAAACATCTGATGATGGTATCCGAATCATCAGAAATGGGAAACATCCGACCGTCTTTTTCAGTTTTTAACTGAACACCCCTGTCTTCAAACCATGAAATAGTATCCTTTGTAAAGAATTTATGAAAAGCTTTCTTTACGAAGTTCTTTCCACGTGGGTACCGCGTACTCATTTCTGTAATATCATAACACGCGTGAGTGACATTACAACGTCCTCCACCTGATATCCGCACCTTTGACAGAAGTTTGCCTGTCTTTTCTAAAAGGACAACATTTAAATCGGGATTTAAACGTGCTGCATTTACAGCACAAAAGAACCCTGCGGCACCTCCACCTATGACAATTAAACGGCTACCCCTTTCAGGCCTCTCTTTCCCGATGGAGGTGGAGCTTGGAGCCAAACTGTTTTTAAATGGTTTACCGGTCATTTAATTCAGTTGCTTTGGGAATATGGAGAGCTAATAATACCCGGAGTAAAGATTGGAGTTACCCTTTTCGGCAGCTTCGATTTCCTTATAGTTAGATAACACATCTGCTTTGCTTTTCTTTACACAAACATCATGTTCAAAGTGAACGGAAGGTTTACCATCTTTAGTACGAACTGTCCAGCCATCATCATCTGTATAAACTTCTTTCTTTCCTAAATTTATCATAGGTTCAATTGCGATCACTAAACCTTCTTTAAGTATCGGGCCAGAACCGCGTTTCCCATAATTAGGGACCTGCGGATCTTCATGCATATTCTTACCAAGGCCGTGACCTACTAATTCACGAACCACACCATATCCGTTCTTTCTTTCGGTATACTCCTGGATGGCAAAAGAAATGTCTCCTACACGGTTCCCTGCTATAGCTTTTTCAATTCCCTTGTAAAGAGATTCTTTAGTGATCTGTACAAGTCTTACAACGTCCTCCGAAGGTTGACCAATCATGAAAGTATAAGCATGATCACCATGATATCCATTCTTATAGGCTCCAATATCAATAGAAACTATGTCTCCTTCCTTTAACTCATAAGTGCCGGGAAATCCATGTACAACCACATCATTTACTGAAATACAAGAGTTAAAAGGATATCCATGATAATTCAGAAAAGAAGGAATCGCCTGGTTCTCCCTGAGGAATTCACCAATGAATTTATCAATGCTTAGAGTTGTAATCCCAGCTTTAAGCGTCTTTGCAACTTCTGTCAGTGTTTTGCTGACCAGTAATGCACTCTGACGCATTAGTTCAACTTGTTCTGCGTTCTTATAATGAATCATAGCGTTTAGAAAAAGAAAAACCTGGCAAGACTTCTTACCAGGTTATAAATATATTATACAGTTACTGAATTAGTAAGAAGCCTGTGTTACAGTTCTACCCTGGATTCGACCACTCTTCATAAGACCATCATATTGGCGCATCAGTAATTGTGTTTCAATCTGCTGAAGGGTATCTAAAATAACACCCACCATGATCAATAATGAAGTTCCACCGAAGAAAGTAGAGAAACTTGGCTGTACCCCTAATCTCTGGGCAATACCGGGAAGAATACCAACAAGGGCAAGCAAAATCGCACCTGGTAAAGTAACCTTATCCATGATAGCACCTATGAAATCAGTTGTGGGCTGGCCAGGTTTAACTCCCGGAATAAAACCATTGTTCTGCTTAAGGTTATCTGCAATTTGCTTGGGATTAAATATAAGTGCTGTATAAAGGAAAGTGAATCCAATTACCACCACAGCATAAACAATCATGTATGGTATGTTGGAGTGATCCTGGAAAGCTGAAGCAATACCCTTACCTGTTACTGTTCCGGTTAAGTTGAACAATGTTGGTAAGAACAATACAGCCTGGGCGAAAATGATTGGCATTACACCGGCACTGTTAACCTTTATTGGTAAAAATTGGCGGGCACCACCAAACTGGCGGTTACCTACAATCTGTTTTGCATAGTTCACAGGTATTTTCCTCACCCCCTGAACCAGCATGATACATCCAAGAATAATAGCAATAAGAATGGCTATTTCAATGATGAAGACTAAGATAGTACCGGAACGTACCGCTTTAGATCCTAACTCCTGCATGAAAGCTTGTGGAAGACGTGCAAGGATACCTATCATGATGATAATAGAAGTACCATTACCCAGACCTTTATCTGTAATCTTCTCACCCAACCACATTACAAACAGGGTACCTGCCGTTAAAACAATTACAGTAGATAACCAGAAATAATCTGCATACCCGGGTAAAATTCCACCACCCTGTGCTGTTATTTGCCTCAGGTAGGCAACATAAGCAGAAGCCTGGACTGCAGTTACTGCTACTGTAAGGTAACGTGTCCACTGGTTGATTTTTTTACGGCCACTCTCTCCCTCTTTTTGCATCTTCTGGAACTGTGGCACCAGAACGGTCATCAACTGGATAAAGATAGATGCAGAGATATACGGCATAATACCCAATGCAAAGATGGAAGCCTGGGAGAACGCACCACCTGCAAAGGTGTTGATCAAGCCTAAGATCCCTGAATTTGCTGATTTATTCAGTTCATCCAAACCGAGCGGATTAATTCCTGGCAACACAATGTGTGTACCAACACGGTAAATGAAAAGCAGGAGCAATGTGTACAGAATCTTACTGCGCAACTCTTCGATGCTCCAGATATTCTTTAAAGTCTTAATTAAATTTTTCACGGAAAAAGATAAGTTTACAGGTCCAGGAACTAAAAAAGACGCATTAGAGCGCCTTGCAATTTAAGGAAAATTACTTCACTATTTCTACACTTCCACCAGCAGCTTCTATCGCCTGCTTAGCTTTTCCACTAATTGCGTTTACTTTAAATGGAATTTTAGATTTTAGTTCTCCATTTCCGAGAATTTTAACACGATCCGTTTGACTGATTAAGCCATTCGTATACAAATTCTCTAAAGTAAATTCCTCGATGCTATATTTCTCAATTAGTTGATCCAGTTGTCCAAGGTTAAATACTTTATACTCAATCCTGTTAGGATTTTTGAATCCACGTTTAGGAACACGCCTTTGTATTGGCATCTGTCCACCTTCATGAGCCATCTTTCTTTTATAACCGGCACGGCTCTGACCACCTTTATTTCCCTTAGTAGATGTACCACCATGACCAGATGCTTCACCACGGCCAAGACGCTTTTCTTTGTGTACGGCCCCTTTAGCAGGCCTTAATTCATGTAATTTCATTTCTATTGATTTTTACTTCCGGGGTATCTCCCCTCGCATTAATAATTATGTTTATCGATCATTGCCAATGAGACAATAACTAAGCTTCTTCAACAGTTACCATGTGCTCAACTTTACGAACCATGCCGAGAATCTGTGGAGTAGCTTCCACTTCTCTAGTTGTATGCATCTTATTCAGTCCAAGAGCTTTCAGCGTTTGCTTTTGCCGCTCCGGCCTGTCAATTGGACTCTTAACTAAAGTGATCTTTATCTTTTTCATTATAAATCGTTTAAGGTTTAACCGTTTAATGTTTAAGGTATGTCCTTGAGGAATTAAACCAGAAACTATAAACTTATAAACTAATACTAGCCGTTAAATACTTTCTTTAACCCAATTCTTCTTGTCTTGGAAACAGAGATTGGTTCACGCAGTAAAGCCAATGCCTTGAAAGTAGCTTTTACTACATTATGAGGGTTAGCAGAACCAAGTGACTTCGCCAATACATCCGTTACACCTGCGCTCTCCAATACAGCACGCATAGAACCTCCGGCTATCACACCTGTACCGTGAGCGGCAGGTTTGATAAGAACCTTGGCTGCCCCTTCTTTTGCTAACTGATCGTGAGGAATAGTACCATGCATAACAGGAACTTTGATCAAATTCTTCTTTGCATCTTCTATTCCTTTGGTAATCGCTTCCTGAACTTCTTTCGCTTTACCTAATCCATGTCCGACTACACCTTGTTGATTACCTACCACCACTAATGCAGAGAAAGAGAACGTACGACCACCTTTTGTAGTTTTTACAACACGGTTGATAGAAACTACCTTTTCTTTAAGTTCAAGGTCGCCTGCTTTTACTCTGTTTAAAATTGCTTTTGCCATTTTATATTACTTAGTAATTACTTGTTGAATTATTGCTATTGCCCGTTGCTAAAAGCTCCGTAGCTAAAGCTTTTTAGAATACTAATCCACCTTCCCTGGCACCGTCAGCTACAGCTTTCACACGGCCATGGTATAAGTTACCACCACGATCAAACACCACTTTTTCAATGCCTAACTCTTTCGCTTTGCGTGCAATTGACTGACCTACCAATTTGCTCTTTTCTACTTTATTTCCTGCCTGTGCGGCAATATCTTTTTCTCTTGATGAAGCTGCAGCAAGAGTAACAGAGTTATCATCATCAATTAATTGAACATAGATATCCCTATTGCTACGGAAAACAGAAAGACGCGGTTTTGTAGCAGTACCGGCAATTTTTGCACGAATACGGTAGCGTATGTTTTGTCTCCTGGATAATTTAGCACTTGTTCTCATTATGTTTTATTTATGTCCCTGATACTGCCAGGGATAATTTCAAATATCAAAATATTAAAGAGCAGCGGAGCATAAACTCCTTTAGCCCTGGATTAATTATTTTCCAGCTGCTTTACCGGCTTTCTTACGTACCACTTCACCAGAATAACGAACACCCTTTCCTTTGTATGGCTCTGGTTTACGCAAGCTGCGAATCTTTGCAGCTACAGCTCCAAGTAACTGGCGATCGATACCTTCCAAAGTAATGGTAGGATTCTGACCTTTTAATTGTTCAGTAGATACTTTGATCTCTTTAGGTATTTCGAATACGATGTTGTGTGAATAACCCAACGAAAGATCCAGCAGGTTGCCATTGTTAGCAGCTTTAAAACCAACACCTATAAGTTCCATCTTCTTTGTATAGCCCTCAGTTACCCCTTTTACCAGGTTTGCAACTAATGCCCTTGATAAGCCGTGTAATGCACGGTGACGGATCTGGTCTGTTGGGCGGCTAAGGTTGATATGACCATCCTTCACTTCCACAGTAATATCGCGATCTACAGGTTGTTTTAATTCACCTTTTGGACCTTTAACGGTAACCACATTGTCTTTTCCTACTGTAACGGTTACACCTGCAGGAACTGTGATGGGTGCTTTACCTATACGTGACATAATCTTAATTTGATATTTTGGTAATTTGTTTATTCAACAATGTGAGTTTGAAAGTGTTCAGT
This sequence comes from Candidatus Dadabacteria bacterium, assembly GCA_050259715.1. Taxonomy (GTDB): domain Bacteria; phylum Bacteroidota; class Bacteroidia; order Chitinophagales; family Chitinophagaceae; genus Flavisolibacter. The sequence goes on from JBLNAY010000206.1 coordinate 34,598, forward strand.
TCCGTATAGAGAACTTAAATTGTCAGACAAACTTTGAATAAGATGGAAACCATTGCACAATTTCCAAATCGCCTAACCGGCTATATACTTTTTTAATAAACGTAACAAAGAACTTCACCACCAACATTTTGAGCTTTTGCCTCTTTGTCGGTTAATACACCTTTGGAAGTGGAAATGATAGCCACTCCAAGACCGTTTTTAACTCTACGGAAGTCTCCTGGCTTGGCATAGTGACGCAAACCCGGGCGGCTTACTCTTTCAAGAGTGTGAATGGCAGGCTGCTTAGTTTGAGGATCATATTTCAAAGCAATCTTTATCAAGCCTTGCTTGTTATCATCTTCAAACTTGTATTTCAGAATGTATCCCTGGTTGTACAGGATCTCAGTCATACGCTTCTTCAGATTGGAAGCAGGTATTTCAACGATTCTGTGGCCAGCCATTTGCGCATTACGCAACCTTGTCAAGAAATCTGCAATAGGATCTGTTACCATATTTTTTGTCCTCCTACGCTTCGCCGGAGCGAAACAATTGGATTATTAAGTTTGTTATTATTTGTGTTTGATGATGAGTGACCAGTGATGAAGTGCTGAGTTTTTTGCAACTCAGTATTCAATACTCCTTACTCATTTCTTACCAGCTCGCTTTTTTTACTCCTGGTATTTTACCATCCAGCGCCATGTCACGGAAGGCAATTCTTGATATACCGAAATGACGGATATATCCTCTAGGACGTCCTGACATCTGGCAACGATTTTTCAACCTTACCCTGGAAGAATTTTTTGGTAATTCATCCAGTGCTTTCCAATCACCGGCGGCTTTTAATGCTGCTCTTTTTTCAGCATATTGAACCACCATTCTTTCTCTCTTACGTTGCCTGGCTTTTACTGATTCTTTAGCCATAGTGTATTTTTAATTTTCAATTTTTGATTGCCAATTATATTTTGCTTACTTCTTTACATTTTTGAAAGGCATTCCCAGCTCCTTCAATAATTCGTAAGCTTCTTCATCGGTGCTTGCTGTCGTTACAAAAGTGATATCCATACCTGTGATGCGGTTCACTTTATCTATGTCTATCTCAGGGAAGATGATTTGCTCAACCACACCCATTGTATAGTTACCACGGCCGTCAAATGACTTTTCATTGATTCCTTTAAAGTCACGCACACGTGGAAGTGCTACAGCTATTAAACGGTCCAAAAATTCAAACATCTTCTCACCACGTAAGGTTACCCTCGTACCTATAGGCATATTCCTACGTAATTTGAAGTTTGATATGTCTTTCTTGGAATTAGTTGATACAGCCTTTTGACCACTTATGGTTGTCAGTTCATCAAGGGCAATATCAATTAATTTCTTATCATTTACAGCCCCGTTAACACCACGGTTTATAGCGATCTTCTGCAGCTTCGGAACCTGCATGATAGATTTGTAGCCAAAGCGCTTCATTAAAGCCGGTACTACTTCGTCTTTATATTTAGACTTTAACCTCGGAGTATATGTTGTAGTTGCCATTATTTAATTACCTCCCCGGACTTTTTAGATATACGAACTTTCTTATCTCCCTGTACCTCTCTCTTCACTTTAGAACCTTGTTTACCATCCCACAACATAACATTGGAGATGTTAATCGGAGCTTCCTTCTTTATAATACCACCCTTGGTATTTTGAGCTGAAGGTTTAGTATGCTTAGTGATGATGTTTACACCTTCTACAAGCACTTTACCTTCATCTACCAGTACTTGCTTTACCAGGCGAGGTTTCTTTGCATCTTTGTCATCACCAGCGATAACAACCACCTGGTCGCCCTTCCTGATATTGTACTTGGATTTAAATCTTGTTTTCATTTTTAATACCCCCGTCCCCTCTTGGGGAGATTTTAGTGTTCCTGATACTGCCAGGAACTATATGTTGTTTAAACGGTTTGAAACATTGAGTGATCTATTTCTCACTTAATCAGAGAACTTCAGGTGCCAATGAAATGATCTTCATATAACCTTTATCGCGCAGCTCTCTTGCTACAGGTCCGAAAATACGGGTACCCCTTGGTTCATCTGCTGCATTCAATATCACCACTGCATTATCGTCGAAACGGATGTAAGAACCATCCTTGCGGCGTAATTTATTAGTGGTACGAACAATAACAGCCTTAGCAACCGTTCCTTTTTTAATGCCACCGGCAGGAATTGCATCCTTAACGGTAACAACAATCTTATCACCCACCTTAGCATACCGCTGACCACTGTTACCCAATACGCGGATACAAAGCACTTCTTTAGCTCCACTGTTATCCGCTACATTCAATCGGGATTCTTGCTGAATCATCTTGTTTAAGCTTTGAGCTCTTAGCTTTTGCTATGAGCAGTTATAAACTATTATTAAATGCCGGGCTCGTAGCACAAGGCTCGTAGCAACCAGGCTTATTTCACTTTCTCTACTATCTCAACTAATCTCCAACGCTTGGTTTTACTCATCGGACGAGTCTCCATGATGCGAACAACATCTCCAATGTTGGCTTCATTCTTTTCGTCATGAGCATGAAACCTGGTAGTCTTTTTAATGAACTTACCATAGATCGGGTGCTTTACTTTTCTTTCAACAGCAACAGTGATGGTCTTTGCCATTTTGTTACTGGTAACCACACCAATTCTTTCTTTCCTTAAATTTCTACCCGCTGCATTTGATTGCTGGGTTTCTGTTGCGGGATTTGTATTTTCAGCCATATTATAAAGCTTTGAGCTTTGAGCCTTGAGCATCGAGCATGGAGTCGTCGACTCATAGCTCACTCTCGTAGCTCGTTGCTAATTATGCACTAAGTTGTTTCTTTTTCAATACTGTCTTCAACCTGGCAACTTCCCTGCGCAGGTTCCTGATGCTCATCGGATTCTCCAACGGTGAGATCGCATGAGCAAATTCAAGCTTCTTCAGGCGCATTTCATCCTCTTTGATACGGGCTTGCAAATCCTGCTCGCTCAACGCCTGGATACTCTTTTTAAAATCTACTGTCTTTGACATGTTTATTTATTTGACAATTCGACAATTTGGTTATTCGACAATTCAGGGCAATAGCCACATTGCCGAACTGGCTATTTCTTTATGCTTCTTCCAGGTCGCGACGCTTAATGAATTTAGTCGCGATAGGCAGTTTACCTGCAGCAAGGCTCAATGCTCCTTTTGCTACTTCCTCTGAAACACCATCGATCTCAAATAAGATACGACCCGGCTTCACAACGGCAGCCCAGAACTCCAGGTTACCCTTTCCTTTACCCATACGTACCTCGGCTGGTTTGCGGGTAATTGGCTTATCAGGGAAAATACGGATCCACACATTTCCTTCCCGTTTCATGTGACGGGTCAATGCCTGGCGGGCAGCTTCTATCTGGCGATCAGTGATCCACTGACTTTCCAAAGACTTCAATGCAAAAGAACCGAAGGAAATAGTAGTTCCTCTTTTAGCGTCGCCTTTCATGCGACCTTTCTGCATTTTCCTGTGCTTCGTTCTTTTCGGCTGTAACATTTATTACAATTTGAAAATTTGACAATTTGACAATGAGTGAATGGATCTCCAATACTCGCTGTCTGTACTTGTTTAATATTGTTTAAAGAACTTTTGTTCTCTGAAAACGGCCCTTTCTTTAATCTTCAAATTGGCTCATTTTCAAATCACCAAATTACTGGTGTTGTCCTCTTCCACCACGACCCCTGTTGAAGTCACGGCTGCCACCACCGCCACCGCCTCTACGGTCTCCGCGGTCTCTGAATCCACCACCTCTTTCATCTCTTCTGTCTCTCCTGTCACTTACATCACTCTTACCACCTACAAAGTTTGGATTAAGGTCTCTCTTCTGAAGAACTTCTCCTTTACAGATCCATACCTTAATACCAATCTTACCATAAACTGTAAGAGCAAATACGTTGGCATAGTCAATGTCCATACGGAAAGTATGCAACGGTGTACGACCCTGTTTGATTTCTTCTGTACGAGCGATTTCCGCACCACCTAGACGGCCGCTCACCTTTACCTTAATACCTTCTGCACCCATACGAAGAGCAGAAGCTATCGCCATTTTAATGGCTCTCTTATAGTTGATACGATTCTCAATCTGGCGGGCAATAGTATCAGCAACGATCATAGCATCCAGTTCAGGACGACGAATCTCGAGGATGTTGATCTGTACATCATCTTTACCGGTCAGCTTCTTCAGTTCCTCTTTAATTCTGTCAACTTCACCACCACCTTTACCGATGATAATACCTGGTTTGGAAGTATGAATGGTAACGATCAGTTTACCAAGAGTTCTTTCAATAACTATCTTGGCAATACCACCCTTGTTAATACGGGCATTGAGGTAGGTCCTGATCTTATTGTCTTCGATCAGTTTCTTGGCGTAGTCTTTTTTGCTACCATACCAATTAGATTCCCATCCCCTGATGATACCTAATCTGTTACCAATAGGATTTGCTTTTTGACCCATGTTTATTGGTTATACTTGATTAATTTAATTAAGGTTTAGCGTCAACTACCACAGTTACGTGATTGCTTCTCTTCCGTACACGATACCCACGGCCCTGTGGTGCCGGGCGCATACGCTTTAATGTTCTTGCTCCATCAACAAATACAGTCTTCACAAACAATTGTCCTTCGTCACCACCTTCATTCTTTTGTTTCCAGTTGTTGATAGCGCTCAACACCAGCTTACGCATAGGTACTGCAGGATGCTTTGGATTGAATTCTAAAACAGCCAAAGCCTTTTCTACATTCATACCACGAATCAGGTCGGCCAGCAAACGCATTTTGCGTGGTGATGTTGGATAATTTTTCAGTTTTGCTACTGCTTCCATTTTCTTTTATCGTTTGGTGTTTGAGGTTTGGAGTTTGTAGTTAGCGTTTAACAACACCAAACAACAAACACCAAACTTCAAACTATTTTAAGCTTTTTTACTTGAGTGTCCTTTAAAGTTTCTTGTTGGTGCAAACTCACCCAGCTTATGACCTACCATAAACTCTGTAACATATACAGGGATGAATTTGTTTCCATTGTGCACAGCGAAGGTGTGCCCTACAAAATCAGGAGTGATGGTTGAACGACGGCTCCATGTTTTAATCACACCCTTTTTTGCTTTTCCTTCATTTATAGACAACACTTTTTCTTCTAAGTGAGTTGCTACGTAAGGACCTTTTTTAATTGAACGAGCCATATTATTGTTTCTAGTTTCTAGTTATTGTTTCCGGTTCCGTCTCCCATTTTAGGTTCGACGTTTCACCTGTTTACTTCGCCAGTTTGCTTCCGTTTTTACGTTGGATGATCAGTTTATCACTGCCCTTTCCTTTCGTACGGGTTTTCAGACCTCTTGACTTTTGACCAGTCCTGCTACGAGGCTGACCACCAGAAGCACGGCCTTCACCACCACCCATTGGGTGATCAACAGGGTTCATAGCCACACCACGGTTACGAGGCTTAATTCCTTTCCAACGGTTACGACCAGCTTTACCCATAGATTGTAACTGGTGGTCACTGTTAGATGCAATACCTACAGTAGCATAACAGTTGATCAAAACTTTTCTCAACTCACCACTTGGCATCTTCAATACTGCATACTTTTCTTCTTTGTTGGAAAGTTGTGCAGATGCACCGGCACTACGAGCAATCTTTCCACCCTGGCCCGGTTGCATTTCTATATTGTGAACCACAGTACCGAGGGGCATATTCTTTAACTGCAGCGCATTTCCTAATTCGGGAGCAACGGCATCACCGCTGACAACAGTCATACCTACTGTCAATCCCTGCGGTGCCAGTATGTATCTTTTTTCACCATCTGCATAATTCAACAAAGCGATGAAAGTGGTACGGTTTGGATCATACTCCACAGAGGCTACTTTACCGGGAATTTCTTTCTTATCGCGCTTGAAGTCGATGATACGATACATGTTCTTGTTACCGCCACCGATATATCTCATTGCCCTACGGCCAGAGGAGTTACGGCCACCGGTACCTTTCTTTTTTTCTACCAGTGATTTCTCAGGTGTTTCAGTAGTCACCTCAGCGTATGCATTTCCGATTCTCCAACGAGTACCGGCTGTAATTGGTTTATACTTTTTTAATGCCATGACTTATTTACTTTTTCAACATTTGCGGCTGTTGAAGCCATTCTTAATTAGTTGTCTTAAATAGAGGAATACAAATCGATATTCTCACCCTCAGCTACAGTAACCATAGCTTTTTTGTAAGAAGGCTTTTGACCCTTTACAAAACCTTTTTTTGTATACCTTGTTTTGTTCTTACCAGGAACCACTGCAGTATTTACATCTACTACAGACACTCCGTAAAACTCTTCCACTGCTTTTTTAATTTCCAGTTTGTTTGCTTTACGGTCAACCTTGAAAGCAAAGCGGCGTAGCTTTTCCTGCTGTCCATTTGCTTTTTCGGTCAATATTGGTTTTATAAGTACTTCAGAAAGTTTCATCTGAATTAATTTGAAAATTTGAAAATTTAATATCTAAGAACTTCATCCACTAATTATGCTGCTACTTCCTCGGTGTTTGCACCTGCAAAAATCTTAGCGGCGCTTTCTGTCAACACCAATACTTCTGAGTTGACCAGGTCGTACGTATTCACATCACTCATCAGCATAGTTAATACAGATGAAATGTTACGTGAACTGATATACACATTGTCATTATACTCAGGAAGGATGAACATCAGTTTCTTATCTCCTACATTCAGGCTGTTCAGGATGTTCATGAAAGTCTTAGTCTTAGGAGCTTCCAGGGTCACATCTTCAACAATCACGATTGCATTTTCCTGTGCTTTATGAGCCAGTGCCGACATTTTAGCAAGGTCCTTCACTTTACGGTTCAATTTGATGTCGTACTTGTGAGGTTTAGGACCGAACACCGTACCACCACCCTTGTACAAAGGGTTACGGATGTTACCCTTACGGGATCCACCGGTACCTTTCTGGCGGTGTAATTTGCGGCTTGCTCCTTGAACTTCAGCACGGGTTTTCACTTTGTGAGTACCCTGGCGCTGAGCTGCCAGGTATTGTTTAACAGCTAAATAAATGGCGTGGTCATTTGGCTCGATACCAAATATGTCTTCAGGAAGTTCAACAGTTCTACCTGTTTCTTGTCCTTGTATGTTTAATACTTGTAGTTGCATTTTACTTCTGGATTAAAACGATTGAACCATTGTGGCCCGGAACTGAACCACTTACCAATATGTAGTTTTTGTCAGGGAATATCTTCACGATTTTCAAACCCTTTACTTTTACCCTGTCTGTACCAGTTCTACCGGCCATTCTCATTCCTTTGAATACACGGCTGGGATAAGAAGATCCACCAACAGAACCCGGAGCTCTCTGGCGGTCGTGCTGACCGTGAGAAGCTTCACCCACACCATGGAATCCGTGGCGTTTGACAACACCCTGGAAACCTTTACCTTTCGTGGTACCGATTACTTCAACTTTATCGCCTTCAGCGAAAATGTCTACTGTAATGGTGTCTCCGATATTCTTTTCGAGGGAAGAGTTTCTGAATTCTTTTACAAACTTCTTAGCTGAGGTATTAGCTTTAGAGAAGTGATTTTTTTCAGCACCAAGAACGTGCTTTTCTTTTTTGTCGCCAAATGCTACCTGTAAAGCGTCGTAGCCATCTGATTCCTGCGTTTTCACCTGGGTAACTACGCATGGACCAGCTTCAATAATGGTGCAAGCTGTCTGCTTGCCACCCGGATCGAAGATGCTGGTCATCCCGATTTTTTTACCAATAATTCCTTTCATTTTCTTACGGTTTATTCCCCGCAAGGTTATACAAGACAGTACCCATTGGAATTACTGGGTCTTCAATCCTGGTTCATCGTCCGACCTTTTCTTTTATCATACTTTCCTTTTCGGGAAAGCTGGCCACTCTGGCTTCAGAAGTACCGGCGACAAACAAACCTCGAAGGGCTTGTTTATATGTTATTACCTCACCCCCTAAGGGGCTGAGAATGTTTTTATTACAGAGCTCTTTTCTCCTGTTAAAACAGGATTGAGAGATGTACGGTTAATTTATAAGAACTAGTTACGCCTAAGATTCCCTTTAAGGGATTCAGAGGATGCGTTATGCTTTAATTTCTACTTCTACACCTGAAGGAAGGTCGAGCTTTGATAAAGCATCTACAGTTCTTGATGAAGAAGTGTAGATATCCAGTAAACGCTTGTGCGTTGCTAACTGGAACTGCTCGCGGCTTTTTTTGTTCACGTGTGGTGAACGCAAAACGGTAAAGATCTTCTTGCGAGTAGGTAACGGAATTGGTCCGGTTACTACAGCGCCTGTGCTACGAACAGTCTTAACAATTTTCTCTGCTGATTTATCCACCAGGTTGTGGTCGTAAGACTGAAGTTTAATTCTGATTCTCTGTGACATAGTCCAATCCCATTTTTGGAATGGGAGTGCAAAGGTAACTGGTTGAGTTTAAACTGACAAAAGTTTGGATCAATAATTTGTGAATAAACCTATAAAGGGATTAGTTTTTTATTTCCCCGGACCCGAAGATATGATTCTTCTTCATTATAAGAAGAGCTCGCCGCCTTTAAAAAGTTATATTAAGTAGGTTATCACACCTGGAATTTTGCATAGTAAGAACGTTGATATTGTAGCTGGTTCTGGGCGGTAACCAGGATTTTAGCTCCTTTAGCTAAGTTCCGTTGCCTTCTCCATTGAGTAATATACGCAGTTGATACACTGTTGATACGGAGTTGATACGGAGTTGATACGCAGTTAACAGTGTATCAATTCCGTATCAACTGCGTATCAACTCCGTATCAATAGCGTACAAGAGCTATGAAATAGCCATACGAAAGCAAATTTTTCCTGATTGAAGAAAGGTTAGAACCGGGTAGTTATTGGATTGTTTTTTTGAACCTGACGGTTAGTGTGGCAAAGTCCCCCAACTCTACATGTTCAACCCTTATGTGATGAGTTCCACCGAGTTGGAGTTTCACCTTTTTATTTGGGGCTTCATCAAAGTTGTATTTTGATGGATTCCATTCATCGAATACTTTTTTACCATCAATGTAAATGCGAACCGCATCATCCCATGTGACAGAGAGTTCATAAGTTCCCCCCGGGAATGTGGCATTCCCCTCCGCGAGAGTCAGGAATTTTTGATGCTGCTTCTCTCCTGCTTTAATCCCACCCCACCAGGCATAATCCAGTTTGGTTACTTTTTCAATCTTAAATGGCTGATTCTTTTCAATTTGAGCCCCACTGTTATACTTAATTGGATTGTTGGTTGAATCAAAGTCAAACCATTTCACTGTATAGTCAACGGGTTGGAAGAATTTAACGAAGCGAAAAATGTATGGTTTATTAGCAGGTATCGTGTTTCCTGATTGATCAATAAAAGAAGGACCTCTGTACTCAGCAACGATCTCAATGTCGGTCCTTGCGGAAGGTATTTTTTGTGCCGTAAATGTTGAAGGAAAAGAATCTCGTAGAGTTGTATTCATTTCAACTCCTTTTGCAGAAAGGATCCTCCATCTTCCTTTAGGACCAAATACATTAAAAGACATTTTACCGGATGTATCCGTAGGATTAATATTCCAAATGAAAGGATATTTAAAATTGTAAGGTCCCCACTCTGTCATCATGATGTTTTTTCTTCCTGCAAGCTTTCCCATCCCTTTGAACGGATCAAGCGGATTTTTTACCTGCGGTATTTCAACCATTGTATCATTCGAAAGTTGCACCGCAACATCTTCATTGAATGTTGAATCAATGTTGGTAACTGTTGAATCAATTTTATACACTACATCACAATTAGAAATGCGGTTGTCGAAGATCATTAAGGAATCTGTCCTGTTTAAATTGAATACAACAGGAAGAGAGTTAAAGCTGTTGCCTACAATTCGATAACTCCTGCTGCGGGTGTCTCTCAGTTGAGCATATTTCCAATCGGCTGGTTGTTCTTTACGCGCCCATAGGCGTATGCCCTCTTTATCTCTTGAGAATAAGTTATGGTGAATGTCATTATACTGGCCCTGCTCAATAGCAATAGCAATCCTGTTGTCCCTGAACTGGTTGTCTTTAATATCGGTATTATAGGAATAGCCACCCCATATTCCATGATCACATTCAAATATTCGATTGTGAATGATTTTATTACTACTAAAAGTGAGTTCTATTCCATTGGTTGGTGCATATGAAAAGTCGTTGTCCCATAACACATTATTATTGGATCCACCCCGGGCAGTATTCATGGTTGTTTGTCCTGCCCAAAGAAAAAAGCCATCGCCACCATGGGTAACGGAATTTCTATAGAACAGGTTATTACTGCTTTGTTCATATATCAATATACCTGCACTATCCTGCCCCCTGTTGTATACACCTTCACTATGACCACGTACATTGAAATCAAGTTTATTATACAGGATTTTATTGTTACTACTCAGGTACATCCCGATACCAAGTCCTGAATTGAAAGAGAAGTCGTTGTTAAACACCATTGCATTGTTACACTCTGTCATCATTAATCCATTCTGACCTCCTGTGACTGTAGTATTGCTAATAATGGAGTTATTACATCCTCTCAGGTAAATAGCAGCTCCATATCGTAGCCATTCATCTTTTTCATTATGGTGATGACTTAACCAATCGGATATATCTTCCTTTTCCTGGGTGCTATTCAGGTGCATCCGGTAATTATAGCTAAAATCGCAATCCTCAATTTTAAGACCTTCAATGTTACGTGCCAGTACAGCCACTTTATATCCCCTCGCTGTGAGGTTTTTAATGGTAATATTTTTTCCTTTACGAATCAGTATAGCCACTCCATAAAAACCATCTGCATTCTTTACAGCTGTACTTCCTTTTAATGTTGCATGGTTAAAGTCTACAACTATATTATCTCCTTCAATAATGATGGCTGCCTTATTCAGACTGTCAAAACCATTGAGAGCGTAAACAGCCTTTTTCACTTTCATTGATTTCTTAATAATCATTCCCCTGGAAACAGAGAGATTTTGGGCACTTAGCCCAAAAGAGAAAAATTGCAAGAGAAATAAAATAAGTAACTGTGGCATGTGATAATTGGCTCTAATCATAATCAGGCAAATAGAAAGAAATTTTTCAATAAATTCTGCAATGACCTCGATATAAGGAATAAAAAAAGGCTTCCATAAGGAAGCCCTTTCGAGAGTTGAGTGTGACCTGTTAATGAACCAGTTTAACCGTGTCAACAACTGTCACATTACCGGTAGTGATTGAGATACCAGTTTTTGTTTGTTTTTTATAGGTTGTGTCACTTGGAGCAAATGACAGGGAATAAGAGCCTGCTGATAATCCTTTTATCATGTAACTACCAGACGATGTGTAAGTACCTGCAACTGTATCAGTGCCTTGTAAAGCGTATACGGCAGTTGCAAAGTTGTTTGGAGTAACATAACCTCTGAGAGCACCGCCAATAGCTTCAATTGTAGTACGTATCGTTGGTTTCAGAATATATCCTGCATTTCCTGTTCTAACTATAGAACGGGATGCGTCGAAATCCAGAGTTAATTTATAAAGAACACCACCATTTACATCCTGGTGAATGTTCAATTTCAAACCGGATTGTTGTGCACTTGGAGTTTGTAAAGTATAAGTCTGGTTACCAATTTTGACGAAGTTATTAGGACCTAAGATCAAACGAATCTGCTCTATTCTACCTGCTTTAACATCAGCATCACCGAGGAGTGTGTCACGACCATTAGCTAAGCGGAGAAGGTCATAATTACCACTTTTCACACCAGATAAACTTTGCCATCCGGAGCCACTGTCCGTAGAGTAATTAATTCTTACATCCTGAATATCTATGTTGACTACATCATAGTTTCCCGGTTGGTCGGTCAGGTAAACCTGTAAATGTGCATTAGTGTTAGAACTGTTAGAATCGTTTTTAGCACAAGAGGTAAAGATTAATACTGAAGCAATTAAAGTAAGAGAGAGTAGTGTTTTTATAGATTTCATAAATACGTAGTTTGCCATCTACTTACAACAACAATGCCAAACAAATGCAAAAAGGGCTCTTCCGAGCCCGCAGGTTCAAAAAGCCCTGGTGTTTTTCCAGGCCTCAACGACCGGTAATGAATTCTAAAACGGGTATTTGAACTTCACCGATGCATCAGCAAATCCAGTGCCTAAAAACCACTTTTACTCCAGGGGATATGCCTGTAAAACAAAAAATCCCACCCTTTTACAGGTGGGATTACATATTTACACTTAGAAAAATTATTCGGCTGAAACTTTTCCTTTAGACTTTGCTATTACTTCTTCTGCAATGTTAGTAGGTGCAGGAGCATAGTGTGAGAACTCCATGGTTGAAGAGGCACGACCTGAAGATAAAGAACGCAATTGAGTAACGTAGCCAAACATTTCACTCAACGGTACTTTTGCTTTAATCACCTGTACACCGGCACGGGTATCCATACCTTCCATCATTCCACGGCGCCTGTTCAAGTCACCGGTCACATCACCCATATATTGGTCCGGAGTAAGAACTTCAACTTTCATAATAGGCTCCAGTAACACCGGTTTTGCTTTTCTTGCAGCTTCGCGGAATCCTTGTTTAGCACAAAGTTCAAACGACATAGCATCAGAGTCAACCGCGTGGAATGAACCATCATATACCCTGATCTTCAGATTATCCACCGGGTAAGAAGCGAGTACACCAGTACTCATTGAACTTTCAAATCCTTTCTGTATTGCAGGAACGAATTCACGAGGGATAGAACCACCAAACAAATCATTCTGGAATTGAAAGTGTTTATCAGGATTTGCTTCTCTCCATTCAGCATCAGTTGGTCCGAGTTCAAAAACGATATCGGCGAACTTTCCACGACCACCGGACTGCTTTTTCAATACCTCCCTGTGTTGAACAGTAGTATTGAAAGCTTCCTTATAAGCCACCTGTGGAGCCCCCTGGTTTACTTCTACCTTAAACTCACGACGCATACGATCAACAATGATCTCGAGGTGTAATTCACCCATACCACTTAATATGGTTTGACCTGAATCTTCATCTGTTTTTACACGCAGGGTAGGATCTTCTTCAACTAATTTAGAAATAGCCATGCCCATTTTATCGACATCAGCCTGTGTCTTAGGTTCTACAGCCACAGAGATCACCGGCTCAGGGATGAACATGTTTTCCAGCACAATGGGATGATTCTCATCGCACAGTGTATCTCCTGTTTTGATTTCTTTAAATCCAACAGCGGCGCCGATATCACCAGCCTCAATGAAATCAATTGGATTCTGCTTATTGGCAAACATCTTCATTATACGGGATATACGTTCTTTTTTACCACTTCTGACGTTCAGTACATAAGAACCAGCATCAAGATGGCCAGAGTACGCCCGGAAGAACGCCAACCGACCAACAAATGGATCGGTCATGATTTTGAAGGCAAGAGCAGCAAATGGTTCCTTTGCTTCAGGCTTACGAATCACCTCCTCTCCTGTATCTGGATTTATTCCTGTCACAGCCTCAATATCCACAGGTGAAGGAAGGTAACGGCATACTGCATCAAGAGCAGTCTGTACTCCTTTATTCTTAAATGATGAACCGCACATCATAGGAACGATACTTAGATCGATTGTTGCCTTACGAATAGCTTCATGTACTTCATCTTCAGTGATCGTATTCGGATCATCAAAGAATTTCTCTAACAATTTATCATCGTATTCAGCAACAGCTTCAATCAGGTTCTGTCTCCACAACTCCACATCCTCTTTCATATCATCAGGAACAGGAACTTCATCGAAGGTCATACCCTCTGTTTCCATGTGCCAGATGATACCTTTATTTTTAATAAGGTCAACTACACCTGTGAAGTTGTCTTCAGCACCGATAGGTAACTGAAGAGGAACAGCTTTGGCACCGAGCATTTCCTTCACCTGGTTAACAACCATTAAGAAGTCAGCACCGGCACGATCCATTTTATTTACGAAACCGATACGTGGTACGCGATAACGGTTTGCCTGCCGCCATACTGTTTCAGATTGAGGTTCTACACCATCAACTGCAGAGAACAACGCAATCAAACCATCGAGAACACGCATAGAACGCTCAACTTCCACAGTGAAATCAACGTGTCCCGGAGTATCGATGATATTGAAATAATATTTTTTGGTTTCGGGTGTAGGCTTACCTAAAACGGTAGGAAAATTCCATTGGCAGCTTACTGCAGCAGAGGTAATGGTAATACCCCTTTCTTTTTCCTGCTCCATCCAGTCGGTAGTTGCAGCACCATCGTGTACTTCTCCAATTTTATGGATCATACCCGTGTAGCGTAAGATACGCTCGGTTGTAGTGGTCTTACCAGCATCAATGTGAGCGGCAATTCCGAAGTTGCGTTGAAATCTCAAATCAGCCATGATTACTTAAATTGAATATTGAGTGCTTAATTTATTATTTACGGTTGTTTATCCACGTAAATTCGATATTGTGCTTTGCGGATAATATTAAAAAGTCAATGCTTACTTTTTACTTAAAACCGGCTCTGCTGCTTTCTTTTACAGGATAGTGCTTATCTCTTTACACTACCTGATAAAAAAATAGGGTGCAAAGGTAAGGAAATTGTGTGCTGTAAACGCTTTATTCAACAAAGATTGTTTGTTAAAGATGCACTATGAAACAATGGTTACCGAAAGTAAATTTTAATATGTCGCACAATTTTTGTAACGAATTGTAAACATATCTATAATCATTCGTAATTTTCGTCTAAGAAAATTATTAACCTTTCACAAAACCCATTAACACATGGCAAAATCAACTAGTAAGTCCGCCAGTAAATCTTCAGGCGGCAGATCTTCATCTAAAGGTTCTTCGAAAAGTTCTTCCAGCCGCGGAAGTTCTTCTAAAGGATCATCCAAATCTTCAGGCAGCTCAAAAGGATCTTCTAAATCCAGCCGGAGTGGTTCCAGCAAAGGAGCTGCAAAAGGAACTGCAAAAAGAGGTTTAGCCTCTGCATCGAAGGCTACTCGTAAGGCTGTTTCCAGCAAGGGTGGAAAATCTTCAGGTGGCGGTCGTACTGGTTCTTCTTCAAAGAGCGGCTCATCCAGGAGTACATCCTCAAGAGGAGGATCATCTAAGAGTAGTGCATCCAGGAGTTCTACATCAAGGAGTACCTCTTCAAAAGGTGGAACTTCAAGAAGTGGCTCTTCAAAGACTGCCTCTTCAAGAGGTGGATCATCTAAGAGTTCTTCATCCCGTGGAGGGTCTTCAAGAAGTTCAGCTTCCAGGAGCGGTTCTTCTAAAGGTTCTTCTTCCAGGAGTGCTGCTGCTAAGAAATCTGCCAGCCGTGGTGGAAGTAGTAAATCATCTTCAAGGGGTGGATCAAAGTCCAGTTCTGCAAAGTCTCCAAGTAAATCTTCTCCATCAAGATCCTCAAGAGCTGGTTCATCTAAAAGCTCCGTCTCAAGAGGCGGTTCAAAATCTTCCTCTTCAAGAAGCGGTTTATCCAGCCGCAGTGGCTCATCAAGGAGTACCGGATCAAAAAGCCGTTCTTCATCAGCATCCGGCAAGGGACCATCTAAGAGCTCTTCAACTAGCCGAAGCCGTTCAACAGGAGGTTCTTCAGCTACAAGGAAAAGCGCAAGCAGACCAGTAAGCTCTAAAGGCTCATCTGCTTCAAGATCATCTGCTTCAAGATCATCAACTTCAAAATCATTAACTTCAAGATCCTCCAGGTCACGGTCTGCCAGTAAAGGTGATGGTACCAAAACCGGGGCAGCTGCTAATGTTGGTTTAGGTAGCATGAGCGGTGAAGAAACCAATGTTGGTACACCACCTGTTAATCCAAGGGTAGACTCAGTAAGAGCTGATGAGGGAGAATATGAAGGAACTGATATTGGCACAGGATCACAAACACCTGAGGGTGTAACCAATCCTGACACTGACATTTTTGATAGCGGTGTAGCCGGTGGTCAAAGTACTGATAATGGTAATGCCGGATCTTAATTGATTATCATATAATGTAAAAAATCCCGTTTCTCACGGGATTTTTTTATATCTGTAAAAGTAATCAGATTAAACTCTGAAGTGAGCAAAAGCCTTATTTGCTTCAGCCATACGGTGAGTATCTTCTTTCTTTTTGAAAGCAGCTCCTTCACCTTTTGCGGCAGCAACGATCTCATTGGCTAGCTTGTCAGCCATACTACGACCGTTTCTTTCGCGGCTATAACGGATAAGCCATTTCATACTTAATGAGATCTTCCTGTCAGGACGAACTTCAGAAGGGATTTGGAAGGTGGCACCACCTATCCTGCGGCTACGAACTTCAACAGCAGGGGTTACATTTACCAATGCTCTTT
The DNA here is from genome assembly GCA_050259715.1 of Candidatus Dadabacteria bacterium. Lineage (GTDB taxonomy): Bacteria > Bacteroidota > Bacteroidia > Chitinophagales > Chitinophagaceae > Flavisolibacter. Next base: position 50,931 of record JBLNAY010000206.1, read on the forward strand.
TCCAAACTTCATAGCCATCTTCACCAGTTTGTTTTGATACTCTTTCTAATGCATTATAGAATATATCAAAAGCAACGCTTTTCTTTCCTTCCCACATAATGTTATTAATAAAGCGGGTTACCTGCTTATCATTATAACGAGGATCCGGAGCCAGTGGAAGTTTTTTTGCTTGTGCTTTACGCATGACTTATATTACTATTTTACTGATTCTTTGATTGTTTTGATTTACCTACAATTTATTTTTTACCTGCTGGTTTAGCACCTGCTTTTTCTCTTTTAGTACCGTATTTAGAACGGCTCTTCTTCCTATCTTTTACTCCAGCGGTATCCAAGGAACCACGAACAATATGATAACGTACACCAGGTAAATCTTTAACACGGCCGCCACGGATTAACACGATGGAGTGCTCTTGAAGATTATGACCTTCACCAGGAATATAAGCAATTACCTCTACTTTATTGGTTAAACGCACTTTTGCTACTTTACGAAGTGCTGAGTTTGGTTTTTTCGGAGTGGTAGTATAAACACGGGTACATACACCACGACGCTGGGGACAACTGTCCAACGCTCTTGATTTGCTTTTTGCGCGAATAATCTCTCTTCCTTTACGTACTAATTGTTGTATAGTAGGCATTATTAACCTTTAAGTTTAAATCCGAATTTTTCGGGAGGCAAAGGTACAGGGCTACAGGTGAATAACCAAATAATTGAAAATTGAAATTCTTAAAAACTTTCACAAAAAGAAAAAGAAACAGCCAATTGCATCTGAAATTGGCTGTATATTGATAATGAACTGGTTATACCAAGCTAATAGAAACTAATTACCCGATTTTGACCATCCAGCCGTATTTGTCTTCTCTCCTTGCAACCCGGATGTCTGTCAACCATTTTTTGATTAAAGGAGCTGTTTTGGACTGATCAGTATCAAATTTCATGACGAAATCTTTATACCTGAGTTCCTTAATCATTGAAATAGTTGCAGCTGTTCCGGTTCCAAACACTTCCACATACTCTCCTTTTTTGTAAGCATCAATTACCTCATCAATGCTTAATGGGCGTTCTTCTACTACATATCCAGCATCTTTTAATAAGGTAATGGTACTATCGCGAGTTACACCACCTAAGATGGTACCGCTGGCAAGATCGGGTGTTATAGCTTTATTCCCAATGATAAATATGACGTTCATAGTTCCAATCTCCTGAACATATTTATGTTCAAACGGATCAGTCCATAATACCTGGTCATATCCGAGCTCTTTAGCTTGTTTGGTGGCATACATAGATGCTCCATAATTTCCGGCAGCTTTTGCATATCCTACACCACCAGGAACCGCTCGGACATAATGTTCTTCTACATATATGCGCATCGGTGCATTGTAGTAAGGACCTGTCGGACTTAAAATAATGAGGAACTTGTAATTGTCTGATGGACGAACACCTATTACTTTATCAGAACTAAACATAAAAGGACGGATATAAAGAGAATGGTCTTCCTTCTTTGGAATCCAATTCTTGTCCAAAGCAACTAATTGCTTCATTCCATCCATGAATATCTCTTCAGGAACAGTAGGCATTGCCATACGTTCAGCCGAAATATTAAACCTTTTGAAATTGTCAAAAGGTCGGAAGATGTAGGAATTTCCAGCTTCATCCTTGTAAGCTTTAATACCTTCGAAAATTGCCTGACCGTAATGTAGTGCAGCCAAAGATGGGTCAAGAAGTAATGGTTGATAAGGTTTAATTTCAACATTTTTCCATTCACCACCTTCATAATCAGCTTCTAACATGTGATCAGTAAAGTACCTTCCGAAGGGCAAGTTTTCCAGGTCTAGATTTT
>JBLNAY010000207.1:0-2840 GCA_050259715.1 Candidatus Dadabacteria bacterium
CCTGGAACTATTGTTATTAATTTATCCCCCATCAGTCCATCGGATCCTATACTCGCAATCGAGTTCGATTTCAGGAAAGGTTTGATCATGGACTTCATCGTCATGTCAACCCTTATTAAAGCGTCGGATACAATAGAGATCTGGTCAACCGTACCTACATTGATTCCGGAGAAAAGAATATTATTTCCTTCCTGTAAACCACCGACATTGTTGAAAGTGCCGAAGACATGAAAGGTGTCGCCGAAAAGATTTTTCTTTTTTCCTATAATGAATATGCCTATGAGCAGTACTAAAATTCCTGCTACTGTAAAGAGGCCAATTCGCGTTTTCTGTGAAGCTGTTGTCTTCATAATGAGTTATTTAAAAAATGAGTTTACCAGGGTATCAGTTGAATGTTCTAATTCATCGTAACTACCCTCTGCTACAAAACTTCCGTCATTCAGCACAAGGATCCTGTCGCTGGTGATCCGTGCACAATTAATATCGTGAGTGATTATGATGGAAGAGGTTTTATATCTTTTCTGCATTTGCAATATCAATTCACTTATTTCCCGGGAGGTAATGGGATCCAAACCCGTAGTGGGTTCATCATAAAGCATGATCTCGGGCTTCAGGATTAGTGTTCTTGCCAGTCCAATACGTTTGCGCATTCCCCCGGATAAATCGGAAGGCATCGCATCTATAGCGCCTGAGAGTCCAACCGCTTCCAATACTTCTTCAATCAGTGCAGTGATCTTCCTTTTGTCTGTCATTCGAAGAACCCTCGTTAGTGGGAACTCAAGGTTCTCTCTTACAGTCATGGAATCATAGAGCGCTGCACTTTGAAACAGGAACCCTACTTTACCCCTGAGAGTTTTCAGGTCATCGTCTGATAAGTCTTTTACTTCCTTGCCTAAAACATTAACCGTACCCTCATCCTGGAGCAACAGGGCGACAATGCATTTAATGGTAACCGATTTACCCTGGCCTGACTTACCAAGTACCACCAGGTTCTCGCCTTTGAATAAATCCAAAGTGATATTGGATAAAACGTTCTTACCGGCAAAAGATTTTTTCAAGTGGCGTATTTCAATAACAGCCTCGGAATGCCTGTTTGTTTTTTGTTTTTCTATTATGGTGTTTTCCATGATTGTTCTATTAACTGTAAGCAAATAAACTGGTGATCTGTACGGCGATAGCATCTATCAGGATGATCCATAAGGATGCATTGACGACAGCAGAATTTGCAGCCACTCCCACACTCTCTGTACCGCGGTTTGAATTATATCCTTTGTAACAACCAACGAAACCGATAGCAAAACCAAAGAAGATTGTTTTAATTACTGATGGCACGAGGTCAGAAAAAGAGAGCGCATCAAAAGCTTTATTGAAATATAAAAGGAAAGTAAAATGACCACTAAGATTAGAAGCTGCGAAACCTCCAAAGAGTGCCAGTGCATCTGCCAGCAATGTCAATAAAGGTATCATTAAGGTGGAGGCAAGGATGCGGGTCACTACGAGGTACTGCATCGGGTTAGCCCCGGAAACTTCAATGGCATCAATTTGTTCACTCACCTTCATACTGCCCAACTCAGCTCCTATGCTGGAAGAGATTTTACCGGCGCATATAAGTGCAATAATGACTGGTCCTATCTCACGTATTATCGAAATAGCGACCATGCTTGGAACAAAACTCACAGCTCCAAAAGCTTTCAGAGTAGGCTCTGATTGCAGGGTGAGCACAAAGCCCAGGATAAATCCTGTGATTCCCACTAATGAAAATGACTTATATCCAATAACATAAGACTGGCGGATAAATTCATTCCATTCAAAACCCCGCCTGAATATGTTTTTAAAGAAGGAACCCATGAAACTCACCTGGTTTCCTACTTCTTCGAACCGTCTATTAATACTAACGAGCATAAATTTTATTTAAGGTGATTATCTTAATCTATCAGCTTACGGAATATTGTAAGAAATGCCGCTGAAGGTTTTTTCCCTTTGAGACTTCGGGATAACTGCAGATTGCTAATGGGCAGTTGTACTGTTGTAAGAATAATTGTAGGACTAAACTTACATAGGGAGATAATACCAGTAACTTAACAGCAGCTAAAATCAATCCAAGCTTGCTTATATAAGATTAATTTACCTTGAAATGAATGATTCTCCTATGAAAGCGTATAACAACTTGCAGATACATTAACTTTCCATATGTATCTGTAACACCCTTGCTGAACAATATTGAGAGAATTGGGCAAGGAAGTTCCCCTAATTGACAGAATTACTTAATTACAGCGTGCTTATAAGTGTGCCAACTGGCGTTTGGAGGAAGATAATTGGTAAAGCAATCAAGGAATCAGAGCAATAGATCCCAGGTTAATTCAATACAAAGTGGTTAGGAGCCACACATTTTCTCCAGTATTCCATGATCACTCTGATAGTATCAACTAGACCTGAGTGGGTATTTTGCTTAAGAAAAAAACCCTGCACAGATAAACTATAGGCGTCAACAACCGCTTTTTGACTGGCAGCAGTGGAGAAAAAGAGGTAAGGTATGCACTTGACTTGTAATGCTGCATCCGTATGTATTTTGTTTCTTAACTGGAATCCATCCAGTCTTGGCATGTTAATGTCGGATAATATTAGAAAGGGAGTTATATCTGTTTTATTCAGATAAGATAATGCTTCCTCCCCATCGTTGAAAAAAACGATTTTATTAGGATATTCAAGTTGTTTAAACACATCCAGTAGAAGTTCCTGGTCATCACAATCATCTTCAATGATTATTATGGGTCCATTGATGTTCATATTTTAAATCGATTTAAGTAAGCTGTAAAGACAGGCTATTAATTTGTTGCTTT
>JBLNAY010000208.1:0-5829 GCA_050259715.1 Candidatus Dadabacteria bacterium
CAGCTAACCTTATTGCTCCTCCTGTACCGAGTGGCTCTTCCTCAATTATGATAGTGTAATCAAGCGTGGTATATTCTTTCTGAAGGAAAGACTCGATTTTACCCCACATATATCCAAGAGAAAAAATAAACTTCTGAATACCTTCCATTCTCAGGTAATCAATTATATAAGACAGGAACGGACGACCTGCAACAGGGGCCAGAACTTTAGGTAAATCAGGTACAGTCTCCCGTAGACGAGTACCGAATCCACCGGCAAGTACAACAGCCGTTAACGGTAAAATGTCATTTGAAACATTGCCTTCATTATTATTGGTTACTTCTTCTGCAAATTCTCTCATTATATTATCTAAACGGTAAGTGATTAATAGACAATGTCAAACGAACTGAAATAAGAGTAGGTTAAGACTTTGATTCGGAACCAAAGAGTTTCTCTTCCACTAATTGACAGATGATGTGCCCAACAAGAATATGGCTCTCCTGGATTCTTGGTGTATCTGCGGAGGGGATATTTACCAGGTAATCACTAAATCCTTTCATAATACCTCCCGAAATACCGGTAAATCCAACTGTGGCTATATTCTTTTGTCTTGCCATTTCAAATGCTTTTACAATATTGGCTGAGTTACCAGAAGTGGATAGTCCCACCAGTACATCTCCTGCTTCACCAATCCCTTCAATGAGTCTTGCATAAACCACTTCGAAACTATAATCGTTTGCTACTGCAGTAAGGTAAGAAGTGTTTGTATGTAGTGCTTCTGCAGGCAGGGCTTTTCTGTCTGTATAAAACCTACCGGAAAACTCTGCCGCCAGGTGTTGAGCATCAGCAGCACTACCGCCGTTACCACAGAAATATATACGGTGACCCCCTTGTAAAGCATTAACTATTAAATCTACAACTACAGCAATTGTGTTTAGTATATTTCCATCCTCCAGCAATTGTTGTTTAACTGAAATAGAATTCTTGATTATCTCTCTTATTTTTTCCATTAGTTCAAAATTAGAGGATTGTATAGGAACAAGTAGATTAAGAGAAGCTTAAATCGTCCATGTTTTCAAACCATGTTCTACAAATTGGTATGGCCTGTAAATCCCTCCAAATTTTTCAAGGCTTCTGATCACATTATACTTAGTTGTTCCGGGGCAGTAGAATATCATGAAACCACCACCACCTGCACCAGAAATCTTCCCACCAGTTGCTCCAGCTGTTTTGGCAGTATGATAAATCTCCTCCATAAGGCTATTGCTTATTCCTTCAGCCATATTTCTTTTCTGCCGGTGCCCATAATCCAGTATATCCCCGAAGTCATTCAGACGCCCGGTCAATAACGCTTCCTTCATCATTTGAGCCTGTTGTTTCAACTGGTGCATGGCATCAATTGACTTTTCCTGTTTTGAAACGACATTCTGAGACTGTTGTTCAATAATCTTTGCCGATTCACGGCTGGTGGAGGTATAATATAATATCAGGTTATTTTCCAGTTCGAACAGGTATTGCTGTTTGATACGCAGTGGATTAACGATCACCTTGTCATCAGCGTAGAACTCCATGTAATTTACTCCACCAAAGGTTGCTGCATATTGATCTTGTTTTCCTCCTGCTAATTTTAGATAGGTTCTTTCAATCGCATAGGCATAATGAGCCATATCATATTCTCCTAATGGAAGTCTTAGCATTTCTGCAAATGCACCTAAAATAGCTACTACGAGGGTTGAGGAGGTTCCTAAGCCTGAGCCGGCAGGAGCATCTACAAAGGTGGATAATTTGAAGCCTCTTTTAAAAGGACCATAGTCTGTCACTAACTTGTTATAAACTCCTTTTAGAAGATCCAGGTGACCTGACAGCGGCAATTCATTAGTTAATTCAAATTCTTCTCTTTCATTACGGTCATATGCCTGTAACACAATTTTATTGTCAGCAAGTGGCTCGATTGTCGCATTTGCAAAGAGAGAAATAGTTGCATTAAGGATGGCACCACCATATATATCACTGTACGGGCTTACGTCTGTTCCTCCGCCTGCCAATCCAATACGTAAAGGAGCTTTGCTACGGAAAACCATGGAAATGAAAAGTATTATTTACCTGATGATAATTCCAATATAGCGGATCTCAAGTTACTCCAGCTATATTTCTTTTTCTCTTCGCGAAGATGAGGAAGAAAGTAATCTTCTCCTAATTCATAATATTTGAGTATCGCATCAGCAATCGCATTAGGTTGGGGTTCACAGACTAATCCAACTTTTCCATCAGAAACTAATGCAGGTAGACCACCAACATTTGTAACAATCATTGGCTTTTCAAAATGATAGGCAAGGGGAGTCACTCCGCTTTGTGTTGCGTTTCTATATGGCTGTACAACACAATCTGCTGCACATAAATACTTTCTTACTTCAGAATCAGGAATGAAATGTGTTCTTTCAATGATACTTCCTGATAAGTGGTTTTCAGAAATTAATTGTTTATATGGCTTATCATCCTCGTAATACTCACCGGCAATCAGCAACTGGATTTGTTCCTTTTTGATTCGCTCATCCGCCATAGCCCGGATCAGCAGATCCAATCCTTTATATCCTCGAATAAATCCAAAAAACAGAATGATTCTTGCATCAGGATGTAAGTTGAGTTGCTTTCTTGCTTCAGACTTTGATATAGATTGCCCAAAGTTGTCATATAAAGGATGCTGAATTAACCTGGCAGGTATTGTGGGCTGAAACTTTCGCAAATCAGTTAATACCTTTTCACTCATAGTGATGAAACCATCACAGGATTTCAAAAAATATTTAGTGAATGCGTTATCTCCGGCCCGGTGCTCATGAGGTATCACGTTATCAGCGATGCATATAATCTTTGTGTGCCTGTTCTTTCTGACTCTTCTCAATATAGTTCCCAATGCTGGTCCCATGAAAGGAAGCCAATAACGAACGATTATAATATCCGGATTCCATTTTCTTATCTTGTTACCTACTTTAATCCAGTTGAGAGGGTTCACTGAATTGATTAAAGTATTAATTGTGATTCCCTTTGGTGCAGGTTCCGAAGAATATTGAGTCGTGCCTGGAAATAGAAAGGAAGGATATTGAAGTGAAAAAGACACAATTGAGCATTGGTCTCCATTATCATTAAACTCCTTAGCTAATCTTTGATTAAATGTCGCTAAACCTCCTCTCAATGGATGCGCAGGACCAATGATAAGAACCTGCTTCATTATATGCCAATTTTATCCTCGATGAGATAAGAATTTCTACCTGGCGCGTTGCGGGATATTAGTTCGGATATAAAGCCGGCGAGGAATAACTGGGTACCTATAATTATAGCAGTGAGTGCAAGATAAAATCCTGGTCTGTTTGTTATGGCAAAATCTGCTGACGTGAACTTTGCAATTACCAGGTAGAGAGTAATAAAAAAACCAATTAAGAAGAAAATCAAACCCCATAATCCAAAAAAGTGCATCGGACGTTTTGAAAATTTACCTACAAAGGTTATTGACATCAGGTCAAGAAAACCATTTATAAATCGTTCCCATCCGAACTTCGTTACTCCATATTTTCTTGCCCTGTGTTCAACAACTTTCTCACCTATTTTCTTAAACCCTGCCCATTTTGCAATAACAGGAATATAGCGATGCATTTCACCATATACTTCAATACTCTTTATAACCTTTCTTCTATATGCTTTTAAACCACAATTGAAGTCATGCAGTTTTATTTTGGATATCTGTCTTGTCACAGCATTGAAGAATTTTGAAGGTATATTCTTCGTCAGTGTATTATCGTACCTTTTTTTCTTCCAGCCACTTACCAGGTCAAGCCCATCTTCCAGTATCATTCTTCTCAATTCCGGTATTTCTTCCGGGCTATCCTGCAGATCTGCATCCATTGTAATAATAACATCTCCCTGTGCTGCTTTGAATCCTTCATTTAAAGCAGCAGATTTGCCATAATTACGTTGAAATTTGATGCCTTTGATGGAACTGTTAACATTTCGAAGATCCTCAATTACTGCCCAGGATTTGTCAGTGCTGCCATCATCAATCATTATAATCTCATAAGTATAACCATTGTCATCACAAACCCTCTTGATCCACGCTGCCAGTTCAGGTAAAGATTCTTCTTCGTTTAATAACGGGATAAGTATAGAAAGGTCCATTATTCGGGTAATTGATCAAATGGATTTTGAGGACTTTTCCTGGTGATTGCCGCACCTATTGCAGATCCAATCGCTCCCACTAAAACCAGGAAAAACATGGTAGATCCTACCATTCCAATCCAGAAGTATTTTCCAACAATCTCAATGCTCTTGTCAATCTCACTATCTGGCATTTTCCTTCTCTCTAATTCTGTTCTTGCTGCATCAAGTGTCTTCTGCTTTAGTTCAGGTGTAGATAATAGTAAAATGGATATAAACACCAAAAAAATCAAGGTGAAGATTGCTGTAGCTTTAAAACCATAGCTGAACAGATCTCCGAAGGTTTTATTATAGTCGTATGCTTTTCCGTATTTATTGATAAAAAATACAAGTGCAGCTATAATCACCAGGTATTCAAAAAAACTCATGGAGGCACCGGCCCCAGCAAAAAGGTTCATTATCAAGGAGAAAAGGATACTAATACCTGCTATTATTAATCCTGCAGTAATTGCTGAAATTGATTTCTGTTCTTCCATTCAATTTAATATTCGTTCAAATATAATTTGTCTTTGTTTATGATGCCGATTGGTTTACCGGTAAGTTCTTTTCCGATGAATGGTGAATTAAAGCATTTTGATTTAAACTTGTTCACCTTCCATTTAGCTTCCGGAAGGAAAAGGGTGAGTGACGCGAACTGATTTACCTGGATGGATCTTTCGGGCAATCCAAAGATAGTACGGGGGTTAGTTGCAAATATTCTAACGAACTTATCTAAAGACCAATTCGGAAATGTAGTTTTAACTACACTGAAACTGGTTTCTAACGAGATCGACCCATCCTGGGCATTCTCAAATTCTACCAGTTTATGGTCAACGTCCTGCGGAAAATGATGGCTTGCTATACAATCAATTGTTCCATCAGCTAAACCTTCTATTAAAGCTTGCCTGTCTTCATGGCTACGTAATGGAGGCGTCAATTTTAAATTAGAATCGTAATCTAAAAGATCTTCATCAGTAAAAAAGAGATGTTGAGGAGTGACCGAACATGTAACTGAAATACCCTCATTCTTTGCTTTTCTTATTATTTCAACTGATTTTCCGGTGGAAACACCACAAAAGTGAATGCTGGAACCGGCATATTTTGTTAATTCTATATCTCTCCCGATCATAATTTCTTCCGCAATTGCAGGTTTACCAAGTAAACCCAATCTATTGGATATAATACTTTCATTCATCAGGCCAATAGCACTTATGGATTTATCATCCGGCACCTGGATAATTGTTTTATTGATGGCTTTCACATACTGTAAAGCCTTTAATAGAATTCCCGATGATTGTAGACTATTTGTCCCGTCACTAAATGCAACTGCTCCACTTGCTGACATATCATACATTTCCGCCAGTTCTTTGCCTTCAGTATTTCTAGAGATTGCACCAATGGGATGAATATTCACAGCCAATAAATTCCCTTTCTGGCATATATATTCAACAGAGGCTTTGTTATGAACCGTAGGTGAGGTGTTCGGAATAACAAAAACATCCGTATATCCGCCACAGGCGGCAGCCAGGGCTCCGGTTTCAAGCGTTTCCTTGAATTCAAATCCTGGATCGCAAAAGTTGGAGAATATATCAACCCACCCTGGGGAGACGTACAAGCCCGGAATACTGATTTCTTTTATATCATTGATATCAATAGAAGAGGCAA
>JBLNAY010000209.1:0-2831 GCA_050259715.1 Candidatus Dadabacteria bacterium
AAAAAAAAGATTATTACAGAAAGGATTAAAACCATAATTATCGAATTGTTGCATGACAGAAACTATATAATGGAACTTAAACTTTCATCTTACCTTGCCGATAGGTTAGAATATGATTATAATTATTTGTCAAACCTGTTTTCTGAAGTTGAAGGTTTTACAATTGAACGATTTTATATTTTAAACCGGATTGAAAGGGTAAAAGAACTGCTCATTTATGAAGATTTGAGCGTTACAGAAATTGCTTCCCTTTTAAATTATAGCAACGTTTCGCACCTGTGTCTTCAATTTAAGAAAGTAACAGGTTATACCCCATCCGGGTTTAAAAAAGAATCAGGAGCGGAAGATTTTGTTTGGAGAAATTGTGAATTATGACTTTTACCAAACAGTTGAGTGTGATATTTAAAAAAAGACTGAAAACTGCAAACTGATAAAAATTAAGTTCTTATTATACAACGAACATGAAAGACAAAACGAAACTTTTGATTGTGGATGATGATGCTGATGACAGGCAGCTTTTTATCGAAGCAGTAAAAGATTTTGATGAGGATATTGAATGTATGAGTGCAAAAGACGGAAAGCATGCCTTAGACCTGTTAAATGATCCAGATATATCCTTACCTGACTATATATTTCTGGACTTGCGAATGCCACGCTTTAATGGGAAAAGATGTTTGCTTGAAATAAAAAAGAACGAAAGACTGAAAGATATACCTGTAATTATTTATACTACTTCAAGAGAGTTGGAAGATTCCAAGGAATTGGCAGAAATGGGTGCTGTGCATTTTATCAGTAAGCCTGTCAACCCGGAAGAAGTTTATTACGTGATTTCATTTGCATTAGAAGAACAGTGGAAATCTTCTCAAAATAATAACAACAAACAAAGATCTGAATGAGGGAATGATGCATTTATATGGATGGTTGATGGCCAAAGTGGCATTCTTTCAGCTAACTTCTCGCAAGGTTGGAAACTTATAACAACAGAGACCTTGAAATTTAATTACCAGTTAAGCTTATAAACCTTATCCGTATTTGTGTATATAGCTGTTTTACCTCCTCCTATATAAATATCATTGTTTATATTAATAATTGCTGGTGAAGCAAGAGACAGGGGTAATTTACCCAAAGACCATTGCCTTGTTTCAGTATTATAGATTTCAAACTGGTTACTTATGATTGCAAAGTCATCCCACCACCCATTATCTACAAAGAAGGCAACCTCGTTATTTCGAACCACACCAACTGGTGCATACCTCGAATAAGATAAACAATGTGTAGTGATGGAATTATTTGCTGTATTCCATATTTCCACTTTGCCCATTTTAGTGTTTTGACTTACCACCTGTCCTGCCCAATAAATCTCGTTCCCTTTTACTACTCCTGATACCCCTCCGGAAAGTTCCTGCAAGCCGGAAATGGACCAGCGATTAGTGGAGGCGTTATAAATGTCAACTTTTGAAGAGGGGGAATTATAATCAGTGTACCCCCCGGCAATGTAAATTTTATCACCTACAGTTACTGCCCTGGGATCCACTCTTGGTTCTGACAAAGTGGCAACGCTCCAGCTACTTGTTGTAAGGTCATAAATATCAACCTTGTTGCTAATTTCATAGTCCTCTCCCATTCCACCTGCAAAGAAAACTTTGTTCCCAACTGCGGCTGCAGCCATATAAGTTCTCGGCTGGCTTAATTGGGCAAAGGTCCATGTGTTCGTTGCAGCATCATAAATGTCTACATTATCATACACCAGGTCAAGGAGGCCATTCCCAAACATGCCAAGACAAGTGCCTCCACCTGCAAAGAATATTTTATTCCCAATGCTAACTACAGCCATGCCTTCCCTGGCCTGGCTAAATGGGGCTGTGGTCCAGGATTTTGAACTTATGTCATATATATCCACGTTCGATGCCACCCAACCATAGCCCGGGCTTGTATAGTAACCTCCCCCGGCAAAAACAATCTTATTACCGGCCGCGCCAACATAAGGAAATCGCGCCATCCACAAAGCTCCGATTTCTGTTAAGGACGCATTAACCCTGCGATCACCGCCTGTAAAGCAAGAGTTCATATTTACGGTGGAAACGGTCACTTGCACTGTATCTTTTGAACTAGCCCCATAGTTATCTGTTACCATTAACTCAAATTGGTAAGTACCTGTAGTCAGGTTTGTTGCCTGTGTTTTAAGATCAGTTGCTTTTGCAATTGCACCAGAGGATGGTCCTGCAACTTTTGTCCATTGGGAAGTTGCGATCACGCCATCGGGATCATAGGATGCGCTGCCATCTAATGTGCACAAGTCCACCGGGAGGGTAATGGACTGGTCTGGTCCTGCTACAGCTACTGGTGGATGGTTTGTTCCATTACTGGGACTAACCGTGACTTGAACTGTATCTCTGGCCGAAGCTTGCTTGTCATCTGTTACCATTAGCTCAAACTGGTAAACACCCTCGGTTAATGACCTAACTATCGTGATGGGGGTAGTAGTATTTGCTATTACATAAGAAAGAGGGCCGGAAATTTTCGTCCACTGTGTTTTTGTAATCTGACCATCGTGATCTTTGGAATTGCTACCATCCAGCAAGACACTGTCTTTAGGTAATACCGTGATTTGATCTGCCCCTGCGTTGGCTGTAGGAATTTGGTTAATACCGCCTTCGTAAGACAATTCTTTTTTACAGGAGAGAAAAAATGAAAGCATTATTATTATGATCAATGCCGGTAAAATGACTGCCTTTTTCATAACCTGAGTTTTGGTCAGTAGATAACATTTCAGTATATAGTGAAATTATCCCTGTGATTACCTATTACCAATAGTAAATTGGTAAGTGATG
>JBLNAY010000210.1:0-9452 GCA_050259715.1 Candidatus Dadabacteria bacterium
GTAGCCATCATACCTGCTGCAGCAATCGCCACCCCATAAAGACCGGCAAAATAGAAGGAACCATAAATTCCACTTGCCAGCACCAGTATCGGCAGTAAAGTAGACTCCATTCCAACAGCCAGTCCGCCAATAACATTCGTCGCATGACCGGTAGCTGATTGTCTTACTATGCTTAATACGGGACGCTTTCCCATTGCCGTATAATATTCGGTGATGATACTCATTAAAGTACCCACCACCAGGCCAACAGCAATAGCGCCCATAATACCATACTTGGTAAAGGCAAATGCGGTAGCATTTAATTCACCGGTAGAACTGATATCCCTGCTTAAATAAAAGTCACCTTCAGGCAGAATCCAGTTAACAAGGAAATAAGAGGCAATGGCGGTTAATATAATTGAACCCCAGTTACCCATATTCAATGCCTTCTGAACTACGTTGGTATGAATACCGGCTGAATCCTTTATACGAACGAAGAATGTACCAATAATAGAAAACAAAATCCCTACACCGGCAATGAGCATGGGCAGCAGGATAGGAGAGAATCCTGAAAAGCCATCATTTAAAGCAGCCCCGGTTTTGTCGGTTACTTCATGTCCCAGCACAATTGTAGCAAGTACCGTAGCTACATAAGATCCAAAGAGGTCGGCACCCATACCAGCGACATCACCTACATTATCACCTACATTGTCAGCAATAGTAGCCGGATTTCTTGGATCATCTTCAGGGATACCTGCTTCAACTTTACCTACCAAATCAGCACCCACATCGGCAGCTTTAGTATAGATACCACCACCCACACGGGCAAATAATGCAATACTTTCTGATCCGAGCGAAAAACCTGTTAATATCTCAATAGCCCTTGTTACCTCAACAGAGTTGGATAAGGCTCCGGGTGCAAATATTTTAACCAGGACGATAAATAAACCTCCGAGTCCCATAACGGCTAGTCCTGCTACACCCATACCCATTACTGAACCACCTGCAAAGGATACATTTAATGCTTTGGAAAGAGAAGTACGTGCGGCGTGTGCAGTGCGGACATTAGCCTTGGTAGCTGCTTTCATGCCAATATATCCGGCCAAAGCACTAAAGAAAGCTCCAATTATAAATGAGATTGCAATTGACCAATGAGATTCGGGATTACGACTGCCCATAAAAGCAAGTAATAAAGCCACAATTACAGCAAAATAGGATAGAATCTTCCATTCAGCTCTTAAGAAAGCCATAGCACCTTCCGCTATATAGGCACTGATTTCTCTCATTCTATCAGTACCTGTTTCTTGCTTACTAACCCAGAAATACCTGGAAATTGTAAATAAAAGACCTATTAAGCCCATTGCCGGAACTAGATACGCGTACGTGTTCATGAAGTCTAAGATTTATAATAATGCCCTCGGGCCAAGATTTACGGGTGGCAAATATAGGGTGATGAGAATAAATTGAGTACACGGATTTCAAATCGTGTCAATTTTGGCAAAGTTAAACTGAAGCACTTATATTCATATCTTTTAATTATACAAAAAATACTATCAGTAAAAGGATCCATGATGTACAAGATTATCTACTTCGTTCTTTTCATTGCAACTGCGTGTTCATGCAATAACTCTAAGCAGGGAGATATCAAAAAGGACAAGAAAGAACTCGCCATATTGTTTGAAAACTACTATAACGAGCGGATGCAATTATTCCCATTAGAATCAACTCAGAATGGTGATTCAACAAACAATGATAAATTATTTGCCGACTTCACTGATAGCTACCATGCTAAAGTAAAAGACTTTTTCACCCGCTACTTAAATGAGATAAAGAAATATAACCGGAACGACCTGGATGATAATGATGGAATTAGCTACGACATCTTCAAAAGAGAAATGGAAATAAGCCTGGAAGGTCTCTCACTGGGGTATTTAGGTAATCTCGTATTATTCCCTGATCACCAGTACACACCATTTAACCAGTTTGAAGGTATTCCGATTAGTCTTGGACAACTGGGAAGTGGCGAAGGCAGTCAGCCTTTCCGGACGGTAAAAGATTATGATGACTGGTTGAAACGCGCCTCCGTATTCCCGGCATATGTTGATAGTTCTATTATATACTTCAGGAAAGGCATTGCATCAGGCGTTGTACTACCGGCAGCATTAGTACAGAAGATGATTCCACAAATGGAAGCAATGGTGGTTAACAATCCGAAAGAAAGTATCTTCTATGGACCGTTAAAGAAAATGCCTGTAAACTTTAGTGATGCTGATAAAAAAAGATTTTCTGATTCTTACATAAGCCTGATAAATAGTCAATTGGTTCCCTCTTATAAAAAGTTGGCTGATTTTCTCAAAAACGAATATTTAAAAGCTGCCAGGTCATCTACAGGCATTGGTGCTTTACCTGGTGGGAAAAATTATTATGATTATCTGATAAGGTACTGGACTACTACGAATAAAACACCCGAAGAGATTTATAATACAGGTCTAGCGGAAGTAGCGCGGATCCGTAAACTTATGGACAGTGTCAAGAATGCTGTAGGATTTAGGGGTGATATCAAAGCTTTCTTTGATTATATGAGAACGGATAAAAGATTCATGCCTTATAAAAATCCTGGGCAGGTCTTAGATGCTTTCAGATCTATACTGACGCGGATACAACCTAATCTGAAAAAGATGTTTATCCATACTCCAAAAAGCTCTTTTGAAATCAAACAGACAGAGGCATTTCGTGCCGCAAGTGCTAGCATCGAATACATCCCCGGTTCCCCTGATGGAAAAAGACCCGGTATTTTCTATATTCCAATTCTTGATGCGACAAAATTCAACACGACCAGCGGGATGGAAAGCACCTTTCTGCATGAAGCAATTCCCGGGCATCACTACCAAATATCCCTTCAGCAGGAAGATACCTTACTACCAAAGTTCAGGCGTTTTGCATGGTACGGTGCTTACGGTGAGGGATGGGCTCTTTATAGCGAGAGCCTCGGTAAAGAATTAGGTTTATTTACAGACCCTTACCAGTACATGGGTGCTCTTGGAGACGAAATACATAGAGCTATCAGGCTGGTGGTGGATGTGGGTATGCATTATAAAAACATGACCCGCGAACAAGCTATTCACTACATGATGGAAAATGAAGCAACAACAACTGAAGCTGCAACCGCTGAAATAGAGAGATACATGGCTGTTCCTGCCCAGGCCTTAAGCTACAAAATAGGAGCCCTGAAGATCAGGGAACTTCGAAACAAATACCAGCAGCAGTTAGGAAATAAATTCAGTCTGGCTGCATTTCATGATGAAATTCTTAAAGATGGTTGTATGCCACTCGATGTGCTGGAGAAGAAGATGGATAGATGGGCAGGGGAGAGGAAAGGAGAATGATTTAGAATTTTGAATTTGGGATTTGGAATTAGTAATCCCAAATTCTAAATTCCAAATTTCAAATCAATTCACTTGAATCTCGTCCACCATCATCCATGCCTTATTGCCTGCACCCGGCTTTCCTGTTGGGATCATTCCATAGTTTTTCGCTACTACTCTTACATAATGTGTCTGTTGTTGTGGGAAGGCTACGGTTATCCATCCCATCGTCAGGTTATCTTTAACAAACTCAGAATTTTTTCCAACTGGTGTAAAGTTTTTGCCATCTTCCGAAGTAAATACTTCAACATCTTGCGGCAGGTAAACCCAGCTACCATTTTGATCCAGTGTGTGTATTCTTACTGAAGAAATAGGAGTTCTATTTCCGAGATCAATAGTAGCGTCCATGTCATCACCTATCCATCCAAGCCAGTCCGGGAAGCTCAGTCCCTTTGAAGAAAATACTCCATTCACCAGGCTGAAAGCTCCGTTCTGACCGGGATACTTTTCATTTGGCTGGTTTGTAATACTGATAGTTTTACCTGTTGCTTTGTTTAAGTAAAAGTTCTGTGTAATTGAGGTGATTACTTTAATACCTGAGTATTCTGTGGCGGTATAACTTCCTGTATGGTGAATATTTACCGTGACTGTTGCTGTACCACCTTTGCTTTGAAATATTTGGCTGCCATCCCTTGTCACTTTAATAACTCCGGGCATTTTAGGTGTAATGCTCCATAATAATCTTCGTGCAGTATCTGTTTTCCGCAGGAAAGGCCATATCGTTGCTTTCAGATCAAAATAGGCCTTGCTATAATTCGCTTTCCATAACTCATATCTCCTGAATTGCGTTTGTAATCTTCTTTCAAAGTCACTCCAGCTTCTTTGGTCCTTTTCGCTCCAGAGCACTTCACTTAATGCACTCATCCTCGGAAAGATCATGTATTCGACTTTGGATGGATAGGCGATGTACTCTGTCCATAGATTGGCTTGTGCACCTAATATATACTTTGCTTTTGTTGAATCTAACTCTTTAGGTATGGGTTGATAGCTATAGACTCTTTCAAGGGGTGTATAGCCGCCTATCGTTACAGAATCTTCATTCCGCGTTTGTGAATGATCAAAATACACATACTCTCCCGGGGTCATTACTACCTTATGATTTTCATTGGCCGCCTGTATACCTCCCTGTTCTCCGCGCCAGCTCATTACAACTGCATTAGGAGCCAGGCCCCCTTCGAGAATTTCATCCCACCCAATCAGGGTTCTGCCTTTACTATTCAGATATTTCTCCATCCGCTGGATGAAATAACTCTGTAGCTCATGTTCATCTTTCAAGCCAAGATCCTTTATTCTCTTCTGGCAATTAGGACAGATCTTCCAATTGTCTTTCGGACATTCATCTCCACCAACATGTATGTAGGAGGATGGAAATAAAGACAGCACTTCATCCATCACATTCTGCAGGAACACAAAAGTGGAATCTTTCCCTGCACAGAAAACATCTTCAAATACACCAAATGTCTCCTGCACTTTCTTGCCATGTTGCTGTTGACTTACAATAGAGGGATTGGAGGGAATAACCGTCTCTTTGCCCGGGAAACAGCTAAGCCACGGGTAAGAAGCGATGGCCGCAGATGCATGTCCGGGCATTTCTATCTCCGGTATCACCGTAATATGCCGGTCAGCCGCATACCTCAGAACATCCTTTACATCCTCCTGCGTATAGTAACCACCATACCTGGTATTATCATTACCTGTTCCGGGGTATCGTCCGATGATTGTCCCATTCCTCCACGCACCTGTTGTAATGAGGTTCGGATACTTCTTTATTTCGATTCGCCAACCCTGGTCATCCGTAAGGTGCCAGTGGAAGTAGTTCATCTTGTGTAATGCGAGATAATCAATATATCTCTTAACAAAGGACATCGGGAAAAAGTGGCGTGCCACATCCAGGTGCATCCCACGATAACTAAAGCGGGGATAATCGTATATACTTACCTGTGGAATTGGTAGCGACTTGGTCTTGTACTTGGAACTTGAAGCAGAGGTCACCGGCAACAGTTGTATTAAACTTTGTACACCATTGAACGTTGCTGAATAACTGTCTCCTTCAATTAAAACACCATCTTTATTTACCGTTAGACTATATGTTTCTTTATCCGGCGCTTTAACGAATTTACGGGTGCTCAACCGGATAAAGTTTGTCTTCTCTTTTCTATCTATATCCAGTTTTAACCCGTATAACTCCTGCAGGTAATCATTGAGGAAACGGGCAGCTTTTCTATCTTCTTCATCAACAGCAGCAATTACTGTTTTCTTCGTTATTGTAAAACTTCCTTTTCCTGCTTTAACCTGCACAGGCCGGGGAATTATGCTAATGGATGGACTAGTTTGCGCATAAGCGATTCCACTAACAAACAGGAACAAGAGAAATAATTTGTTCATATTTATTTCATTATAGGTAAGATGATGCTTGATGGGTACTGGCTGCTATGATATATCTTAATACCAGCTTTCTGGAAGTCACTTGCTGAAGCATGGTAAATGTCAACAAACTTCTGAGGGTTCCTGTCTACTAAAGGAAACCAGCTGCTCTGGATCTGCACCATTATCCGGTGACCCTTTTTAAATGTGTGAGCTACATCCGGCAAATAGTATTTCACTTCTTCAACTTTACCCGGCGTGAATGGTTGAGGGCTTTCATAACTATTCCGGTAGCGTCCTCTCATGATCTCGCCCCGTACCAACTGCTGGTAACCTCCCATAGGATACGATCCTCCTGCAGTTCTCGACTGTTGTGGTATATCTTCAGGATTCCTAAAGTAATCTGGATAGACATCTATAAGCTTCACCACGAAATCAGCATCAGTTGTCGATATGGATGTAAACAGGTCGGCATACAAGGGACCACCTAAAGTAACATCGTCCTGTAATGTATCCGTTTGGAATACCAACACGTCAGGTCTGCGGGCAGCAAACCGTTGATCATCGGTCATGTATTCCCTTGTCCTGCTAAGATGAACATCTTCTGTATAAGGCACCGGTTTGGCAGGATCACTTATATATTCAGAAAAGCTGCTGCCGCTAGGTTTATTCCATCCAAGACTACCATTTGGCTGCAGGAATAAGTTTCGTGGTTTTTCATTCCCTGCAGGCCATTGCTTTAATTGGTGCCACTGGTTTTCACCTGTAAAAAACACGGTTGCTTCTGCTATGCTTGAACTATCACCTTTGCCCTTCAGGTAGTAGTTAAAGAAGGGGACCTCCACATTGTTCTGGTACCATTCGGCTGTTTTACTACCAAAGTGCACGTTGCCTAAATAACTGCCATCTCCACGTCCACCCCATTGTCCATGAGACCACGGACCCATCACAATCTTATTATTATTTGCTGCTTTCTGCTCAATAGCTTTATACAGGTTCCATGCTCCAAAGAGATCTTCTGCATCAAACAATCCTCCGACTTCCAATGTAGCAGTAGTGGAAGGAATATTCTGAACAACATTCCTGGGATTCCTTGCTTTCCACCATGCATCCAGATTCGGATGTGAATACAGCTCTTTCCAGAATTTGACACTGTCTCCAACAAGTTTCGCAAAGTTTTGCAAAGTTCCTGTTCTCAGGTAAAAGTCATAATTATCGGGGGAGGGGATGCGATATCCCGGCGATCCCTGCTTGGTTGGATAAGGCCTGGGTTTACCAAAACCCGAATAAAATGAAAAGTTATCCATAATGAAAAAGGCTCCATTGTGGTGAATATCGTCTCCTGCAAACCAGTCGGTTACAGGTGCCTGGGGACTAACAGCCTTCACGGCCGGATGTCCGCTTAACGCAACCATAGTAGAATAGAATCCAGGGTAGGAGATGCCGAAAGCACCAACCTTTCCATTGTTGCCAGGTACATTCTTTACCAGCCAGTCCACTGTATCGTAAGTGTCGCTGGCTTCATCTGTTTGATTACCTGTTTTGTTTTGAATATAAGGGCGCACATCCATAAACTCACCTTCGCTCATATACCTCCCTCTTACATCCTGCACAACAAAGATGTAATTCTCCCGCATGTATAGCCTGTGATAGGTATCCCAGAAATCACGGAAGTTGTTTTCGCCATATGGAGCCGCACTGTAAGGTGTGCGCTGCAGTAAAATGGGGTGGCGTTCTGATGTGTCTTTAGGAATATAAATAGCCGTAAAGAGTTTTATACCATCCCGCGTTGGGATCATTCTTTCAATCTTATAATAGTTGTCACGTATCCACGCACTATCCAGGGTGTTGGTAGGTTGTGCTATGGAGAAAACAGAAAGCAGTAAGAAGGTAAGTAAGCTCGTTAATTTCATAGTGTGAATTGAAAATCTAAGATAACCTGATAAATCGTTTTACCGGAATGCCGTTGATTATCAAATGGCATTCACTTCAAACTTTTCACAATATACGTGTGATTTGATGATGCAACTTCCCTTAAGGGCACTAACAGGAACGATGCGGATGCGGAGGGAAAATAATTGCTTTGAAAGTATAAAGAAGGCCGGCGAATGCCGGCCCTCCTGGCAATTAACCATTGAATAATACCATGAGACAAAAACAACTAGCATTACGTCCAATCCATCTCAAACTGGCGGAATTCATTCCTCAGGTCATTAAAGATTCTTCTGAACGTTTTAACCCTTTCCCGCAGGTTAACATGATTGTCCATCTTGACACTTTCCATCCCTGATCCACTTAATTCACGCACAAACGAAGCCAGCTGCCTTTCACTGACATAAAGGTCATGCTTCAGAACATCAATTACTTCTTTCTGGCAGATGAATTGATTTTGAAACTGTTCAATCTTCGCTTTTGCTTCCGTGTGTTCAAAAATGTTGATCAGGTGTTCGAGATGTCTTTCGAATATCTGGATTTCTTCTTTAAAGAAATTTAGTTCATTGATCCAAAGACTGTATTCGAGATGAAGGCTGGGAATAGAAACTGTAGGATTCATAACCAGGCGCTTTATGCTTATAAAGCAACAAAAACTACTAACTATTCCTTCTGATATCAATAATGTAGCTGTATGATTGTGGTCAGTTCTTTAAGGCCTGTACAGGCATAAAATCATTCCGGGGAAACCATTATCTTCATAGCATAGGCACTTCCATCAACAATATTTCGGCATCTGTATCTGCTTTTAACTGCAGTTGATCTGCCTCGGTAATTCCTAATCCATCCCTTCGGTTAAGGGGTATTTCATTGATGGTTACATCTCCTTCTAAAACAAACGCATATACACCATGATCCTTTTTGTGAAGGTCATAAGTAAAGCAATTTCCAGCCTCCAGTTTACCCAGGCTGAACCATGCATCCTGGTACACCTGTACTCCCCCGTCCTTTGATCCAATAGGGGCAACTATGGTAACCAGTTTGTTTTGCTTGTCTTCATCGCTAAAGGTCTTCTGATCATAACGCGGTTCCACATTTCTCTTATTCGGGAATAACCATATCTGTAAGAACTTAACAGGGGCGTCGTGATTTTTATTTTTTTCTGAATGTGTAATGCCTATGCCGGCGCTCATCACCTGCACGTCACCCTTCCTTATTACCTGGTGAGTGCCGGTATCGTCCTGGTGTTCAAGGTCACCTTCAAGGGGAATGGAAACAATCTCCATATTGTCATGCGGGTGTTTTCCAAAGCCCATTCCTGCAGCCACTGTGTCATCATTTAAAACGCGCAAGGCACCGAAGTGCATCCTGTCCGGGTCATGATACCCTGCAAAACTGAAGGTATGCCAGCTATCCAGCCATCCATGATTCGCATGTCCTCTCGTATTTGCTTTATGTAAAATGCTTTTCATAATTAATCATCTTATTGCTGCATTCATAAACTTGTATGAGATTTCTATTTCTGAAGATAATCCGGTTGGGAATTAATCAGGAAACCTTTTCTCCTACAACCCGCTCAGCCAGCCATAAATACTCGGTTACAAAATTATCAACTGCTTTCCCGAAAGAAGCATCTACCAGGTTCCCCTCATTATCAAACTTTTTTTCTACCTGGGGGATGATCAGCATATACGGAGAACCGATGCCGAATAAAGCGAACACATAATGTTGTAAAGCGAGAGCGGCTCTTAC
>JBLNAY010000211.1:0-2976 GCA_050259715.1 Candidatus Dadabacteria bacterium
AAAGACTTATGGCATCAAGCCTAAAATTTCTCACTTAGTTAATCTTTGGAGGGCTGTATAGAAGAGAATTCAAGAGATAAAATCTAAAAAATATCCAATAAAAAAAATAAGAAAGTGATTAGATTTTTGGGACATCGGGGACTCCAGGGACCCAGGACAACTGTATCAGAGTCTTTTTCTTTCTTATAGGATATTAGATATTGGATATTTTTAAAATAAGATTCAGTTAATCCGGTATGCCAATTTCCAGGAAATAGCCATTGTGTTTGCGGATGTTCAGCACACGGCCATCCGAAAAGATAAGATACTGACCTTTGATCCCTTGCAGGGTTCCTTCAATTACAGGGTCTTTGTCAAAGGTTACCGAAGTAACTTTTGCGGGATAAGAGATTACAGGATAATTCATTTCCCATATCCGGTTATCCTGCTGCAGGTATTGCTGCAATTCGGCAGGCAGCAGCAGGTAGGCATTGGTTTTTTCCTCCAGAAGCTCGACTGGTTTCAGGGTGATGTTTTGCAGCATACCCCGCCAATTGGTTTTATCAGCATAGTAATTCTTCAGAAATACTTCTATTACCCCTGAAATATGGCGGTTGGGTGTACAGGCCAGGATGATGGCCTGGGTAGCACCCTGGTCGATCCAGCGGTAAGGCACCTGGTGATGGCGGGTAACCCCTACCTTCAATTCACCCGAGACGGCCAGGTAAACGTAATGGTCAATCAGGTCGTTTGCTTGCGCCCACTCCATGTCGCGGGCAATGCCCCAATGCGCTCTTGAGAGTTCAGGCCTCATGATGGTTTCACTGGCCTCGGGAGCTGTTTGCAGGCAGCTGTAGCAGAACCCCTGAGAGAAAGAGGTCTTTGTCTTTTTGCCACAGGCAATGCAATTGATCTGGCCGGCAAAAGAAAGACGTATGTTTTTACCGATCAGCTCATTGAGCGACAGTTCCTGATCACCTACCTGAAGGAAATAGCGTACCGGATCGGCATACTCGGAGCGCATTTTTAATATATTACCTGAAAGAACCATTTTGCGATGTGTTTTATAGGCTCCCAAAATACGAAATTGTAATTTGTTTGTGGTTGTAAGTGGGAAATTTATTAACTACAATCACAACGCAAATCACCCAAAGTTCACAAAGAAAAGCTGTTTAATGTTACGATGAATTGAATATTCGACAACAGGCGGGAAGCTATTTTTCTTACTTTTGGGCTTCCAATAAAAAAGAACCCACAATGATTATCAGGCAAGCGAACCCAACAGATTCAGAAAGCATCGTAGCCTTTCAACTGTTCATGGCAATGGAAACCGAAAACCTTCAACTGGATCAGCCAACTGTGATAAAAGGCGTAGCCGCAGTGATGGACGACCCTTCCAAAGGTATTTATT
The DNA here is from genome assembly GCA_050259715.1 of Candidatus Dadabacteria bacterium. Taxonomy (GTDB): domain Bacteria; phylum Bacteroidota; class Bacteroidia; order Chitinophagales; family Chitinophagaceae; genus Flavisolibacter. The sequence continues at coordinate 1,391 of JBLNAY010000211.1, forward strand.
ACGTAGCTGAACTGAACGGGCAGGTGGTTGGTTCCCTGCTGACCACGTTTGAATGGAGCGACTGGCGCAACGGCATGGTACTATGGATTCAATCGGTATATGTTTGCCCGGAGCACCGCAAAAAGAGTGTTTTTAGCGCCTTGTACAAGCACGTAAAGGAAAAGGTTACCCACAGTGCGGAACTGCGTGGAATACGCTTATATGCGGATAAAACCAACACTTCAGCCCATAATGTTTACGAGCACCTGGGCATGAGTGCCGAACACTACCAGATGTTTGAGTGGATGAAATAGTAAGTCTTAAGATTAATATGTTCTGTTTGCACCTAAAGATGCAAAAAGCCTTAACTTTGAATAGTGATGGTAAATAAATAACTTGCAGAATTGAAATATGATAATAGATACCGCATACTATGAACGTTGCATTGGAACTTTACAAAAAGCCTATGCAATGCTTGAAGAGGAAAAATCTGAGAGTATCGAATATGAAATGTACAGATCTGCTTGCATCAAAGAGTTTGAAATCATTCTTGAACAAAGCGGCAAATTGCTTCGCAAAGCATTAAGCCCCTATTTTCATACTTCAAAGGAGGTTGACAAACTCAACTTTAAGGAAGTTTTCAGACATGCTGTGCTGCGAAGTTTTATCAATGACGAAACAGGAGAACGCTGGCTGGAATACCGTGATAACAGAAACAATACCGCTCACGATTACGGGGTAAATTTTGCTGAAGAGACTTTGATTCTCTTACCCCAGTTTATTACCGATGCTCGGGAACTTGCCGATATCATAAAACAACAAAGTCATGCTGCTGAAGAGTAAATACCAGCAAATGTTGCTTGATATATTCTCGCAGCTTACCATCCCTGTTGAGATATGGGCTTATGGGAGCCGGGTAAAGGGTACTGCCCATGACGGCAGTGATCTGGATCTGGTGATAATGTCCAAGGATGGTAAAAAGATCCCAATGAATATCCTAATGGAACTAAAAGAAAAAATTCGTGAGAGCAACATTCCTATTCTAGTTGAATTATTCGATTGGGCAAGACTGCCTGAATCATTTCATAAAAATATAGAAGAGTGCCATGAAGTATTTATCCCCATTCCCCAAAATGAACTTTATGAACCCCATGAAGAATATAAAAGGCCAGAGTAAACAATAAGAGAACGAGTATAAAACTCATAGAATGAAAGATTTTAACCTGACACCATGACGACAAGAACAATCTCCACCCAAATACTGCATCAGTTAACGCTGGCTCAAAGAGAAGAGATCACGGAATATCATATATACAATAAACTGGCCGGGCAGACCAATGATGCTGAAAACCGCAAAGTGCTGCAACAGATTGCGGCCGACGAGCTAAAGCATTATAAGCTATGGGCTGCTTACACTAAAAAGGAGGCCACTCCCAACAGATGGGAAGTCAACAAATACTACTGGATCTCCAAAATCTTTGGCCTTACCTTTGGATTGAAGTTAATGGAAAAAGGTGAAGAAAAGGCGCAGATTAATTATAACCTGATTGCTACAGAAATACCGGAAGCTGTTCATGTTGCCGAAGATGAAAATCAGCATGAAAAAG
>JBLNAY010000212.1:0-13204 GCA_050259715.1 Candidatus Dadabacteria bacterium
GATGGACTTCTTTCCAGGCTGGTATAGGGCAGTTCCTGGTGCACTAAATTCACCACCAGTTCAGCTAACTGTTTCGATTGATCAAAGGAATATTTTGCACCTAATGGAATGTAAATGTGCAGTCCTGTGGAGCCGGAAGTTTTTGGATAAGATTCTGCCCCGATAGAATCCAGCACCTGTTTTACCACATGTGCCACTTCCATTACCTGGTCATACGTATTTCCCTTATCAGGGTCCAGGTCAATCAAGCACCAGTCGGGGTATTCCCATGATTGTGTCCGGGAATGCCATGGATGCATTTCTATACATCCAAGGTTAGCCATGTAGATAAGAGTGGCCACACTATCACACACAAGATATTGTATGTGTTCACCTGTAGATTCTGAATAATCTTCATGTTTGGTGATCCAATCCGGGACCTTACCACGAACATCCTTTTGATAAAAGTTGGGGGCTGCAATCCCATTGGGATGACGGTTCAGCGATTGGGGCCGGTTTATCATGTAAGGCATCATAAAGGAAGCCACCTTCAGGTAATAGTTGATCATATCACCTTTGGTGAATCCTTCTTTTTTCCAATACAGTTTATCAAGGTTGGTCAACGAAAGTTCATGTCCATCCAGTGTAATCTTCTGGTCCTTCCCGGCCGAAAGGTCCAGGAGCGGAATAGCTGTATTGGTGAATTTTGTATTCTTCTTTACTGCCGTCTTGCTGGCAGCCGAAGATTTCTTTGGAGTAGATTCTTTTACACTAACGATTCCAGTTTTTGCATTGCTGTTGGTTCTTTCACTTTTCTTCTTTGTGGTTGGAATTGTTTCCTTCACCTTACTTCCTGCATCTTTTTTTGGATCTTTCTTCCTGGATTTTGCTTCAGTCTTTGATTCCTTTTTCGAGGTTCCTTTATTCTTTTTAACAGCATCACTTCTCTCCTCTTCCTGTATGCTTTCACTTGAGCTCATCTTCTCCATAATCACATCTTTTGGTTTCTTATCGCTTCGCAATCCCATAAATATGGGTTGTCGCGCTATGCCATCCTTAGTCCATTCTGCAAACTTGATTTCGCACACCAGTTCCGGTTTAACCCAGGTGGGCTTCATATTGGTCTTAGGCTTTTTTGAAAACGGACATTTATCAATGATCAACGGTTGCAACTTATCATAAACTTCTTTCAGCGTTTTACTATTAAAACCGCTACCTGTGTGACCAACATAAACCAACTCTCCGTTCTTATAAACACCAAGAAGCAGTGAACCGAAATATTCTCTTGAATTCCGCGGCTGGGTATAACCTGCTATTATGACCTCTTGTCTTTGATTCACTTTTATTTTCACCCAGTCATGAGTGCGGGAGCCTACACGGTATTCACTGTCTTTCTTTTTAGCCATAATACCTTCCAGTCCCTTCTGAAGGGCGAGTTCGAAGAATTCTTTTCCTTTGCCTTCAATATGATCACTATAACGGATGATACCATCATCCGGAGGAAGTAACTGCCTCAGTATTTCTTTACGATCAGCAAGAGGCAGTTGGGTAAGATCATATCCGTTTAACCATAGTATATCAAATACATAATATTGGATTTCAACCGGAGTATTTTGCCAATTCTGAAGCGATTGGAAGTGAGCCATCCCCTGCTCATTGACAGCCACTATTTCACCGTCAAGCACGGCGTTTAATTTCAGATTTTTCAAAGCATTTGTAACCGGGGAATATTTATTTGTAAATGATTGAAGATTGCGTGAATACAATTGCACATCTGTACCGGAACACAAGGCTACAGCGCGATAGCCATCCCACTTAATTTCGAATAACCAATTGTTGTCATCAAACGGCTGATCCACTAATGTTGCCATCTCAGGAACCAGCTTGCCCGGCATTGCTGTTTTTCTTGAACCTGGATACTTCTTAGGAATGTCTTCTATAGCAACACTAACCTTACTTTCTGTTGAATTAACCTTTGCTGATTTAGCAGCTGATTTTTTGGAAGAAGCTTTTCTTTTTTTTACGGGCAGTTGTTCTTCCGGGTGATTCAATTCTGTTCCATGTTCCCGGGCTACTTCTGCCAATCGCTTACCTGTCTTTACTGATTCGTCCTGAAGGGTAATATCTTCCTCTGAAACATAATCATCTTTTTTCTTAACCAGTAACCAGGAGTTTTCACCACGGCCTTTTAATTTGAACAACGCAAAAGCACCATTAACCTTCTCTCCGTGCAGAACAATCTTGAGATCCCCTTTATGCCATTGTTCGATCAATAATTTCTCCTGCTCTTTCTTAGTGAGTCCCTCTGCATTCATGGGTTCATACCACCCCTCGTCCCAAACGATAACTGTACCTCCACCATATTCACCTGCAGGGATTACACCTTCGAAAGTGCGGTAATCATAAGGATGATCTTCCACTGCCATTGCTAACCGTTTCACCTGTGGGTCGAGTGAGGGTCCCTTAGGTATAGCCCAGCTCCTGAGAACTCCTTCCATTTCCAAACGGAAATCATAATGCACATGAGAGGCATCATGTTTCTGAATAACAAACTTCAATGCTCCCTTTGATGATTTTTGTTTGCCTTCCGGTTCTTTCGTTTTATTGAAGTGGCGCTTCTTGTTGTATAGGGATAAACTCATGGAAGGACAGCGGTAAAACTTGTGCCATGAGAGGTTTAACGTTTAAGGTTTAAAGTTTAAGGTTGGTCGTTTAATACTTTCAAAGATTTCCATATATCAGCGTTACTTTAAAGACAGTTTACCCAAACGAGATTTGCTCTGGTTAGATTTGTTTTAGTTGTAAGGTTCAACTCTTCTACTATGTTTCAACACCCAAATTGGTATTTCTTATAAAAACAAAAGAGGCAACTATGCCTCTTCAAGGGAACTTTAAACCTTAAACTTTAAAACCTTAAACAATACTTACGCTGCCTTTGCTTTCTTTTTTTCCTTTGTTGGTTGATTGAGGCTTTCCTTCAGCACTTCCATCAGGTCTTTTACAGTGGCAGTAGCCTTCTTCGGTGCAGCTACATGTATTTCTTTGCCAGCTGCTTTTGCTTCTATTACTTTCTTCAGCGCCTGAACGTATGTGTCCTTGAATTCGGAAGCCTTGAATTTTTCTGTTAATTGATTTACCAGTTTCACTGCTAACTGAACTTCCTTAGGAGAAATCTTTTCATTTTTCAGGTCCACTTCAGGTGCTTCCCTTATCTCTTCCTGGTATCGCAGCTGGTTTAACATCAACACACCATTGTAAACCTTTAGTGCGCATATGTGCATGCGGTTACGCAACATGAATTCTGCAATACCGACTGATTTAGTTTCCTCCAGAGCTTTCATCAATAAAGCATAAGGCTTTCCTGCTCCTTTATCAGGAGTGATAAAATAGGGCTTTTCGTAATAAACCGATTCAATCTCTTCTTCCTTTACAAATTGAACAATGTCAATGGTCTTTGACTTTTCAGGACTAGCCTTCTGGAAGTCTTCATCCGAGATTACCACATACTTGCCTTTAGTGTATTCGTAACCTTTCACTATATCTTTCCACTCAACTTCCTTATTGGTTTTCGTATCAATACGGGCATAACGGATCGGAGCTAAATCTTTTTTAGATAACATATCAAAACTTAATTCACTCCCGGACTCTACTGCGCTCCCGAGTTTTACCGGAATATTGACTAACCCAAAACTGATTGCTCCTGACCAAATTGACCGCATATAAAGGTGTGTTTAAGATGCAGGGAAATAAGTGCTATTGGGTTTATACTGATTAGTATTCCTGAACCATGTTGACACTGTATTCACTGCTGTCTGCCACCAGGAGTTATTATGAGCTGTCTTTGTCTCATAGTACTCTGCCTTTTGAATCTTCACTTTTACAAGCACCATATCCATTTGGTTAACCTGTTGAAGTTCCTCTGTTAATGACAGCAATGTATTCACCTCTTCAGGATCAGTCACCACACAACCACGTCCTTCTACTTGCAAAAAACAATTCGTTCCTTTTTTAAAGAAGTCCATGCGAACCGGGAAATCCTGTTCAAATTCCCTGAGATGTTGCTTGGGCTTGTGAACGAAGAACCACACATAACCAAAATCATCCACCATAAGGGTACTAACTATTGTGCTGGGAAGTTTTAACACCGCCTCACTTTCATTGTAGAATATCGCACTACCAATCTCCTTTATTTTATTCTGAAGGAAACTGATTTGTTCTGTACTTACCATAAATTTTATTTTTAAGTAATCAAAGAGACTCGGATAAGTATATCCAAATTGGATACCATTTACTCATGAATTCTATTTCTGCCAAATAAAGCTGCCCGTGTGTAAAAAGCTCTACACAAGGCAGCTTCAACAGTGGATGAAAAGGGCCTTGTTGGCACTATTTTTTTTACAACACTGTAGCATTTATTAATCTCTAAAACATTTATTTATGCCACGGAATACAAGTAGTACTACCAACAGTAAAAAAACTGCCGGTAGTAAAAGAACAAGCAATACCATGATGAAGAGTGAGGAAACTATGTTGAAGGAACTTTTTATCGATGAATTAAAGGATATCTACTGGGCAGAAAAACACCTGACGAAGGCATTGCCTAAAATGATGAAAGCTTCTACCAACGAGGAACTAGCTAATGCATTTGAAGAGCACCTGCAGGTAACAGAAAACCAGATCCAACGCTGCGAAGAAGTATTCGAAATGCTGGATTTGCCTCCTAAACCAAAGAAATGTGAAGCTATGGAAGGGCTGGTTAAAGAAGCTCAAAGCTTAATGGATGAATTACCAAAAGGTTCCTCTGTTAGAGATGCCGGATTAATTATCTCAGCTCAAAAGGTTGAACATTACGAAATAGCCGCATATGGCAGCCTCGTTCAACTGGCAAAGACAATGGGTGAAAATGAAATAGCCGATCTCTTACAGGAAACACTTGATGAGGAAAAAGAGGCTGACGAGCTATTAACGGAATTAGCAGTAAGCAGCATTAACATCCAGGCAGAAAACGAAGAAGAAGAAGAATAACAACAGGCATTTAGAACATTTTAATAAGAAAGCCGGACAATTGGTCTGGCTTTTTCTTTTATATAAGTAAATGTCTCAAGTATGAGTAATAACAATAGGTTGCAGAAAAGCCTGGATAATCAAATTAAAGCAGGATTTAACTCGGGCAAGACAATTAACGGCTTTTCCAGAACCTTTCAAAATATGGCGGCAAAAGTTACTAAGGCAACGGGTAGCTCAATAGCATTCATCCTGGCACTTTCTGTCATAATTATCTGGGGTATTACAGGCCCCTTTTTTCATTACTCCGATACCTGGCAGCTGGTAATAAATACAAGTACCACAATTGTGACATTCCTTATGGTGTTCATTATTCAGCAAACGCAAAATAAGGATTCACTTGCCGTTCAGTTGAAACTAAACGAGTTAATTGCGGCTAATGAAAAAGCAAGCAACCGACTTATTGTAGTTGAAGATCTTACCCAGGAAGAATTGGAAACCCTAAAGAACTTCTATGTCAAGCTTGCTGAACTTGCTGGAAAAGAATCAGACTTACATAAGTCACACTCAGTAGAGGAAGCGGCTGAATTGCATGCAACTAAACTCTCGCTTAGATCTGGAACTTTTGAAAAGAAAAAAGTATAACAATGGAGCAAGTAATTGACCTTACGCATAAAGAGTTTCTGAAGATTGATCGCGATTATGGTAAAGCAGCTAAAGTTGCTGACCTGGTTTATGTCAATGATAAATCACCGGGTATAACAAGGATCAAGAAAGAAAGTGGTTTTATTTATAAATATGACGATAAGACGATTAAGGATAAACAAGAACTTGAGCGGATCAGGAAACTGGCCATTCCACCTGCCTGGACAAATGTCTGGATTTGCCCAAATGAATACGGTCACATACAGGCAATTGGTTATGATGTTAAAGGTCGTAAACAATACCGTTACCACAAATACTGGGAGTCGCTGAGAAATGAAACCAAATTTCACCGCCTCTATGAGTTTGGTAAAGTAATACTCGCCTTACGTGAACGGGTAGAAACAGACCTTTCCCTTAAGGTCCTTTGTGAAGAGAAGGTGATCGCTACAGTCATCAGCCTGATGGAAAGAACTTATATCAGGATCGGTAATGATGATTATGAAAAGAAAAACGGCTCTTATGGGTTAACTACTCTAAAGGACAAACATGTTAAGATCAACGGTGATACAGTTCATTTCTCCTTTATAGGTAAAAAAGGTATCGAACAGGAGATCACACTGAAGCATAAGAAGTTAGCAAGGATGGTTAAACAATGCCGTGACATCCCCGGTAAAGAGCTCTTCCAGTATTATGCTGAAGACGGTACCCGCAAATCGGTTGATTCAGGGATGGTGAACCGCTACATCAAGGAAGCAACAGGAGGAGATTTTACTGCAAAGGACTTCCGCACCTGGGCTGGAACCCTGAACATTCTGAGAGCATTTTGCACCATTGGTGAGGCAGATGGTGATGTTACCTGCAAAAAGAATGTTCTGAGTGCTCTTGATGAAGTGAGTAAAAAGCTGGGTAACACCCGTTCAGTGTGTAAGAAATATTATGTGCACCCTGGCATAATTAAGCTTTACGAAGAAAATGCCCTTGATAAATATCTTAAAGAATTAGATAAAATAGAAAAGGACGACCAGCTAACCGGCTACACTTCTGAAGAACGCGTTCTGATGAAGATTCTTAAAGACCTTGTATAAAGTTGTCGATCCCGGCCGACCCTCTCTTTTTAATATGCAGCTCACTTGCTTGACGACCTGCTGCTTTTCCTGGAAGCTGTTTTAGTTCCACCCTTCGAAGAAGCTTTAGACCTGCTTCTGCTGGAGCCTGAAGAAGTAGTTTTTTTTGAACTTCCCCTGGAACTACTACTCCCTCTCTTAGCAGAAGCTGATTTAGAGCTGCTTTTTTTTGCTGTACTTCCTGACGAAGAATTACGTTTTGAAGCTGATTTTTTACTTGCTGTCTTACTGCCGCCTTTAGAAGTAGCGGATGAACGTGAAGATCTCCCAGATGATTTTGAAGAAGATTTACTCTTGCTTGCACCTGCTGATTTAGAAGAAGATTTCCGGCTGCCGCCAGAGGAAGATTTTGAAGAAGACGATTTCTTTGGAACCTTCTCCCCTTTTTCCCTGGCTTCAGACAAACCAATAGCAATAGCCTGTTTTCTTGAAGTTACCTTCTTACCACTTCTACCACTTTTTAATTTGCCTTCATGCATTTCATGCATCACCTTTTCTACTTTCTTTCCGGCGCCTTTTGAATACTTAGCCATAGTTTAAGATTTAAGGGTTAATAAGTACCCGGCAGAAATTTCCATACCATAGCGATAAGCCTGTTGGCTCAGGTATGATTTTTAGATTATTCTATTTTCAAAATATACAGTTATGGAAAAAATAATCGGCGTTTTAAATGATCTGATTCGCATCAACCATGATCGTGTGGTTGGATATGAAAAAGCTATTGAAGAATTAAAAGATACTGATGCAGATCTGAAAGCATTGTTCACAAAATACATTAATGAAAGCAGGCAATATGCCCAGGAACTCACCCAGGAAGTAAGCAGGTTAGGTGGTAATCCAGCTGACGGTAGCACCAACTCAGGAAAGATCTACAGGGTGTGGATGGACCTGAAAGCCGCAATCACAGGTAAGGATCGAAAGACGATTCTGGATAACTGTGAATTTGGTGAGGACGCAGCACAGAAAGCCTATGATATGGCTTTAAATGCTGATGTAGAATATGAGCCTTCCTTACGTGATCTGATAGTAAGGCAAAAAGCTACTTTAAAGAGCGGTCATGATGAAGTTAAACGCCTGAGAGATATGCATGCAGCTGCAAAATAATTCTCAACAAAAGCAGAACTGATACGATAAAAAAAGGAGCAGCTTTAAGTTGCTCCATTTTTTTTGGGGAATAGACTACTCATCCGTCCGATAATCATTATAACCAATTGTTTAAAACTCTGGCAACATATTTAGGTACTATAGGAGAATGGAGTTGTTGTATGATTACAAATGAACATAATAGTATGCCTTACATGAAAAGTTTGTCCTTTTGTTTGAACCGGATTGTGAGGGAAGGATATTCTGAAAGCTTTAAGGTAACGGAGCAAGGATTAGTGGCCTTTTCTTCTGATTATATATACAAACCAGAAGAAGTGGAAGTAGTGAATTTTTTCCGCTTTGAAGGAGAATCGGACCCGGCAGATAATGCTATACTTTATGTTATAGAAACCTCAGATGGGAAGAAAGGCACATTAATAGATTCCTATGGGACTTATAACGATCAAAGAATTTCCAGTTTTATGGAAGATATAGCCATACGCAAAAAAGTTATGAATAACTAATGATCACTATCTCAAGTGTACATACCAATGTTTGTTTCCAAACATGGATTAAATGTGAAGACCTCCTGAAAGAATTGCATGGCATCCGGACATACTTGTCAGGTGGTATGGTAAAGATTATAGATGAATGCGCATTAATATGCATGGGCACCTTTCATGCTCTTAAGTCCGGATCGGTGAACATACCTAAGATGGCAGTACTCTGTGTAGGCATATGTGAGGAGTGCGCTGAAATCTGTGATACACAGGAAGGCGAGAAATTTAAGTCAGTTGCGAGACTGTGCCGGGAGTGCTCTGATAAAATAAGTGTATTTACCCGCTCTTCGAAATAAAAGCTAGAGGGACCACGACTTCGCTATCGCGCATTTCCCATTATAACACCTTTAGGTCCTTAATTGATTATACCTGATGATCTTTATCCCTTTTTAATCATTATAAAAAAAAGGGCTACAGTGGAGAACTGTAGCCTTGCTGATAGAATGGACCGTGTATATGAGAAAGTTTATAACCTGGTTTATGTCCCTGTGAATATTTCCAAACAATATAGAAATAACAGCAAGGACAATGAGAATATGAATCAAAACAAAAGCACCATTGCTCCAACCAATCCTATATTACTATGCTATTTATTCGATTCTTCATTTGTACTACTAAAAAAACATTGCCAGTCTTAACAGCTACTAAAAACAAATAGATTTGTAGAAGATGCTTGTAGGGAAGAATTTTGTGTGGTGCTATTTCCCCATCAGGTTGTCTTAGCATTTGAGCATTTAGAAACGATGGCATGTGTTTCCATAATAAGTAAAGCACAACGGAATTAATGAAGAAGCTTAAAAAAATATTTGTAGTACTGGGCGATGCGGCTATTGCTTTTTCAGATGATAGCTGTTTTAAATTAAGCGCTTCACTAAGTTACTATACAGTGTTTGCATTGGCTCCGCTTAGTATAGTGATCATCTCATTGGTAAGCATGTTTTATGGAAAAGATGCAGCCAGCGGTGCTCTTTATGGTGAAATCAAGGATTTTGTAGGACCCCTTGCCGCCTCCCAGATTCAGGAGATTATTGCCAATATAGAGAACTCTCATTCTACTCTAAGGGGAGCTATCATTGGAGGTGTTATCGTGTTCATAGGTGCAACCGGAATGTTCACGGAGATTCAAGGATCCTTGGATTTTATTTGGTCGGTGAGAGCAAAGCCAAGGAAAGGTTCCGGGTGGAGAAAATATTTAATTAACCGGCTGATATCGTTCAGTCTTGTCCTTGGATTAGGGTTCCTGTTGTTTGTGACACTAATTATTAATACGGTTCTGGGCATTCTCAGCGAAAAGCTAATACAGTTTTTCCCACACGCAACTATTTACTTCATCGATACTATGAATACTATCGTTCTTCTAATAGTAATCACATCATTATTCATGGTTTTATTTAAAGTACTGCCTGATGCGATCATCTCGTGGCGGGATGCATTGGTAGGATCGGCGTTTACCGCCGTATTATTCTTAGGCGGGAAATACCTGATAGGTCTTTACATTGGTAAGGCAAATCTAGGTATTACTTATGGAACAGCGGCTTCCATTGTGATCATACTTTCATGGGTGTATTATTTTTCTTTGATCCTTTATTTTGGTGCTGAATTCACCAAGATATTCGCCTTGCAAAGCGGTCATGGTATCAGGCCAAAGGATACAGCCGTTTTTATTATCAAGAGAGAGTCGGCCGAAATACCTATGTCGAGGCTCGATTAACCAGTTCCCAACCTTTTACTTTTTATCCAGCTAGCCAAATGGCATAAGTTTAAGCTGGTGACTTCTCAATGGAATTAGTGTATCGGCAATTTTCTGCTTTACTGCGCAATTGGCAGAACAATAAACATCAGATCAGGCAGCAGGGAAGGTAATGGTGAATGTTGTGCCTTGCCTTAAAACTGACATCACATCAATTGTAGCCTTATGCGACTGAAGGATATTTAATGTGGCTGCCAGGCCGAGGCCCATTCCATTTCTTTTAGATGTAAAATACGGCTCAAACAATCTTGATATATTCTCCTCAGGTATACCGCAACCATTATCCTTAATAACCACAGTGTGCGAATCCCTTGATGTATCAATAGAAACTTTCAGTATTCCGTTTCCGGCTTCCATCGCTTCTACAGCATTAATAATAATGTTCAGGAACGCTATCTTCAGCTTATCCTTATTTGCCATTATGTAAGACGCATCATTCGGGTACTTAATCTGCATATTCACATGCTGAAGAGTGATACGGTCAAGAGCTTCAGCAATTGTTTCATCCATGATACTCTGGAGAGCTACCTTTTCAAATGTTAGTTCTGTTGGCCTTGAAGTATCCAGCAACTCGGTGATGATATCACCAATACGTTTGCTGTTGCGCTGAATAATATCAAGGAATATTGTTGACTCCTCTCCATCGGATGCCGTTTGCGTTAACTGCTCTACCGACATATTGATGTTATTAAGAGGATTGCGGACTTCATGGGCAAGAGTACGCACCAATCGCCCGGTAGCACCCAGTTTTTCTACTAGGAGATTGGCCTTCTCAGCGCGTCTCAAATTTGTAATGTCATGTATCAACCCCTGGTAATAAGAACCATCCTTATCAACTGTCGCAGTTGCTGAAAAGATGCACGTCTTCCTTTCTTCTGATTTGTTGTACAACTCCACTTCCAGGTCATTTATCTGGCCTTCCTCATACATGATCTTAGATAAAAGAGTTTTATCATTCTCATCGGCTATAAGATCATAAACTGAGATTTTCTTCAGCTCGTCTTTCTCATAACCCAGGAGAATGGAAGTGGCGGGATTGCAATCAATAAAGTTCAGATTCTTATCGGAAATGAATACAGCATCTTTTGAAAGTTCAAAGATGTTGCGATACTTCGTCTCATTTGCACGTAATGCTTTAAGATAAGCGGTTCTTTCAAGAGCATACCTGATGCACCTTTCCAGCTTCTCTGTTGTAAGTTCTGTCTTGATCAGGTAGTCTGTGGCGCCCATCTGCATTGCCTCAATATCCACATTCTTATTTCCTTTTCCTGTTAAAAGTATGATGGGTTCTTCAGTGCCAAAACGAACAGCTTCCTTAAGAAAATCCAATCCGGTTCGGGCACCTAAGCGATAGTCGACAAAATAGATGTCATAGGTGCGGTTCTGCAGGTGTTGAATGGCTTCATTGAACTTATAACACCAATCTATTTGCAACTGGTACTCCTGTATACCATGCATGTATTCCGAGGTAATGAAAAAATCATCCTCATCATCATCAATGATCAAAACCCTCGCAAATAGTTGTAATGAAGACGACATTCTTAAGATAGTTTACCGGGCAATAGGACAATAAATAAACAACGAATAGTTCTTTCCGAATAGATCATTCCTTCCGTCAAGTTCTCACTGCGGCAAATTACATCTCTTCCTTTTATATCACCCTTATATTTTATTTTTCCTCTTGATAGAACTTTATTAGGCTGCACTACGGCCAACCTGTCTTGAAAAGTTTTAGAAACAGATCTATACTCCCAATCATAAAGCGAAGCAACCGTAGATAACATCTCGTCCCCTCTGTTATTGATTATTGAATTCCTGGTACTGCTTCATTTTGTTATACAGGGTCTTACGATCAATATTTAGAAGTTTTGCGGCCTTACTTTTATTGAAGTTCACTTTCTTCAAAGCCTTTAGAATCATCTCGTACTCAGCATCAATACTGGCGCCTTTTAGTGTAGTCTCTGACATACCTCCCGGCCGTTGAACATCAAGCGTCTCAGGTGTGGGCGGCACATAGGCGTTGGTGACAGCCACCGGTTCTGGTTGCTGATCAAATTGAAGTTTATTGAAGTGTGATATTTCAAATGGAAGGGAAGAAGCTTCAATTTCTTCGCCATCAGAAAGCAAGGTGGCTCTTTTAATTACATTCTTCAATTCCCGAAGGTTACCGTACCAAACATAATTGCGGAAAATGTTTTCTACTTCTGCACTAAAACGTTTTACATTCTTGCCAAGCTCTGTATTGGTCTGGTGAAGGAAATGGTTGGCAAACAACATCACATCATCAGGTCTTTGACGCAGCGGCGGCACATCTATACTAAACTCATTAAACCTGTGATACAAATCTTCCCGGAACTTTCCTCTTCTTACTGCATCCCAAAGTCTTTCATTACTAGCTATTATTATCCTTACATCTAATTCAATGTCCTTTACGCCTCCAACTCTACGCATCTTTCTTTCCTGCACTACCCTCAACAATGACACTTGTATATCATAGGAAAGATTCGCAACTTCATCCAAAAATATCGTTCCTGTGTTAGCCAATTCAAAGCTTCCTATCTTCTGGTTCAAAGCCCCCGTAAAAGATCCCTTTTCATGACCAAACAATTCGCTACCTGCTAACTCTTTTGAAAGAGCACCACAATCAATAGCCACAAAAGGTTTTGTCTTTCTTTTACTGCGTTTATGTATTTCCTGGGCGATAGCTTCTTTACCACTACCACTTTCTCCATGTATAATAACAGTATAATTTGTTGGTGCTACTAAATCTATTTGTTGTAAAATCTGCCTGAATACAGGAGTATCTCCGAAAATATACTCACCTGAAACAGTGATGGCAGGACCTTTTTCTTTGGGAACTGATGTTTGCTCTGTTTTAGCAGTTGCAGTAGAACTACCCACCTTCACAGGTTCATTTTGTACCTGGGGTGTTTCTAATGCCTTCTTTATTGTTACCAAAATTTCATCTGGAAACAAAGGTTTTGTTATATAATCATAAGCTCCCATCTTCATCACCTCTACAGCTATCTTAATGTCACTATAGCCAGTAATTATGATAA
>JBLNAY010000213.1:0-2661 GCA_050259715.1 Candidatus Dadabacteria bacterium
TATGGATAAGAAATACTTCACCAGTTGCGGTATATTTTATCGTCTTTACCCGTATAGGATTTTACTACCATATCCTGCCCATCAAAAACAGCATAGGTTTCAAAGTTGATCCACTCACCAAGGTTTATATAACGACTACTCTCAGTTAGACGGTAATCTATCGGCAGGTGTCTATGACCAAACACAAAAAAATCATAATGTTCCTTTTTTAATATCTCCCTGCTAAACATCAGCAACCATTCTTTCTCTTCACCATGGAATTTTTCTACTATTCCTTTATCTGCATCCCTGCTCTTCTGGCTGAAGTAATTCGCGATACCAATACCTACACGTGAGGGCAATAAACCAAACAGCCATTTAGATAAGGGGTGACGGAAAACCTTCTTCATCGCCTTATAACCATGATCGGAGGGACCTAGTCCATCACCATGCCCAATAAAGAATTTCTTGTTGTTGTAAGTAAAGGACTTTGGTTCATAATAAACAGGAACATTTAACTCTGTTTGAAAATAGTTTTTCATCCACATGTCGTGATTACCGACAAAGAAATGAACAGCAATACCGGCATCGGTTAGTTCTGCTATTTTACCAAGTATTCTTACATAGCCTTTGGGGACAACTTTCTTGTACTCAAACCAGAAGTCGAACAGGTCGCCAACAATGAATATAGAATGGGCATCTTCCTTCATTTCATTGAGAAAAGAAACTACCTGTTTTTCCCGTCTCAGGCTGCTCTGTGCATCCGGAGCACCCAGGTGGAAGTCGGATATGAAGTATATTTTTTTATCAGGTGGAAGTTGCATGTAATGGTCTTACTGCTGATCATCAATTATAAAACAATATACCTCCTTTGGCCCATGCACACCAACGACCAATGTTTTTTCAATATCCGCGGTTCTGCTTGGACCTGTTGCAAAAGTTATAAGAGAAGGCAGCGATTGCTTGTATTTATCCTTTATAACATTCAGCGCGTCCTTTATGTCATACACCAATTGGGAGGTATAAGCCAGGCACACATGAACGGGAGCATAAACTGATGGAAGCCTTCCCTGTTGAGTAGCAGAGAGCACCATCGTTCCGGTCCTTGCAACCAGTGCTTCACAGGTGGTCAGGGATGCATCACAATTTATTATATCATCAGACAAGATGTTTGGTGGCACCAGACGCTTGATGTTTTCTTCCATGCAATAGATCTTAGACCATTGCTGCTGGAAATATAGCTTCTGGAAATTCTCAATGAACTCTTTTTCATCCAGGCAAAAAACAAACTTGCCTAACAACTGTGTGAACTGTTCTGCAAATTCCACCACTAAATCTTGTTGCTGCGGTTGAAATACAGAGTCATTGCCTTCACTTTCCGGAAAAGGCAATGGCGTTGGTTGTGCCAACGCCATTCTTATTTTCTTTAAAATACTATTCTTTGCTGTACTCATTTTGCAGCCGGCTGGTGATTAGTCACATTAGGATCGTACGGAGGAACACCTTCGCTGATGCCTCCTTCCGGGTGCTTTTCAATATCGTCTAATACATGCTTCTCTCCGTAAGGACGTGGGCCTATAAGCTCTTCCACATCACTCTGGAATAAAACTTCCTTATCCAGCAATGCTTCTGCAAGTTTCTCCACTTCTCCTTTCCTCTCCCTCAGTAGATGCTTGGTACGTTCATAAGCATCATCAATCAGCTTTCTTACTTCTTCGTCAATGATCTTAGCTGTTTCATCAGAATAAGGCTTGGTGAAAGAATTATCCTGCTGCGGATCATAAAAGCTGATGTTTCCTACTTTATCGTTCATACCATACACTGTAACCATTGAGTAAGCTATACGTGTAATCTGTTGAAGGTCGTTCTGTGCACCGGTAGATATCTTGCCAAAGAATATCTCTTCACTGGCTCGTCCACCAAGTGTCATGCATATCTGGTCACTTAGCTGGTCGGTATTATACAGGTACTGCTCTTTAGGAGTGTACTGTGCATATCCCAATGCAGCGGTACCCCGCGGTACAATCGTCACTTTCAACAGCGGGTAAGCATGTTCAAGGAACCATCCACAGATGGCGTGACCTGCTTCATGGTAAGCAATGATTCTTTTTTCTTCCGGTGAAATGATCTTGTTCTTCTTTTCCAATCCCCCAATCACACGATCAACGGCATCCTGGAAGTCACTCATATCTACTGCTAACTTGTTCTTACGTGCAGCAATAAGGGCAGCCTCATTACAAACATTGGCGATGTCAGCACCTGCGAAACCGGGTGTCTGCTCTGCCAGTTTATGGATGTCCACCTTTTCAGAAACCTTAATTGGCTTCAGGTGAACCTTGAATATGGCTTCTCTTCCTTTAACGTCCGGTTTATCTATAGTGATCTGCCTGTCAAAACGTCCGGGGCGAAGAAGGGCAGTATCCAATACATCCGGCCTGTTTGTAGCGGCAAGAACGATGATGCCAGTATCTGTACCAAAACCATCCATCTCAACAAGTAACTGGTTCAGCGTACTTTCTCTTTCATCATTACTCATCATCATGTTCTTACCCCTGGCACGGCCAATGGCATCAATTTCATCTATGAAGATGATACAAGGCGCTTTTTCCCTCGCCTGTTTGAACAGGTCTCTTACACGGCTGGCACCCACACCAACGAACATTTCAACGAAGTCACTTCCAC
>JBLNAY010000214.1:0-7133 GCA_050259715.1 Candidatus Dadabacteria bacterium
ACACGGTTTACCAGGTCAGTCAGATCCATCTTGGCTATCACGGCTCCGGTGTTAGGATCGATCTTTAAAATATAATTGTATTGCCACTGATTGGCATACACATATCCATTTATGTATTCCAGCTCATTTACGTTAACCGCAGGTACTCCATTTTCGGTTACAGCCTGGGTCTTAAGTAACCGAAAGGTTCCCGGTTCATAAAAGAAAAGGTTGCTACTTCCATCACTTACTATAAGGTTCTTCCCATCATTGGTCATACCCCAGCCCTCCGTATTTAATGGCTGTTCCTTGATCTTTGTAAAATCCTTTGCAGAATAGAGGAATACAACATGTTCCTTATAAGTCATTTGGTATATAGTATCGCGAAGAACAGAAATACCTTCACCAAAGTACTTAGGATCCAGAACCACCTGTTTTAATACTTTACCGGACGTGGGGTCCATTTCCAGCAGTTTTGATTTACCATAATTACCTGTACTTTCCAGCAGGTTGTTATTGTAGAATTCCAACCCTTCTGTAAATGAAGAAGTATCATGAGGCAAGCTTCCCCCAAGAGTATAGCTGAGGGCAGGAGTTACAGGTGTATTTTCAGGTTCATTATCTGAAGAATTATTACAGGAGAGCAGGGCAAGGATAGTTAATGCCGCAAGAATCCCAGTCAACCTTTTCATTTTTCAAATATAAGTGCAATGGATAATCACTTATTTAAAGAATTGGTCCATTTACTTGCATTTTACAGATCCTGAGTATATCTTAGCACTTCCTTCCACGTATCCTACAAATTACCAACGCTATTATCATTCCTCTGAAAGACACTTCTACCAATATCTTTTAAAAGACTATTGTAATTATCCATAGCCTATGGTGCCTGTAAAAAGGAACTATGAGGACGCTTTTATTTTTAATCTGTATCACTTTTACCCACATCCTTGCAGCCCAAAAGAGCTGTGAGACTGTTCAATATACTGATTACCAGTTGCAGCAGTTTCCTGCTATTGCTAAAAGGGTCACCGAAATTGAAAACTTCCTTCAAAAGCAACATTCTGCAGCCTCAGGTAATAATCTTAGAACAAGTGCACCTGCCTTAATAAAGATTCCCGTTGTTGTACATATATTATATAATAACGCAACTCAAAACATCCTCAACGCCCAAATTCAATCACAGCTTGATGCTCTTAATAAAGACTTCAGGCGCCTCAACGCCGATACTATTAATACACCGGAGCGCTTTAAGAAATATGCTGCTGATGTAAAGATCCAGTTTCAACTGGCCACTGCTGATCCGAATGGCAGACCTACAACAGGAATTGTAAGGAAACAGACTTTCCGCACTTTCTGGACAACTGACGATAAAATTAAGATCAGTTCCGAAGGTGGAGACAATGCCTGGGACACCAAAAGCTATCTTAATATCTGGGTTGGCAACTTAATGACCGGTTTGGCTTATGCAACTATACCCGGTACCGATCAAACTAAAGATGGACTGGTTATCAGCTTTTCCGCCTTTGGAACCAACAATTCAGGAGGAGCCTATAGCCTGGGCAGAACAGCAGTACATGAAATTGGTCACTGGCTTGGATTAAAGCATATCTGGGGCGACAGAGCCTGTGGCGATGATGGTATAGCAGATACTCCACCACAGGGTGGCTTTACCAGCGGTTGTCCATCTACATTCAGGAGCTCTTGCAGCAATGGAACCCTGGGAGATATGTATATGAATTATATGGATTACACTAATGACCAGTGTATGAACATGTTCACCAACGGGCAGAAAGAAAGGATGCGTGCACTGTTTGCTGAAGGAGGTCCGAGAGAAAGTATTCTTTCCAGCAAAGGTCTCGATGCTCCATGGATGGAAGCTGCTTCATTGCCTGAGCTTACTGAAGGACAGTTGCAGGTATACCCAAATCCCACTCTGAGCAACATAACTATAAACATCGGTAATGATGATACATGGATAGGGAAAAAGCTTCAGATAGTGAACATACAGGGAGTCCCTGTTCAAAGTCTCAATATAACTTCTCTATCTTTCACCGCTAATGTTTCGGCACTGCCATCGGGTGTGTACTTCTTAAAAGGTGAAAACAACTCTACCCGCATCATGCAAAAACTGGTTAAGCTTTAAACATTATCTTACTTACCTGCTGCGCAACAATGGGAGCAATAGCCACTCCAATGCCACTCATCCGGATAGCACAATAGACATTTTCTTCCAGTTCTTTAATGATCGGAGTCTTCTCTGATCCCATACACATAATTCCCGCCCAACGGTATTCAATTTCATATTGGCCTTTATAATTCGGTAGAACAACATCCTCAAGATATCTTTCAAGCTCTGATTGGATGGTGTGAGATATATCTATTTCAAGTGTCTGTTCTTCTTCAAAAGCTTTATTCCGTGCTCCGCCTAAGAGAATTCTGTCACCAAGATTCCTAAAATAGTAGTATCCTTCATCAGAATGGAAAGTGCCTTTTATAGTTAGATTATTGATGACGGAAGTCACCAGTACCTGGCCACGGGCAGGCACAATGTCCATCCCTTCAATCAACTGCCCTGTGAATGCATTGGTTGCCAGCAACAACTTCCGGGTTGTAATGGTGAAGTTCTCTGTAGCTACCTCTATGATTGCTTCCCGCCTCGTGAATTCTTTGACATCTGCGGAAGTGATCACCTGCACTCCCATACTGATAACTTTTCGTAATAATGACTGGAGCAATTTACCCGAATGCTGGAATCCTTCCAGTTGGTTTTCTACCAGGTGTTCCGTCTGCCCTAACCCAAATTGACTGATCTTCTCATCAGCCATCTTAAAGGTTTTCTTTATGCCTGTAATCGGTATTAGTAAGCTATTCAGGTAACCTATGTTATGACGAAGTTCTTCAGCACTGATCTTGTTATTTTCATATAATTCATAACCTCCACACAATTCGAAATCAATATCCTTTTTACTGAAATACTTCTGTATTTTCTGAAGTCCTTTATACCGCATCTCTACTATACTAAGCATCTTGTCGGCACCCATGGTTGCACCATCCCTGATCAACTCACTAAGGCTGCCAAAACAGGCAAAGCCTGCATTACGTGTGCTGGCACCTGATGGAACAATTCCTCTTTCAAGAATAGTGATCTTCTTTTCGGGAAATTTCTTTTTTAAGTAAAATGCAGACCATAATCCAACAAAACCGCAACCGATGATCACCACATCTTGTGGAGCAAAAATGGTTTCCTTCTCCCAAATAGAAATTCTAGGCATATTGCAATTTACTCCAGATAAAGCAGGGGATTAAAATAGTGTGGAAATCCTGGCAAAATGCCTTTAATAGAAATATTAAAAAGCTATCCCAATTGAAACCCCTGCACGAATGCCAGGGACAAAGCCACTAAAATCAGCAGTAACTACCCTGCTGCTTTTATCAACCATAACATTAGTATGGTTGCGGATAATAGGGAACTGGTTAAGGAAGTCAACAATGTCCTTCTGAGCCTCAGTTGCTTCCATACTGGTCCATGGAGTGCTATTGTTGATTTCAATTGCCTTAAATGTATTTTCCGAGCTGTTGATCTCAGGTCCAAGAAAGAATAGGTCAACTATTATTCTTTTCTTTATTATAAACTGGGTACCCAATTGCAGGCCGACACCCATACCATTGTAGTCATTGGTAAAATCGAAAGTAGCGGGTTGACTGCTTAGCGTACCATTACCAATGCCTTCACTCAACTGGTGTACATATTTAAAATAGGGCTCCAGGTAAAATCCCGCCAGTTGTTTGTGTGATGTGTAGGTTCTGTATCCTGCAAGAAAGGAGGTTGACTTCATATTGAAATCTGTCTTGCCATCCTGGTAGTTAAAAGAATGGTGAGCTGAGGAGGGTATGCCCAGGTTAGCCGTTAATGAATGCTTACCTCCGAAGTTGTATTCTGCCTGCACATTCACATTGCCAAGTATTAACCCGGTGGGTGCCCATTTCACAGTAATCTTCGGTGCCGGCTCATTTCTGTGTGATTGGCAAAAGGAGGATAAAGAAAACAGTAGTATTATGGTTAAAGCAGTGGTTCTTTTCATAGCGTTATAGATTAAGAGCCGGAAATGCAGTCAAATGCTGCATGGGTAAGCATTTAAAGAAAAAAAGAGTTCCGTATAACCGGAACTCTTATAAAAGATTAAGGAATTATACTCAATGTATTTAAATATGTATTGCTTCCCCGTAAGCAACTTCAATTGCTTCTTTGATATTCTCACTGATTGTTGGGTGAGGATGTATACTGTCAAGGATTTCCTGGTAGGTAGTTTCCAGTTTTCTTCCAACCACCGTCTCGGAAATCATCTCAGTTACATTGTAACCAATCATGTGTGTGCCCAGCCACTCTCCATATTTAGCATCAAAAATCACCTTTATAAATCCTTCCATGTGACCGGCAGCAGTGGCCTTGCCTGATGCGGAAAGCGGGAATTTACCCACCTTCACTTCATATCCTGCATCCTTTGCTTGCTTCTCCGTCATACCTACAGAGGCAATTTCAGGACTACAGTAGGTACATCCGGGTACATTACCGTAATCAAGAGGTAACGGCTGGTGGTTATATTTCTTTTCGCTGTACGCAATGTTCTCAACGCAAATGATACCCTCCTTGGACGCTACGTGAGCCAATGCCTGTCCCGGTGTGCAATCACCAATAGCATAGATGCCCGGAACATTAGTGCTATAATATTTATCGGTTTGAATGCGTCCCTTGTCTGTTTTGATGCCTAATTCTTCCAGGCCAATTCGTTCAATGTTAGGTTGAATACCTACTGCACTAAGCACGATATCTGCCTGGAGAGTCGTTTCTCCATTTGCTGTCTTTACAGTAGCCACCACACCGTTACCTGAAGAATCAACTTTGGTAACCTCGCTGCTGGTCATGATGTCTATTCCATTTTTCTTAAGGTTCTTTTCCAGTTCTTTAGATATGTCTTCATCTTCAACTGGTACTACTCTCGGCAGGAACTCCACAATAGTCACTTTAGTGCCCAAACTGTTATAGAAATAACCAAATTCCACGCCTATAGCACCACTTCCAACAATGATCATGGACTTTGGCTGTTGTGGCAGCACCATAGCTTCCCGGTAGCCGATAATCTTTTTGCCATCAATAGGCAGGGAAGGTAACTCGCGGCTGCGGGCACCGGTTGCGATAATAATATGTTTCGCTTCAACCGTTTGTTTCTTACCATCCGCAGCACTCACTTCAATCTTTCCTTTAGCTACCAGTTTGCCAAAGCCAAATATCACATCTATCTTATTCTTCCTCATTAGAAACTGCACGCCTTTACTCATTTTATCGGCTACACCGCGGCTTCTTTTGATGATAGCTTCGAAATTGTGCTGGCCTGTTGCTTCTATTCCATAATCTTTAGCGTGCTTGATATCTTCATAAACCTGTGCGCTCTTCAACAAGGCTTTTGTAGGGATGCAGCCCCAGTTCAGGCATATACCCCCCAGGCTTTCCTTTTCAATAACTGCTGTCTTAAAACCTAACTGTGATGCCCTTATAGCGGCTACATAACCGCCGGGGCCTGTTCCAATAACTATTACGTCGTATGCCATGATTCGTTTATAATTTAAAGACTGCCCCTTACATCCTTTTGCTGAAGCAAGAAGCAGCAATTACCAATAAAAAACGGGCACGAAGCTACTTTAAAATCAGTGAAGCGCAAAAGAGGAGCCACCCTGGTGAAAGCACCCATGAATAGACATACTATTCTACTCCTATAAAGCATGTAGAGAGTAAATCTGGCGTTGGTAAAGGGTTTGAACGGAGTTTGCAGGGGGTAAAGCCGTTCTAAAGCCGTTCTAACTCCATACAAACCCTATGGGAACTCCATAGCAACTGGTTACTTACCTGCCGGTATAACAATAGTTAGCCTAAAGAATAATTGAAAACATATCCGATCAGGATACCAGGATGCAGGTGCGACGCAGACGCATAGTTGAAATATATTGCTTCGTTTTCAGCAAATATTTAAAAGCTCAGCTATGTCTTTACAGACAGTGATGTCGTAAATTACAGGAGAAATATTCATTATTTCATTCAACACCTTCATTTTCAACCCTAAACCATTTTAATTATGAAACGAGTAGTTATTAATCTACCCCTTCTCCTTGCATTAGTATTTGCAGGCTGCCAAAAGGATGTATCAACTAACACCAACGATCCACTTGTTATCTCTGCCGTCAGCGCCTCCGACAAGGCCAATACGTTTTATGGACCACAGGTGCAGATAGGAAATGGGAAAGCACGCTCCTGGATTCGAATAAGCAAGAGTGGTGAACCCGAAGAATTGGGTGTTGAACTCACCCCCGGAGCTTTGCAGGGCTTACCGGATAGCCAACCGGGATATGCTTATGTACTGCCATTGCATCAAAAAGCGCAGGCAGTTACACCTTATGACCACATCAGCTTTGACTGGAATCCTCATGGACACGAGCCTGCACATGTTTTTGATGTGCCGCACTTTGATATTCACTTTTACATGATCTCTCTTGCTGACCAGATGGCAATTCCAGCACCATCTCCATCAACCATGCCGATGTTCATGAACATCAATCCTTCCAATTTACCTGCAGATTATACTATTCCCGGTGGACCAGTACCACAGATGGGAATGCATTGGCTAGACAGGACTTCTAATTTATTCCAGGGTGTCCCATTTAGCCAGGTATTGATCTACGGAACCTTTAATGGTAGGGTAATCTTTGTGGAACCTATGATTACCAGGGCACTCCTGTTATCCAGCCCTGATATTACTGCTCCACTCAAACAACCTTCTGTATACAATCCTACAGGAACAAATTACCCGACAGAGTATAATATTTATACTGATTCAAAAACAGGTAATATCATGATCAGTTTAGGAAGCTTTACTGCCGTTCCATAAACAAATTATTAATCTTTAAGGTAGCCATATTCCGTGGAGGGATGTGGCTATTTTTTATCATAGTATCTTACCTTTCCGTTCAATATGGCAGCAGAATCAAGTAATGGCAGCAAATTCAATGATTACCTCCGGGACCAAATAGACCTTAAAAAGAGGTGTACTATTAAGTTCCGGTCAGTGGAAGGCGGCATTTCCACTATACAGGCACATATT
>JBLNAY010000215.1:0-4222 GCA_050259715.1 Candidatus Dadabacteria bacterium
CCCGACCTTATAAACTGGTCAGCAACACTTAGGGCATAAACAAATCCGCTGCACTGATTTCTTACATCCAGTGCCCCTATTTCTTTCATCTGCATGGCACGCTGAACCAGTACCCCACAACCGGGAAAATAGTAATCGGGTGAAAGAGTAGCAAATACAATAAAGTCAATGTCCTGTGGGGTTATACCTGCACGTTCAATAGCAATCTTTGCGGCTTCAACACCCATGGTGGTGGTAGTCTCCTTCGTACGATGCGCATATCTTCTCTCCTTAATACCCGTTCTTTCCTGGATCCATGCATCACTGGTATCCATCCATTTAGTCATTTGTTCATTGGTAACCACCTGTTCCGGCACATACATTCCGATTCCCGCAATAATACTTTTAGGCATAAGCAATCATTTTAATAAAAGTAAAACAGTTTTCTATTCCACACTCAAGCAGCGACAGCTGGTTAAATTTGTGACATGGATCAGAATACCGGTAAATATATTATCTACTTTGGAGCCATAATTATTATCGTTGGACTGCTGGTGTATTTTTTTCATGATAAACTTCACTGGTTAGGACGATTACCGGGAGACATAAGAGTAGAACGTGAGAACTTCAAGTTCTATTTTCCTATCACTACCATGATACTCCTTAGCCTAATTCTCACCTTATTGATTAATCTTTTTAGAAAACTTTTCTAGTATCCTTCCCTTCCAGTGTATAGTGGTGAATAAATATTCAATTCAACATTTCCTCTTATTTGTTTGCAAGCATTTTGGCAGGTGGATAAACACTTTGAAGCTTTTGTTAACTCGCAGCAATAAGGCAGGTTAGCCGGGTTAAATAGATTACCTTTGCCGCCCCTTTTGCTGGTATTGTGCCTAAGAATTGTTAACAAAAGTGAACTAATTATTAAGAACCTATAATGGCAAACAACAGATCAAATGGGAAACGATAATCAACTTATGGACATTAGAAATATAGCGATCATCGCTCACGTTGACCATGGAAAAACCACCCTTGTAGATAGAATTTTACATGCTACCAAGGTGTTTCGTGATAACCAGGAAACCGGCGATTTGATCATGGACAGCAATGACCTCGAGAGAGAAAGAGGCATTACCATCTTCAGTAAGAATGCAGCCGTAGTCTACAAAGGTGTTAAGATAAATGTAATAGATACCCCGGGTCACGCCGATTTTGGCGGTGAAGTAGAACGTGTTTTAAAGATGGCTGACAGTGTGGTTCTGCTGGTGGATGCCTTTGAAGGGCCTATGCCTCAAACAAGGTTCGTTCTTCAGAAAGCCCTTCACCTCAATCTGAAACCTATTGTTGTAATCAACAAGGTTGATAAACCAAACTGCCGTCCTGATGAAGTTCACGATGCTGTATTTGAATTATTCTTCAACCTTGATGCGACAGAAGAACAGCTGAATTTCCCGACTTTTTATGGTTCGGGGAAGAACGGCTGGTTCAATGATAGCCTTACCCAGAGTGAAGACATTACTCCGTTACTGGATGGAATCTTGAAATATGTCCCGCCACCAACCGTATCTGAGGGTACTCTCCAGATGCAAATCACATCATTGGATTATTCTTCTTTCCTTGGAAGAATAGCGGTAGGAAAAGTAGGTCGTGGTGTCATAAAAGAAAACCAACCTATTTCTTTAATGCAGGCCGATGGCAAAATCCGTAAATCAAGAGTACGCGAACTATACGTATTCGAAGGAATGGGCAAAAAGAAAGTAAGCGAAGTAGTAGCCGGTGATCTTTGTGCGGTTGTTGGATTAGACGATTTCAACATTGGTGATACCATTGCAGATTTCGAAAATCCTGAAGCTTTACCTACGATCAGCGTAGATGAGCCAACAATGAACATGTTGTTCGGCATCAACAACTCTCCTTTTTATGGTAAGGACGGAAAGTTTGTCACTTCGCGGCACCTGCGTGACCGCCTGATGAAAGAAACAGAAAAGAACCTGGCCTTGCATGTAGAAGACACTGATGCAGCTGATAGCTTCATGGTTTATGGTCGGGGTATCCTGCACCTGGGAATACTCATAGAAACCATGCGTCGTGAAGGCTATGAGATGACCATAGGGCAGCCTACAGTTATAACAAAAACAATTGATGGCGTTAAATGTGAGCCATTCGAAACTCTTGTTGTTGATGTGCCACAGGAATATGCTTCTAAAGTAATTGACCTTGTGACCCGCCGTAAAGGTGAACTGCATGTAATGGAAACCAAGGGTGAGATGCAACACCTTGAGTTTGAAATCCCATCAAGAGGGTTAATTGGTTTACGTACTACCATGCTGACCAACACTGCCGGCGAAGCAGTAATGAACCATCGTGTAAATGATTTCAAGCCATGGAAAGGATCTATACCCGGTAGAAACAACGGTGTGCTGGTAGCGAAAGAAGCAGGTAGCACAACAGCTTATTCTATAGATAAATTACAGGACCGTGGATTCTTCTTCGTGGATCCGGGAGAGGATGTATACAAGGGAATGATCATTGGGGAAAACAATAAACCCGGTGACCTGGTAGTGAATCCAAATGAAGGAAAGAAACTTACTAATATGCGTGCTTCCGGAAGTGATGGTACCGTAAGTATACCTCCAAAGCGCCAGATGACGCTGGAAGAATGTATGGAGTACATTCAACAGGATGAATGTATAGAAGTAACTCCTAATAATATCCGTATGAGGAAGGTGATTCTTGATGAGGAAGAAAGAAAGAAACTCGCAAAGCGCTTCAGTACGGAAGCAGTATAATTCTTTAAAGCAGGCTGTTAGCCTGCTTTTTTGTTACACCTTAACAAAACCTTAATTTAGAAGAGCCTGCATACAGTCAGTACTTCTATACTTAACTTTGACCCATGCGAAAACCGATGAAATACAAGTTTCTTCTGTTTACAATTATTATTCTTCTCCTGCTTTTTGTGGTTAATTCCGCAGAAGCCCAATGCTCTATTTGTACCCGCACCGCACAACAACTAGGCGAGAAACCTGCACGCGGATTGAATGCCGGTATCTTGTATTTAGCTTTTACTCCTCTTGCTATAATTGGCGTTTTAGCACTTAAGATGCTGCGTAAAGATGATGTGGCTAAAAAGGATTAATCCTTTTTATCAAATACGGCTACCGGGTAATATTTTACTTTCAGCTTATTGTGATATACAAAAAGGTTGATGAGTCTTTCACTGATAAATCCCATTACCCTTCTCTGGTAAGGATCATCTGATTTAGGTATTCGTTTATCCACTTCGAACAACACATCAAACAGCCAGGCACAGTACTGATCCCATATCTGCCAGGAAGCAACCATCATGTTGAAGAAAGACATTTTGGGAGTGTCGAACAGAATAAAACTATCCTGGTACTCCGGGTATTTTTCACGTATCACATCGAGCGTCACTGCCCAATCCTCTTCTGAATGATCATCTTCGAAGTGTTGAGTAATTGATTTGGTAACACCTTTTCTTTTGTAGGTATGCATAAGGCGGGGAAGGATAATATCATATTTATGTAGATCCGCAACCATTATATCTGCCAGTATATTATCCACTACTTTATCAAGATCCTTCCCTGACTCAGAAAAGTTATATACCTTTTTCCTCCGTATAGATCCGATGCTGCTGTCAAGGCAGAAGTAACGCCGGTAGTGCACCAGGCCCCAGTATTCCATTTTATTCCTGTCGAAATTTTTCCAGATCCAGTAAAGGATGGTCAGTTCAGAATAGAATTCATTTAAGCGTGAAATATTATCTCCGGTATCATCGCCATCGAAAGGTAGTTTTTCTTCAGCTAAAGCTTTACCTGCCTGCACCGGGTGAACAAAGCTTGCCTTAGGTACTTTATAGGGTTTGTGGTACGAGGCAAATAAAACAAGCTTCTTCCTTTTCATCAACAGGATAGATATTTGCTGCAATTTACCTGTTTTAAAGAAGGCATTTACACCTGATCATGGCAGTAATGAAAGATGATATCCTGGTTTCAGTGGTGATCTGCACTTATAATGGAGCAGCGTATCTGCAGGAACAGCTTGCATCAATTATAAATCAAACACATAAAAACCTGGAGATCATAATTTCTGATGATGTTTCCACCGATAATACATTAGAAATCGCCCGGCAATTAAGTAAACAGGATAATCGCATCCGCATTTATGAAAATAATTTTAAGCTTGGTATAAAAAAGAACTTTGAAACTGCTCTGCAATATGCAAA
>JBLNAY010000216.1:0-14506 GCA_050259715.1 Candidatus Dadabacteria bacterium
TCTTAGATAGCTGCTGATAAGTGATTTTCTTAACAAAGCTATCAATGCTGACACCACTATACGCCTTGGCAAAACCATTGGTAGGTAGTGTATGGTTGGTACCACTGGCATAATCCCCCACACTTTCAGGTGAATAATTTCCTATAAACACTGAACCTGCATTCGTGATCCTGCCGGCTATAGTTTCGGCATCAGCACAACTAAGAATTAAGTGTTCAGCAGCATATTCATTAACCAGTTCAACGGCTTCATTAATGTCAGGAACAACAAGTGCTTTGCTATTATTTAAAGCTTTTGAAACCATCTCTTTCCTTGGCAGTTGCTGCAGTTGCTTATTCACTTCTTCCATCGTACTTCTAACAAGAGATGAGGAAGTAGAAACTAATAACACCTGGCTATCGACTCCATGCTCTGCCTGTGAAAGGAGATCGGCTGCGATGAAGGACGGCTCTGCGCTTTCATCTGCTAATACACATACCTCACTCGGTCCAGCAGGCATATCTATTGCCACTCCATGCATCTGAACCAGTTGCTTTGCGGCGGTTACATATTGATTTCCCGGCCCAAATATTTTGTATACTTCAGGAATTGTTTCGGTACCATAAGCCATTGCTGCAATTGCTTGTGCACCTCCAACTTTATATATTCTGTTTATTCCACTTGCCTGCGCGGAAAATAAAATGGCGGGATGCACCTTCCC
The DNA here is from genome assembly GCA_050259715.1 of Candidatus Dadabacteria bacterium. GTDB lineage: Bacteria > Bacteroidota > Bacteroidia > Chitinophagales > Chitinophagaceae > Flavisolibacter. The sequence continues at coordinate 701 of JBLNAY010000216.1, forward strand.
TTCTTTACTGGCAGGGGTACATAATATCACTTCCTTACACCCGGCAATACGGGCGGGTATTGCCAGCATTAATACAGTAGAAAACAAAGGAGCTGTTCCTCCGGGGATGTATAGTCCTACTTTTTCAATGCCTAAACTTCTTCTCCAACAGCTAATACCAGGCATTGTGTCTACTATATCAGTCTTACTCACCTGCTCACTATGGAACGCTTCTATATTCAATGAAGCTTGTTCAATAGCTTTTTTTAATTCAGTGCTTAGCTCGTTAGCTGCTGTCTTGATCTCTTCTTGACTAACCTGTAAGCTTTCCAGCTCTACTCCATCAAACTGCCTGTTAAAATTTTTTAATGCCTGGTCACCATTGTTCTTTACCGCAGACAAAATTGAATGAACGGAATTTAGCACTGATGAATTATCAACATAAGGACGTTGTAATAATTGCTTCCATTCGCTCCTGGCTGGTTTATCTATGACCTTCATTTAATCTTCTTTTTGACCTTCTTATACAATCATCTTTTCAATAGGAACAACCAAAATACCCTGTGCACCGGCTGCTCGTAATTGCTCTATCTTGTCCCAAAATTCATCTTCACTCAAAACACTATGTACAGAACTCCAACCATGATCCGCAAGGGGTAAAACTGTTGGGCTCTTCATACCGGGAAGAAGTTCAATAATTTTTGGCACTGCTTCATTCGGTGCATTCAGCAGGACATATTTGTTATTCTGAGCTTTTCTTACTGCCCTAATCCTGAACAACAGTTTATCTAATATTCTTTCCTGTTCCGGCTCGAGTTGTTTTGAACGAACTAATACTGCCTGGCTTTTCAATATGGTCTGTACTTCCTGTAAGCCATTCATAAATAGGGTAGATCCACTGCTTACAAGATCACAAACAGCGTCGGCTAATCCTATGCTTGGCGCCAGTTCTACCGATCCGCTGATCTCATGGATCTCGGCGTTAATGTGGTTCTCCTGTAGGAATTTCTGTGTAAGTACCGGGTAACTAGTAGCTATTTTCTTCTTTTGTAAGAAAGAGGGATTATCATAGCTATCAGTTTTTTGGACGGCTATAGACAAACGACATTTACCAAAACCGAGCGGCTCAACCACAGTCACATCCTTCTCCTTTTCAAACAGGACATTTTCACCTACTATTCCTATATGTGCAACCCCATCTTCAACATACTGGGGGATATCATCATCCCTGAGGAAGTAAACTTCAATCGGAAAATTATCAGCTGAACTCTTAAGCTGGTTATGGCCGTTTTTAACAGCTATACCACAGTCTTTCAACAACTTTATGCTGTCTTCGTGCAATCTGCCAGACTTTTGAATGGCCAGTTTTAATATCATCTTTATTCAATTTGCCGGACCAGGAAATTCCCTCGCCCATGGGTAAAAAAAAGGCCTACCACCGGGTAAGCCTTAATAATTTTCATGTACAAATACATCTGCGGCTTACCAGTTGGCAAGGATTGCATAATGATGTGTATGTACAAGTGTCTTAGACATCGAGGCGCAAAAATAATAGAGAATGGCCATCACACCCAACTTTTTTATTTGACAAAGGTGCTTCTTGGGCCTCCTTTAACAAAAATGGCAAGCATCCTATCCTTCTGATCATTCGTGAACATATACATACAAGCATCATTCGTATAATCCATATAGTTCATGGTCATCATGATCTCATGGCTTTGGCAGTCATTCCATAGCGGATAAGAAGGACAGCCATAATTAGGACCTGTAGCCTGGGGCGTATCCTTAACAAAGTCATTCCCGCAACTTATATCTCCCCAAATATGATGCAGGTTCATCCAGTGACCTATTTCGTGAGTTGCAGTTCTGCCAAGGTTATACTCATGTATTAAATTCCCACCCTTTGTACCAAAACAGAAATAACCAATCACCACTCCATCTCTCCAGCGTGGCCCACCAGGAAAGGACGAATATCCAAGCAAATCACTCGTAAGATTACATACCCATATGTTAAGGTAATGTTCCGGGTCAATTGCGTCATCTCCTCCATATGAACTGAGTTTGACAGCATCATTAGGCACCCATGATTTTACTGATGTATATTTCCGGATAGTTCGATCAAGTACAAAATTTACTCCGACTGCTGCCTTTAAGGATGAAAATAAGGCGGGAACATTTGTATTATCCTTATTCAGTAGGTTGTAATCTGCATTTAATACATCTATCTGTGATTGGATCTGTCCATCAGATATATTCTCCCGATTGGTGTTATACAGCACATGCACGATAACAGGAATGTTTAGAGTACCTGTAGTTGATAATCTCAAATATTCCCTTGAGGCTATAACACGTTTTGTAAAATTTTCAATATCGTTCATCTTCTGTTCTAATGAAGGGTCCGCAGCCAACTGCGCTTGAAGGACATCATTTGAAGCACAGGTGCGATGATCTATTGTTACCTGATCGGTAGTGATTGTAGAATTTTCACTCTTTTGACAGGAGATTCCAAACAGCAATAATCCTGATAAGCAGAGGATGGTAAGCTTTCTCATAATGTTAAAGGTTTTTAACAATATTAATTTAGGCTTTTATTTAATGCTGGTCAAACATTTTTTAACTCGGCCGCCTGTTTGTTTAAAACCGTCTTAACTTACTGATTACGAATTTTGTTGAAATCTTTAGCATGAGGAAATTTCTTCTATTCGTACTATTCTTTACTGTATTAAAAGCCACTCATTCTCAGAAGGTAGATAGTATTTATTTTCATCTTTATACCGATAGCCTGAAGAAAGGTTTTTACAACTACATCAATGTCGATGGTAAAACTTCAGATGACCAATGGATTCCTATGACGGATAAAGAGGTAAAGTTTACAGCAAATACCGGCAGATTTGAAGGAAATAGTCTATTCATTGACTCTTCCTATACAGGAGAGACGGTAAAAATAAAGGCAGAATTGAAAAGCAATCCTGCCATATCGAAAGAAGTCACTATTTACATTCGTAAAAGAGGATTTACAGAACCTCTAAAGACCAATGAAGAGATCTTCGAAGAGATGAGGAAGGAAAAAGTAAAGACGAAAACTAAAAATTAGCTTACATCTTTTTGGCGTCCTCGAGGAACTTGGCCAATCCTATATCAGTCAATGGATGTTTTAAAAGTCCAAGGATTGAATCTAATGGACAGGTGCAAACATCAGCTCCCAACTCTGCAGCCCTTACAATATGGTTAGGGTTACGAATAGATGCCGCAAGAATCTGTGTTTTAAATCCCTGTAATGAATAGATATTGGAAATCTGGCCAACCAGTTCCATACCGTCCCAACCAGTATCATCAATTCTGCCTATAAATGGAGAAACATAAGCGGCACCAGCCTTAGCTGCAAGAATGGCCTGGCCTGCTGAAAACACCAGCGTACAGTTAGTGCGAATTCCATTATCGGTAAACCACTTTATAGCTTTTACACCTTCTTTAATCATCGGGACTTTCACTACAATATTCGGATGGATAGCCGCCAACTTCTTACCTTCTTCAATTATTGTATGAAGGTCAGTAGATAATACTTCCGCGCTGATATCGCCATCAACCATTTCACAAATAGTCTTGTAATGCTTATTAATGGCTTCTTCGCCGCGAATCCCTTCTTTTGCCATTAAGGAAGGATTGGTAGTTACTCCATCAAGAATACCTAATTCATTAGCCTCCTTGATCTGTGCAAGATTTGCTGTGTCAATAAAGAATTTCATCTGTTATCAAAAATTTTTAATTGTTATTGCCAATTTTGAAGTGGGCGCTTTTTCAGCCGAAACCTGGAATTTAATACAATCCTATTTCTACATCAATAATTAACCCTTTTGCTGATTGCGGCAGCAAGTTAACACCTCTTCTTGTTTTTTAATCAAAAAACAGCTTTGTTGCTATTAATATCAATGCAAAGCACCTTTTCTGACTTCTATATTTCATGTATATAAAAAATTAACGAACAAGAAAAGTTCTACTTAGATCAAAGCGCTTAAATTTGCAGCGGCAGGTCTTGCACGACCAGCTCCTGCTGAACTCCCCCAGGATCGGAAGGTAGCAAGGGTAGGCGGTTGTAGCGGTGCGATGTAAGTAGCCTGCCTTTTTTATTTAAAGGCACTTCTCCTCTCTTTTATATTCTTCTTTACATCTCAGAACCCTTGCCTCTGGAATACTGAACTTAAGCTGGCATATCCTATAACTTCATCGGAACGGGCGCCGAAGGGACGATAGTAAACCAATATTATATAGCTGTTTTCGGTAGCCCAGAAATTACCTTCTGTTTGGCTGAAATCCACAGGTCCTGTTCCGGAAACAGGTCTCGTTGCATATAGGTAGTTGTAATATCCCTGTTTTAATAAAAGTGTTTTTTCATAAACTCCCTTATCAGGATTGAATGTCATTTTCCCTGAACTGTCCATAGCATAATTCGTCATTTCACCAAAAATGTAAACGTCCGTCCCCTCTATGGGCCTGCGGTTAGGTGGCAGATAGGTGAATCGCACCTGGGCATAATCGGCCTGCCAGAAAGGATTGATGTTTTCCATACTTTCTATACTATAACTGCCGTCGTAATCCCTGTAGAATACATAAGCTTCTCCCTGGCGCGCGGCTTCGGGTTTCACATTTACCACCACATATTCGGGTTTATTTTCAATACTCTGCATCCGATCACTCATTAGGCGTATACTGCGAAGGTCAATCCACCGGAATTCCCTTCCTGCCATCATACCCGTTTCTGCTTCGTCGCTGTATTCGTAATAATTCCCACGCGTTATAGTTGGACGATTTATAAAGAGTGAAGTCGCCCAATTGTTATTTTGAAGTATGGCCACCTTGATATCTGTTGGTGCCATAGGAGTAATCCGCTGCTCCGTGGTGACGACTACCTGGAGTTTTTGTCCTGTGCGGAATAATGTTGCATTGAACGGTTGCTGCACCTGGGCTGCTACATTAGCGCCACTAGTGTACACTACAAATCTCTTTTCAAAGACAGTCCTGGATGTATCATTATTCAGGAATACCTTCAATAGGTAATTACCTGATTTAGTGGGATAAGAATTCCGGTCAGGAAACACTGCTTCATAGTGTACATAATGGGTAGATGCCAGGGAAGAATTCCTGTAAGTGGTGATTCGGTTATTATCAAAACCCCTGGTATACTCAAAAGAATGAAGCATGCTTGGTGTCCAATCGGCATTACATAACACATAGGTATAATAGTAATTCCGAACGGAGGTTGTGAGATCATCAAAGGCTAGTTGCAGTACTTCACCAGAGCCAAGGGCAATAGCGGGGAAGGCTGTCTGATCTCCCGCTTTATATAATTTAATAGATTTAATGGAATTACTATAAATCGTTGCCTGTGAAAAGCTCCGGCCCGAAAGCAGGATTATAAGGATTAAAAAAAGGAGATTACGACCTGTCTTCATGTAAATAAAAATAGTATTTAAAAACGTCGTTTTACTTTTGATACCAGTCAAAAGACGAGAAATAACGGATTTTCGTTTCATAGAACTGTGGATTCTTAATTGATTAAATTGAATATTTCATCATTTATTGCTCAACGTATCGCCTTTAACCAGCAAAAATCGTTCTCACGATTCATTATCCGGCTATCTATAACAGCCACTGTTATCAGTGTGGCAGTAATGATCATTACCCTTTCATTTGTAAATGGTTTCCAGGAAACCGTAAGCCAAAAAGTATTTAGCTTTTGGGGACACATCCGCATCGGTTATCGCCAGCCCATGAAAGCCTCAATAGCCGAAGAAGAACCTATTACTCAGAATGATACTCTTATCAGGAGTATCCGGCGTAACCCGCAAATCCAATCCATACATCCTTTTGCTACTAAATCCGCTATCCTGAAGACTACAGATGAAATGGAAGGTTTGTTGATGAAAGGACTGGACAGGAGCTATGACTCCTCTCACCTGAAGCCTTTTATTAAGGAGGGCCGGTGGGTGCACTTTAATGACAGTACTTATTCAAGGGAACTGGTGATCTCAACTAATACCGCCAAGGAACTAAAACTGAAGCTAAATGATCGGGTTCTTATTTATTTCATACGGCCGGACGGCACCCTCAGACCGGATAAGCTAACCATTGTAGGACTTTATAAAACAAGTATAGAGGAATATGATAAAACCTTTGCTATCGGTGATATTAAGTTGATTCGCCGTCTCAATAGCTGGCAGGAAAATGAAATAGGAGGTTATGAAATCTTTTTGAAAGATTATAAGATGATGGATAAGGTCAGTGACCAGATCCGTGAAAACGATAATTTCCCTTCCATTTGGGAGGCTAAGACCACAAAAGAAATTTATCCCAACATATTTGACTGGCTCAGCGTACAGGATACTAATCAACGTATATTAATAACCATAATGATCATTATTGCAGCCATCAATATGATCACATGCCTTATTATACTTGTATTAGAACGCCTCAGGATGATCGGGATATTGAAAGCACTTGGCGCCAATAACTGGACGGTACAGAAGATCTTTTTACATCATTCTGCCATCATAACCTTCCTGGGAATCGTAGTTGGATCCGCTCTTGCGTTAGGATTACTATTCCTGCAGGCAAAAACGGGATTCATCCGCCTGCAGGAAGAAGCTTATTATATGGAAACTGCTACAGTGAAAATCTTATGGTGGCAGGTGGCTGCTGTGGGCCTTGGCACACTGCTCATCTCCGTGATTGTTCTATTAATACCCTCCCTTATAGTCAGAAGGATTCAGCCAATCAAAGCCATCCGTTTCAGGTAAGCATATGAGATAACAGGATTCCTGTTGCAATGGCGGCATTCAGTGATTCGGCTCCACCAATGCGGGGAATGCTCACTGTTGCATTAGCAAGATCCAATATTTCTTCCCTGATGCCCCTCGATTCATTACCTATCACGAGTACTCCTTCATTTACTTTACCAAATTCGCTGATAGTAGTGCCGTCTATTGTGGATACATAAACAGGTTGTTGTTTCTTCAGCCATTGCAGTTCATAATCACTGTATACCCTGACACGAGCAATACTTCCCATTGTGGCCTGCACCACCTTCGGATTGTAATGATCAGCACATTGTTCTGAACAAACAACATTGTTTATACCAAACCAGTCTGCAATACGAATTATTGTCCCAAGATTTCCCGGATCCTGTATCTCATCAAGATAAAGGACCAAAGTCTTTGTGTTTGGCACCTGCACAGGGAAGTACTTTACGAGTGCCAGCACCTTATTGGGAGTGGACAGGAAAGATATGCGCTGTAATTCAGCTTTGGTAACCACCTGCACGTTCGGCAAATCAGGATAATCAACAACCCAGTCAGGTGTGGCATAGATAGTTTCAATCCGGGTTTCTTCCGTTTTGATCAATTCATCAACAATCTTGCGGCCTTCTGCTACAAAAAGGCCTGATTCATCGCGTAGTTTTTTATGGACTAAACTTTGAATATCTTTGATCACTTTTTTACTCAGCATAGACTGGCTTTACTTTATATGTTTTTTATAGCGGCAAAACCTACCATAAAACGTTTATACTTCATCCTGGTTACCGCCGCTTCACTTTCGTTTTTCTCCTGTACCACAGTCAAGAACTATCAACCGGGAAAACCTTACGTCTACGAAAGTAATGTGCACCTGGATATGAAGGCTAACCCGGATGAGAAGAAAGATCTTACTGGCCAGTTGGAACAGCAACTACACGACAGTATACAGGTTCGAAAAGTACGAAAACTTATATTCTGGCAAACACTCAACCACCCTCCTGTATTTGATACAGTAAATGCAGCAAAGTCTATTGCATTCATGCGTGCCCTTTTAAATTCCCTTGGGTATTACCGTGACTCCAGTTACTACCATTATAAAATTGATACTATTAGTAATAGTCAGCTGCAGACTAAAGTGGATTTCTATGTTCGACCAGGCATTTTGACCACCATTGATTCTATCCGTTATAACATTGCAATAGATACGCTGGCCACCTCCGAACACCAAAAACAGCAGTTAGATACATTGCAAAAACTTACCAATGCTTCACTCGCAGATGCCGCTGTAAAACAAGGGGATGCTTTTTCCAAATACCTGCTATCATCAGAACGGGATCGCTTGTCAGATGTTTACCGTAATAACGGATACATCAAATATTCCCAGGAAGAAATGCTCGTACTCTGGGATACCGTCGGCCTGGCACTCATCCGCCCTACACTTGATCCGATAGAACAAGCCCGGCAATTGGAACTATTAAGACAAAAAAGGGAACATCCTACAGCCGAAGTAGAATTTCGTTTAAGAGCAAGTGGGGACACCACAAGGATAACACGTTATTATATCGGCAACATTACAGTATTCCCCGATCTTACCACTGACACAAGTTATTTTCCAAAGACAATTGAAAATCTGGGTGAATATAAGTTTGTTTCTTATCGTGGCCTTTTTCGCCCCGATGAACTCACCGAATATATTTTTCTTCATAGAGGTGATTTATACAAACAAAGTAATTTATTAAGAACACAGAATAAGTTCAGCAGCCTTGGATCCTGGCGATTGGTTAACATTGCACAATTGCCCCGCCCGGGAGAGGATACCGTTGATTTTGAAATTCGTTTAACGCCGGCAAAGAAGTATGCGTTTACAGCTAACCTGGAAGGCAGCCGTAACCAGGGGAATCTCTCCATAGCCGAAGGCAACCTGATTGGTGTGGGTGTTACACTAGGTTTACAAAACCGTAATTACCTTAAGGCGGCTAACCAGGCAGTTACCAATTTCAGGTATGGAACGGAATTGAATGCAACTACTTCCGATTTGATTCAAACCCAACAACTAACGCTAAGCCATACGATAACTTTCCCCCGCCTGGTGCCACATATACCCTGGTTACACAACCCGGGGAAAGATGAAGATGTCAGAACCATTTTTGCCCTGAATGGAGGAGTAACGGATCGGCGGAATTATTATAACCTTCAAAGTTTCAATACTTCGTGGGGATATAACAAGAACTGGCGAAATAAACTTCTTGGTATTAGGCTCCCGAATATTGAATACAACTTTATCACCCGCAGGAGTTTGCTGAATACCTTGATACGTAACAACGCATCTTACAAATACATTTTTAATACCGGCCTGATCGTTTCTTCGTTAGTCAACTTCAGTATTGCAGGAGGTTCAAAGTATGTTACCAAACTTACCAGTGCCAGTATAGAACTACCGATTTTACCTGTGGAGATAAGGAGTGACTTTTACCGTTTTATAAAAATGGATGCAGAATACCGCCAAACCCACAAGATTGGCCGCAATGCCTTTGCGTGGAGAACTTTTGGAGGTGTTGGTGCCGGTATGCCCTTCAGCTCCCATGACAGCCTAAATAAATTCTTACCCTTCTTTCGTTCTTATTATGTCGGTGGTCCCAATAGCATGAGAGCCTGGGGTGTACGTAGGTTAGGACCCGGATCTTCCATCCGTTCGTTTGATTCTACTTCAGCGCCAGATCGTTTTGGTGATCTGCGGCTGGAAGCCAATGCCGAATATCGTTTCTACCTTTTCACCTATGGTGGTGTTTCAGTCAATACTGCGCTGTTCACTGATATAGGCAATGTTTGGTTCCTGAGAGAAAACAAGGACTTTCCGGGTGGAGAATTCCGGGTGAATAAACTGGCGAAAGATATTGCCATTGGCGTAGGTACAGGACTTCGCCTGGACTTTGGATTCCTTAAAGTTCGTTTTGATTATTCGTATAAGGTGAAGGATCCCACCCCTAATATAGATGATCCCCAGCTGGCTGGTATCGCACAAAACAAATGGTTTTACAACTGGGGAATCCTCAATGGCCAATTTCAATTAGGGATTGATTATCCTTTCTGATCTCGTTTTACCTGTTCTTCAAACTGTTGAATAGTTTGTGCATCGCTTAACAGGAACTCTCCTATCCTGGTGCGGCACAAGCCGCTAAGATGACCACCAACGCCTAACGCGTTTCCATAGTCGTTTGCTAAGCTGCGTATATACGTGCCTGTTGAACAAACCACGCGAAAGTGAACAACCGGAAGTTCGATCTTCAAAACTTCAAAAGCTGATATAGTAATTTCCCTTGCTTGCATCTTCACCTCTTCCCCCCGGCGCGCCATTTCGTAGACCCGTTTACCCTCTTGCTTTATAGCAGAGTGTATCGGTGGCACCTGGCTAATCGTTCCAATGAATGGTGTAGTTGCACCGATAAGATCATTTTCGGTTAAATGTTCATAGGGCTTGTAATTGGTGGGTTCACTTTCAAGGTCATAAGTAGGTGTGGTAGAACCGAGAGTAATAGTGCCTGTATATTCTTTTTCTTTTGCCATGTACTCATTGATCTTCTTGGTAAACCTGCCCGTGCATACAATCAACAGGCCGGAAGCCAAAGGGTCTAATGTGCCAGCATGTCCTACTTTCCTGGTTCGTGTCAGGTAACGGATCTTCCGAACCACATCGAAGGAGGTCCATCGTAATGGTTTATCTATCAACAACACTTTGCCTTCTTCAAAGGGATTCAGCTTTTTTTCCATTGGCGCAAAAGTAGGAGTAGTTCAAGTCTTACATCCTTAATACTTTTCAAAGATCTCCTTTGAACCTCTATCACTATTACATAACTATTAGATAACAATTAGATAACTATTAGATAACTATTAATTGTGGTGTAATAGTTATCTAATAGTTATTCAATAGTGGTTTAATAGTTATTACAACCTATACCAGGTTCAAAGTAGACTGCCATTACCTTTATATAAGCAACTTTGAACTATTTAACTTAGAGGTGCGTAACCATTAATAACAAAAAATAGTTTACCACATGAATATTGCTCAGGAAATTGCAAGGCATATAAAAGAAGTTCATTTCGGCGGTAACTGGACAGATGTGAATTTGAAAGACACTCTGGAGGGTGTACAATGGCAGCAAGCGATAAAACAAGTTGATTCCTTAAACACAATTGCGACTTTGGTTTACCACATGAACTACTATTTAAATGCAGTGAAGAACCGGGTAGAGGGAAAACCTGTTAACTATAAGCATGAAGACAGTTTCAATCACCCCGCGATCAACTCAGAGGAAGATTGGAAGGCATTGGTATCAAAGACCTTTGCGGATGCCGAAGCTTTTGCCGATGTAGTAAAAAACTTGCCTGAAAGCAAATTTGCAGAATTCTATATTGAAGAAAAAAACGGCAATTATTTCAAAAACCTAATGGGTATTGCTGAACACAACCACTATCATTTAGGGCAGATAGTACTCTTGAAGAAAATTCTTTCTGCCGACATTACAACTGAAGCGTAGTTGATGGCAGCAGTTCAAAATCTTCCACGAGTACTAATAATAGGCACAGGCGGAACTATTGCTGGCAAGGGAGCCAGTGCAACAAGCGCCGGTTATACACCCGGTAAATTATCTACTGAATATCTCCTGGAGTATATCCCTGCTATAAAACAAATTGCCAATATCAGTGCTGAACAAATCACGTCTATAGGTAGTTATGACTTGCAGATAACTAACCTCATTGAAATTACCCGGCATATCAATGAAGCCGTGGATAACAATGAAGCTGACGCGGTAGTAATCACACATGGAACCGACACCATGGAAGAGACGGCGTATTTCTTATCTCTTACTTTGAACGTAAGTATCCCGGTAGTACTTACCGGGTCGATGCGTGCAGCAACCGCATTAAGTAGTGATGGGCCTAAGAATTTGTATGATGCAATAGTAGTAGCCAGCAATTCTCAAAGCAAGGGAAAAGGTGTAATGGTTTGCTTCAATGAAACCATCTACGATGCGAGGAATGTAGTTAAAGTGAACACTACGAACGTCGCTTCATTCTCCTCGCCAAATGCAGGGCCCATAGGTCATGTTTATGATGGCAAAGTTTACTATCTGAACAATAACCAGGAAAAGGCACATCCGAATGCTGCATTTAATATTTCAAAGATCAACTCCCTGCCACATGTTGAAATTGCTTACATGTACTTAGGAGCGAGTGACAGTGCCATTAATGCATTTATAAATGACCAGGTAAACGGTATAGTGATTGCCGGGACAGGAGATGGTTCTTTAAGTAAACCTTTTTTGAGAGCAGTTGGTAAAGCAATAGAAAAAGGGATTATAGTTGTACGTTCAACAAGGGCTCACTCCGGCAGGGTATCACAATTCCACCACGTGTTTGATGATAAAAAACTGGCAACCATATCCGCCGGTGATCTCAATCCGCAAAAAGCAAGAATACTATTGATGCTTGCACTTACTGCTACAAAAGATAGAAATACAATACAAGAGATGTTCATGAAGTACTAAATCACTTTTTCTTAAAAAAGCTTATTGAGTGATGATTCTAAAAACTTAATCAGCAAAAATATCCGCAAAGATTCCCATATTTAAGCATCAATTTAGGTCCTTATAAAAATGAATAACAGTTTAAGAAATCAACTGCTGATTGTTCTTTTTCTTTCTTCAGCATTGATAAACTTGCATGCCCAGGAAACTATAATCCAATACTTGTCCGGTACTGATAAAGATCACACTGTTCAATGGGATTTCATGGTGAACAATGGACGTAAAAGTGGCCAGTGGAGCAAGATTGCCGTTCCGTCGTGCTGGGAAACGCAAGGATTTGGCACCTATAGCTATGGCAGAGATATTAATGGGGCGAATGAAACGGGTATGTATAAATACAGGTTCAATGTTTCTCCGTCCTATCATAACAAAAAGATCTTTCTTGTATTTGAAGCCTCCATGACAGACACGGAAGTGAAAATAAATGGAAAATCTGCAGGACCTGTTCACCAGGGTGGTTTCTATGAATTTAGTTATGACATTACTAACCTCGTAGACTTTAGCAATCCTAACCTGTTGGAAGTTACAGTTAGCAAGAAATCATCCAATGTTTCAATTAACAGAGCGGAAAGGCAGTCGGACTTCTGGTTGTTCGGAGGCATCTACCGTCCTGTGTATTTACAAATTCCTCCTACCAACTTTATAGAACGTGTAGCTATTGATGCGAAGGCAAATGGTGATTTCAATATGCAGGTGGCTGCACATCCAAAAACGGAACAGTATGTAGAAGCGCAGGTATTTGATTTAAGTGGAAAGATGATCGACAAGCCATTCGTATTACCGGCAGGAGATTCAATTATGCATCACCATTTCCCCGGTATAAAGACATGGAATCCTGAGGAACCCAATCTTTATAATGTTGTTGTTTCTCTTAAAGAAGGAAGTAAAACCATTCACACTTTTAAACAAAGGTTTGGATTCCGCACAGCAGAGTTGAGAAGAGAGGATGGATTTTATGTAAACGGCAAAAAAGTAATTTTTAAAGGAGTGAATCGTCATAGTGAATGGCCAGAAACAGGGCGTACATTAAGCCGGGCTGTCCACCTTATGGATATTGCAGTCATGAGGAAGATGAATATGAATGCCGTGCGTATGTCGCACTATCCTCCTGATAAAGAGTTCCTTGAATTATGCGACAGTATTGGATTATTTGTACTGGACGAACTTACAGGATGGCAAAAAGCTTATGATACAATCACTGCAAGACGACTCGTGAAAGAAATGGTCACCAGGGATGTGAATCATCCTTCCATCGTTATATGGGATAATGGAAATGAAGGCGGATGGAACCGCGCAGTAGACAATAACTACAGGTTGTATGATCCCCAGGATCGTTTAGTGATTCATCCATGGGAAAGGTTCAATGGTACCAACACCAAACACTATCCGGATTACAAATACATACAAAATGAAGTTGCTAATCCAAAAGAAGTCTTCTTTCCAACAGAGTT
>JBLNAY010000217.1:0-6464 GCA_050259715.1 Candidatus Dadabacteria bacterium
AGGATTGCCGTTATAGTTATGGATCATCAGATCTTTACCCGTGAGCAGTATTTCTCTCAATCCAAAGAAACCATGTATGCGCGTCTTTACGACATCATATTTCTTTTCATAGATCTTTTTCAATTTGTCCATCAAATGATTTCGTTGTCCATATAATTGCCGGGCTGAGTCGCGGAATTCTTCCGGTAAGTAGGGCCAACGACGTTCAAGAGTTTGAAAAGCTTCCCTCCCTAATGATTGCAATCCTGAGTATAATGATCTTTGATAATGCAGGGAGAACTCTTCTGGCCTGAACTCCGGTGTAGTTCCAGCTGCCAATGCAAGGTGTAATTCTGCCGTACGGATACCTATCAGCCTGGCTTGTTCTGCACCGGTATTCCCTATAAATTCTTTTAATTCTTCAGTTAACTCCCCATAGGAAACCGGGTTAACCAACGATCCTTTGATCTCATATTTCCTGATCACTTCACGATCCCTTGATAGTATTCGCTCTATGTAGTTATTCACCCTTTCCTGCATGAACGTAAGGCCTGTACCGTGGTTTTCCACCATGATTTCCAGGAGACCAATTGAAACAGGATAATCAAGTTTCAAATCGATAGATCCGATATAAGGTGGAGAATATTCAAAATGGACCTCTTCAGATAGATACCTGCTTATTTCAATGTCAGGGGTAATACCCCGGTCAATCTTTCGGAAGATCTTTAAGAAGTATTTATTATCGAAAGTAATATTGGTATTCAATTGTTCCCCCTCATGCATCCTGGATCGTATTTCAGGATGTTCCTTTACATAAGATTTGAATTCATCTTTTACACTTAATTGAAATGCTCCGGAGGGTTCTATACCTGCGAGCATGCGCACAAAACACTGGTGAATGGATTGAAGGTATAAAGCGTCTGTCAAAACACCATCCTCCTCCCCAATCAGCAGGTCAGCTATTACTGAAGTTGGATAATCAGACTTAAGCGACCTGGCTTCATCTCCCCTGGTAAATGCAACCGGAAGAAAATAGCTTTCCGGTAGTCCGTTTTCATAGGCCACTTCTATAATAAATACGAAAGCGCTGCAACTATTAATTTGAAGTGGATTTTTACTGGACACAGTCACAGAATGAATAAACCGGTTTTTCCCGATAAACCAATTTACCTTTTTCAGATAATCGGCTAAGACAAATGTCTCAAGGAAGTCAACTGTGTCAGCTGAAGTAATTTCATCCCATTGTTTGAGCCTGATAAGAGGTAATCTCTCTTCTTTCAGGATCTCTGTTTCTTTTTTATTTAATACAAACCAGTAATATGAATGCGGACCCATTGTCAACAGGTAAGGAGCGCCTTCCTTTACAAGTGGAAAATGGTTCTTGCTGAATACTTCAGATGGTGTGTAGCCAATATAATCATGAAGATCCAATTCAGCCGCCTGTGGGTATTTCGACAGGTTTACCACAATCAGCAGTGTTTCGTTTTCGTAGTTTCTTGTAAATGCCAGGATCTTCGGGTTATCTACATTGATGAAATTAATATCTCCCCGGCCGAAGGCCTTATACTTTTTACGCATGTTGATGATGCGCTTCATATACCAGTACAGGGAAGAAGTGTTAGACTTTTGCGTTTCCACATTTACGGATTCATAATGATATTGGGGATCAATGATAACAGGCAGGTACAACTTCTGCGGATTGGTGGCTGAAAATCCGGCATTCCTATCGGGTGACCATTGCATAGGTGTTCTCACCCCGTCGCGATCCCCCAGATAAAAGTTATCACCCATGCCTATTTCATCGCCATAATAAATAACCGGGGTTCCAGGTAAGGCAAACAGTAAAGAATTCATCAGTTCAATTCTTCTCCTGTCGTTGTCCATGAGGGGAGCTAAACGGTGACGTATTCCTAAATTGATCCTTGCTTTCGGGTCTTTTGCGTACACTTTATACATGTAGTCCCTTTCTTCATCTGTAACCATTTCAAGTGTCAGTTCATCATGATTGCGCAGGAAGGTAGCCCACTGGCAGGTTTCCGGTATGGCAGGTGTTTGATCAAAAATGTCAGTTATAGGGTAGCGGTCTTCTCTCTGTAACGACATAAACATGCGAGGCATTACCGGGAAGTGATAATTCATGTGGCACTCGTCACCATTCCCGAAATAAGAGGCGGAATCCTCCGGCCACATGTTGGCTTCAGCTAAAAAGCAGGTGCCCTCATATCTTTCATCTATATAAGACCTGAGTTTTTTTAAAAAGGTATGTGTTTCGGGCAGGTTTTCGCCATTGGTGCCTTCCCTTTCATACAGGTAGGGCACAGCATCAAGACGGAATCCATCCACACCCATGGCACACCAGTAGTCGACGATTTTAAACACTTCCTCCTGTACTTGTGGATTATCGTAATTGAGGTCGGGTTGGTGGTGAAAAAAGCGGTGCCAGTAGTATTGCCGGGCAACCGGATCCCAGGTCCAGTTAGAGGTTTCGAAATCCTGGAATATAATGCGCACATCTTTATACTGGGTAGGATCGTCCGTCCATACATAATAATCCCTTTCCGGAGAACCTTTTGGAGAAACCCTGGCCCGCTGAAACCATGGATGTTGGTCAGAGGTGTGGTTGATAACCAACTCAGTGATCACTTTCAGGTTTCTTTTGTGAGCTTCCTCCAGCAATTGCTGAAATTGTTCTATAGTACCATAGCGGGGGTTTATGGAATAATAATCCGCAATATCGTAACCATCATCCCGCAGTGGTGATGGATAAAACGGTAATAACCAGATGGCAGTAACTCCGAGTTCCTGCAGGTAATCCAGCTTTTGTAATAATCCCTGGAAGTCTCCAATACCATCATTATTCGAATCAAAAAAAGCTTTTATGTGTAATTCATAAATAATAGCATCCTTATACCAGTGCAATTGATCATTAAGAGTTGTTCCGCTCGCCATAGTTCTTCTTTGGATTGTTCTATTGCAGTAATTTATATGCCAGTAATCCTTTTGGTTGTGGATTTATAGTACACATTATAGTAGTTTATACTGCGTTATTTTCAAATTAATAAATGATATCGCTGTCCTCAACATTAAACCCGCAGTTATTCTCTATATAGAAAACAGGAGTGTTTCCTGAAGCTTCCATGGGACGAGCACGGAATTGCCACGCTATTACCACGGAATTAGCACGGAATTACCACGGAATTAATAGCGTGCTAATAGCGTGGTAATTCCGTGCTAATTCCGTGGTAATTCCGTGAGCGCTTTATGAGAGGTCCCTACTTTCTCTTGCCAAAACTGGTTGACTCCTTTTATTTAAGCCGGGAAAACTGTTGTGTAATTCCAGGTGAGACTGAGGTTTAATCCGGGTATAAAGGCCATAGTCAGGTAATGTAAATAAGGCCTGGGAAATAGTTATGCACTGGAGAAGGTTAAAATAAAACCAGGATAAGAAATTCATAAAAAAGGAAGGTCATCGTTTTTACAATCTGAATTTCATATCTTTCTTTTCTCCATTTATTCTTCTTAAGCCATCATCTGTTCCCTTGAAGTAATAGTCAAATCTTGTTATATGATTATTGATCGCCCCGCATTGATAAGAAATGGCTTCTTTTCATATGCATTGCTTCTCCTGCTTATCACGATACTTTTTACTCTTGCCGGCTGTCACAATTTTTTTAAAGTAAATACCGTTGGCAGAACGCCGGAAGAAAGGATGTCGTCGTTAAATGATAACGTTCAGAAGAATAAGTATTTTATCCTGAGGCATGGTAGGGGAAACTTCAGTATGAAGAATATCACCATAGACCAGGAACATCAGACAATAAGTTTTATACCAGATACTCTACCGATTACTCACCAGGTGTATACACGTCGTTCCAATAATAATTTGCAATATAAAAGTGGGAAGGGGGAAAGAGAGGTTCTGAATGAAGTGCATTTATTCTCAAATACACCACAAGCCATTGAAGTTGGGAAAACGCTTACACTCCCATTAAATACAATTGAAAAAATCCAGGTCATAGAATTTGATAGTGGACGAACAACGGGCAGTTATATTTTGGGGGGATTAGGTTACACCCTGGGGGCTTTTGCCGCACTAACCATAATAGTGGCACTTACGAAGAGTTCCTGCCCTTTTGTTAGCGCCTATAATGGTGAAAGTTATGACCTGCAAGGTGAGCTATTTGGAGGAGCACTTTACCCATCATCTGAACGAGCGGATTATGTGCCTCTGAAGATCAAACCTGTTAATGGAGAGTATATTATTCGTATCAGTAACGAATTGGAGGAAAGGCAATACACCAATTTTGCAAAGCTGCTGGTGGTTTCACATGATAAGAATGTGAGAGCCTTAACGGATTTGCAAGGGAACATTTATACTGTAGCATCGACCATAGCTCCCATAAAAGCTGTTGTTAATGAGAAACAAGATGTGACAACATCTGTGATTGCGCAGGACTTTCTATTTTCTGCCTTTGATGATACTACCTCAAAAGAGAACATTAACTCACTTGTACTCACGTTTAATAAAACTTCCGAAACAAAAAGAGCAAAGCTGCTGCTGCAACTAAAGAATTCTTACTGGTTCGACTATCTCTATGGAGAATTCAATAAAGCATTCGGGAGTTACTACAACAAATGGGTGAAAAAGGAGAGCAAAGTGCCTGCGAGCGAACATGATAAATGGTCGGTGGAGCAACATATACCCATGCAGGTTTCGGTAAAGACCGCCACAGGGTGGAGAGAGGTATGCAGCATCAAATCTATTGGTCCGTTGATGAACAGGGAGGTGCTGATACCAATAGACCTCAAAGAGGTGAATGGTAATAATCTGCAGGTCCGGCTCACTACAGGATTTATGTTCTGGGAGCTGGATTATGCCGGGGTTGATTATTCACCAGACCTCCCATACACATTGAATACTCTGGACCCTTATGAAGCACTTGATGAGAAGGGGAAAAGTGTACTTGAATCCTTAAAGAATGATGATCATTTGTGGTTGGATCAGCCATACCCGGGTAAATCAGCTGTATTGAAATATAAATTGGAGAGGCCGGATTCGAGTGAAACTACCTCTGTAATCTTATACACGAAAGGATATTATCAACCTGTAAGAGATTACAGGGGAAAACCTGAACTGGCGTTCCTGCGGGAGTTTCGAAAGCCAGGTGCCTTTGCCAACTTCAGCCGCCAGCGCTTTGAAACACTTAAACATGAAAACCTGTTTGCCTCAATAAAAAATTAGCGGTATATGGAAGCAACTGTCTTAGAACAAAAGAAAGATCGTACATATACACAACCGGTTCTGATAACCTCTTACCAACCGCCTGTGGACAAAAGAGTGAAACAGGTGAAGGGGATCAGGAAAAGGTACCTGAGGTTTCGAATAAAGATGCATATCCTGTTGCTTGCTCTTAAAGATTACAAGTCAATAAGTAAAGCTTTTAAAGTGACTAGCCAGTTGCTGTTATTAAGCAAAAGAGCCTATGGTGGAAATGGTCGCCGTAAACTGTTCCGGTTTGGTGATAAGTACTACTCCGACTATTTTATGCCCGGGTATCCCTCCAAAGCATACGATGAATATATAGAGAAGAAGTTCGGGAATCTGCTGCCTTTGAAGAAGAAAACTAATGCGCTTACTTTCATCATCTTCGGAGTAACCACCAAGTGCCCTCTACACTGCGAACATTGTTTCGAATGGGAAAACCTCAATAAAAAGGAAACCTTCAGCCTCGAAGAATTAAAAGTAATTGTGAAGAGATTCCAGGAAGATGGAATCTGCCAGTTTCATCTTAGTGGTGGTGAGCCTATGGTAAGAATTAAAGACATGTTGCAGTTGATAAAAACAGCTGATAAAGCAAGTGAATTCTGGATATATACTTCGGGTTTCAATTTCACAAGAGAAAATGCAAAGTCCCTGAAAGCTGTTGGGGCAACGGGTATAGTGGTTAGCCTCGATCATTTTGAACCGGAAAAACATAATAGCTTTCGTGGATTGGATAATGCTTTTGAATGGGCAGTGCAGGCCATAGGAAATGCGAAAGCAGAAGGTCTTGTTGTTGCTGTAAGTCTTTGTGTTACGCGCTCATTTGTGAGCTGGTCCAACCTGTTACAATATGTTGAATTTGTAAAGTCCATAGGGGTGCCGTTTGTTCAAATACTGGAGCCCAAAGCCGTTGGCCATTATAAAGGAAAACAGATTTCATTAACCAGTGACCGACTCCGGTTATTGGAGAAGTTATACCTGGCCATGAACTTTGATCAAAAGTATAAAGATTATCCAACCATAATTTACCATGGATACCATCAAAGAAGAATAGGGTGTTTCTCAGGTGGTTATGATAATATGTATATAGATTCAGCGGGAAATGTCGACGCTTGTCCATTTTGTCAGACAAAATTGTTCAACATTAAAGATTTACTAGAAAGTGATAGGCCTTTGAGTGAAAATTATATCAACTTGCGGTGTCCTGAGTTTGGTAAAATGA
>JBLNAY010000218.1:0-3252 GCA_050259715.1 Candidatus Dadabacteria bacterium
CCGGAGTAAACGATTTTCAGACAGGTACTTTTTCAGAAAATATAATAGCGACCTATCCTGGTGCTCAAACTCCTATTGCCACATTAACTTATGCTGTTCCTTTATCTACAACAGCAGGAGCTTATGATGAGAAATATATTGGAGATATTACTGTTCCAAATTTCGGAACTGTACAGATACAATTAAAAGCATCCGGTACCAATCCTATTATTTTAGATTATGTGAGGTTAGTGCCTGTACCATAAAAACCCCATGAACATTAGACTATGTATATAAAAAGCTTAAAGAATTTACTGCTTATTGCTTCTGTAGTTTGCTGCACTCCCATGCTGCGGGCACAGGATATAGCCAAAACTAACCAGCAAAACAATCGGCTTTCTAAATTTGTAAGTGTTTCCGGTACCATTAAGGAAGCCGCAACAGGTAAGCCTATCAGGGGTGCAAGGATAACTTATAAAGAGTTTTCAGCAGCTATATCTGATAGTACCGGGAGGTTTTCTCTTAAGGTGCCAACAACAACTGTTTCTGTTTTAGTAGAAAGTGAAGGTTATCAAACGAAAGAAGTAGCATTAAAGGGGCAAACGGAAGTTTCTGCTTCTTTATACGAAGATACTTTTACATCTTACTATGATGTTGTTACACAACCTTTCGGCCAGCCTTTGAAAAGTCATTCTCCTTATGCTGTTACTTCCGTACAGACTAACGGAGCCTGGGATCGTGTAAACGAGACACCTTCCACTTACCTGCAAGGGAAAGTGGCCGGTTTAAATGTTATACGCAGATCCGGAACACCAAATAGCGGAGCCACTCTTTCCCTACGTGGTATTACTTCACTTTATGCCACCAATCAACCATTAATTATAGTAGATGGAATGATTTTCGACAACACAGATTATGGCGGATCAATCATTGCTAATCATTATACGGATCCACTTTCTACGATTGATGTCAGGGATATAGATAATATATCAGTTCTGAAAGATGGTTCTTCCATTTACGGAACTAAGGGAGCTAACGGAGTAATTATCATTACCACAGCAAGAGCAAGAGAGTTAGGGACTAAAATCGACTTTTCCGCTTTTACCGGAATTAACCTTGCACCTGAAAGAATCCCTGTTTTAGATGCTGCCGGTTACAGGATCTATTTATCCGATGTTCTGAAATCACAAGGTTTGTCAAGTACTGACATAGCAGCTTTACCTTTCATGAAAGACGACCGTTCCAACAGTGAGTATTTCTCGTATCATAATAACACTGACTGGCAGAAACTGGCATTGAAGCAAAGCTTAACCAGGAATGTATACCTGAAGGTTACCGGTGGTGATAATATTGCCAAATATGGTTTGTCATTGGGTTACCTGAATACAGATGGTATCACAAGTCAAACTGGATTAAACAGGTACAATATGCGTTTTAATGGTGACCTGAATTTAAGCAAACGCATGACGGCAACAACTAACCTGAGTTTCACCTTTAATGAACAGAACCTTAGGGACCAGGGTACTGCAGTAAAAACCAATCCTGTTTACCTGTCATTGGTGAAATCGCCATTGCTCAGAGCTCACGAAGTTTCCGATATTGGTGCCGAGTCACCTTTGCTCAGTGACGTCGATATTTTCAACATTGGTAACCCAATAGTATTGACGAATACTGCTTTAGGTGTAAATAAAAATTACCGGTTCCTGGGATCTATCGGCTTCAACTATCAATTAAATGATGCATTTGCGTTAGCTTCAACCGTAGGTGTGACCAACGATAAGGTGCGTGAAAACTTCTTTATTCCACGTAAAGGAATTAGTTCCGACACCCTGGCTACTGATATTGCTTATAGTCGCCTGGGTTCACATGTAAAATCCCTTTTCTCTCTGTTCAACGATACTCGTGTTGGCTATAGTAAGAGATTCAATGTACACGAACTCTCTGCACATTTAGGAATGCGTTACCTGTTTAGCAGAAGTGAAAGAGATTTTGGACTTGGGTACAATTCTGCAATTGACGAATTAGTAAGTGTAGGAAATGGCGTTAATGCTTTACGGAGAATAGGTGGATCTTTTGGAGAAACTAAATGGTTGAATAATTATTTTAATGCTGATTATAGCTACTCTGATAAATACTTTGTTTCATTCAACGTTGCTTTAGATGGCTCTTCCCGGTTCGGAAACAATATTCCCGGTGCTTTAACCATAAGTGGTAATAAGTATGCCGTTCTTCCTTCTGTTGCTGCTGCATGGCTGGTTTCTTCAGAAAACTTTTTGAAGGGCAGTTTTGTAGAATTACTGAAATTAAGAGCAAGTTATGGTCTTAGTGGGAATGATGATATTGGAAACTATTCAGCACGTCAAACCTATGTATCACAGAACCTGCTTGGTGTAGAAGGCCTCGTAAGAAGTGGCTTTGGCAATGATCAATTGCAATGGGAACAAATGACTAAAGCAAATGTTGGGGCAGACGTTTCTATCCTGAAGGAAAGACTCTCATTCAGCGTTGATGCTTACAATAATAAGGTAGATAATATGGTAGCCTATGAGAAGGCGCCTGTAGCTTCGGGCTTTTCTTATGCGATATCAAATTCAGCTGCTTTGAGTACTAAAGGTGTTGAAGCAACCCTGAATGGACGCATATTAAATAAGACAACCCTGAAATGGGATGTTGGTTTTACAATCAGTAAATACAAATCACAAATTGATAAGCTGCCTAATAGTCCATCTATTAACTCATTTGCAGGTGCAACTTATATCACCCAGGTAGGAGCTACTCCCAATCTCTTTTATGGATACCAGACCGATGGTGTATATTCTTCAGATGCTGAAGCTGCACAGGCTGGGTTATCAATTAGAAAAGCAGATGTAACTATTACGCCATTCACCGGGGGAGACGTACGGTTTAGAGATGTAAACGGGGATAAGATCATAGATGCAAATGACAGGCAAGTAATAGGCAATCCCAATCCGGATTATTTTGGATCAGCTACAACAAAAATTGGTTATAGGAATTTTTCAGTGGATGTTTTGTTTACATTCTCCAAAGGCAATGATGTATACAACTGGACTCGCAACCAATTGGAAAATATGTCTGGATATGAAAATCAAACAGAAGCTGTATTAAGCCGCTGGAGAACTAATAGCCAGGTGACTACAATTCCAAAGGCCACCTTCGGTGATCCTATGGGCAACAGTCGTTTCTCTGATAGATGGATTGAAGATGGTTCTTACATGAGATTGCGTACTCTTTCATTATCATACAATATTCCAT
>JBLNAY010000219.1:0-3383 GCA_050259715.1 Candidatus Dadabacteria bacterium
TAAGCAGTTCCTTGGCTTTTTCATTTCCAAGTGAACTCATACCCTGGCTACCCACCTGGAAAACCACCTTATTTGTTGTTTGTGCATTAATCACTGCCCCTCCTTCTGTTATGTCATGAACCATGGGCTTCTCGCAATACACATGCTTACCCTTGTTCATGGCGGCTACAGAGATATCCTTATGCCAATGATCAGGAGTGGCAATGATGACGGCATCAATATCCTTACGATCCAACACTTCCCTGAAATCACGGGTAGTGCTGATATCATTTCCCCATCTTTTCTTTGCCTCTGCCAGTCTGCCATCATACAGGTCACAAACCGCCAACAACTTAATTCCGGGAACTGTTATAGCTGTACTGGCATCAGCTACTCCCATTCCGCCGGAGCCTACCAGTGCGATTTGCAGTTGATCATTTGCACTGTAATCCAGTTTTCGGCTAATTAACTCTTTTAAATTTCGATCCTTGTCTTTGGAAGACAGGAACGAGGGGATCATACCGGCACCAACCGCCGCTTTTGCTGCATTGGTGATAAAAGAACGCCTTGATTTATTATAGTTGCTCATATAGCACGATTTACAGTTAGCATGTGTTTATCTATGATGCGTATGAATGATCCTTTCGTTAATACCTGGAGTTTCTATATGGTTGGCATACCGTAAGAATGAAGCCTGCATTGAGTTTGAAGGGGGTAAAGCCGTTCTAACTCCATGCTAACTCCATCCAAACCCTATGGGATCTCCATATATACCTTATTTATACCCGTGTATTTCCTTCCAAATCATACATCACGCATCCTGCATCCCGCATCCCGCATCTACACCTTAATAAAAATCCCTTTCCTGTTCAACCACCACCCCACACTCCAGCAAAGCAGCATATATAGAAGTGCAAAAAGCAATGATCCTATTGCCCCGGGAGCAATCACCTGGAAGAATACCTTGTTGACCCATGCAAATAAACTAACGTTGTTTTTTACACGGATCATGAAGAATATGGTAACTCCTATTTCAGACAATATGTAAATAACCAAAGGGTTCTTTCCAAATACAATAAAGAATTGCTCCCACCATCTGCCGGTTCTTCCCTGCATTTCTATGATGTAAATAAGCGCAGAAATAAGCAAAAGGTCAATACCTGAAGTAAGAAGTACAAAAGAAGGCGTCCACAATTTTTTATTGATAGGCAGAATATTGTTCCACCACAGCGCTATGAATATAAACAGGCTGCCCCACAACATCAGCTTAGTGAGCATTTCATAGTTCTTGCCTTTCTCCCGGATATATTTACCTGTAAAATATCCGGCAACCACATTTCCTATGGCAGGTAAGGTACTTAACCATCCTTCCGGATCGAAAGGAACATCTTCACCCCGGTAAAGGTGATTATTCCCCATAAGCGATTGGTCCAGTGCCCTCCCGGCATTCCCAAGCAGGCTATAAGGCTGCAAATGATCACCGAAAAGCAGGAGGGTCGCCCAATAAACAGCAAACAATACGAGGCTGAAGATGATGACTGTATTTCTTTTATAATAGTGAATCAGCAGGGCAGCAAAAAAATAACAAAGAGCGATCCGTTGCAGTACTCCCATGATGCGTGTACGGCCTATGGGGGCTCCTATAATGTGACCGGCAGCATCGAGGCGAAAGAAGGGAAACCAGTACATCAGGTAACCTAATAAAAATATAAGGAGGGTCCGTTTTATTACTTTACGAAAGAAGGCTGCATCGCCCAATAGCCGGTATCGTTCAAGGGAGAAGCTCATGGCGTTTCCCACAGCAAACAGGAACGAAGGGAACACCAGGTCGGTGGGCGTGAATCCATGCCATTCTGCATGTTCCAGAGGCGCAAAGGGGTGGGCACCACTCCCCGGCGTATTAACAATGATCATAAAGCAGATGGTCATTCCCCTGAATACATCCAAAGCGATGAATCGTTCCTTTTTTAACAGGTCGGCACTCATGGTTTTGGATAATTAGCTGAGGAAATAATCGACCGCCCATCCGGAGTAAAGAATACGTCACCTGTTCTTTTCTGAAGCGCACCTGTAGAATCGAGGTACTCATAATGGAGCGTATACCGTAGTGCCTTTTTAAACAAGCTGTCCTTTCGTGTTATAGTGTCTTCCCGGAAAGAACTAATATTAAAGTCCTTTGATTTGTTTGGAACATAGGTCCATCTTACCAGGTCTTTCGCTTTGATCTGCCTTTCATCCCTGTCTCTGAAACCGGCATCACAACCAAGAACAAAAAGTATCGTGAATAGAAGAAGATAGCATCGCATGATAGAGGCTTGCGTGGTCAAGTTAAGAAATAATCCACAGCAATAAAACCACGGATGATTGTGACCGGACACTCCATGGTAAATATCAATGTTAAATGTAGTGCCGGAGTGATAAACGGTAAGCGGGATGAGGGATAATGAAGTATTTTGCTGTTTCGATTCGCAGTGTCAAAGTCATGCTGCCCACAACGGAAAATAAATAATAACGGGTCAGTGTTATTTGATTACGTTCCCTTTATTTTTGGCTTGTAGCAGCAGTTTTACCCGGCTGCGATATTGACTCCCTTAACCATACTTCCTTACCTCGTGCAGGTAAATACTTGAATTAATAAAATAAACACATGAAGCAAACCATCCCAGCAAAATTGAAGTTTACCCCCTTTATCCTGTTCCTGCTTGTTGCGGTGAGCGTTCAGGCGCAGATAAAGTATGAATGGAAGCAAGCCAGCAGTGGCGGCTATACCTACAGGTATGTAACCAATGACCCGATGCATACAAGGTTTTATACTTTGAAAAACGGCCTTACGGTAGCCTTATCTCCAAATAACAAAGAGCCACGAATTGCAGTGAGAATCCCGGTGCGGACTGGAAGCAATAATGATCCGAAAGATCATACAGGACTTGCCCACTACCTGGAGCACCTGCTATTCAAAGGCACAGATAAATTCGGTTCTTACGACTGGAGTAAAGAGAAGCCATACCTCGATCAAATAGATGATCTGTATGAGCAGTACAATTCAACTACCGACGTTCAAAAGCGTAAAGCAATTTACCATGTAATTGATAGTATATCAGGCGTGGCAGCGAAGTATAGTATTGCCAATGAGTATGACAAAATGATGGCTTCCATAGGTTCACAGCGTACGAACGCTCACACCTGGGTGGAAGAGACGGTATATGAGGAAGATATTCCTTCCAATGCTGTTGATAAGTTCCTGGCGGTGCAGTCAGAACGCTTCCGTAATCCTATCTTCCGAATCTTCCATACAGAACTGGAAGCCGTGTATGAAGAGAAGAACCGTTCTATGGATAACGACCAGTGGAAGATACAGGACGCAATGCACTACCTGATATTCCAGAAACATAACTACGGGCAGC
>JBLNAY010000220.1:0-3421 GCA_050259715.1 Candidatus Dadabacteria bacterium
AGCTCGTTCAGAGTGTTCGCCCGGTAATCCGAAATGCGCACCTTCTTCTAATATGACATGGAAGTAAAATAACGGTGAATGAGTTTTTACATCATTTGTAAGACCATAGGCATCTCCGGCAATGAGTCTCATCCACACACCGGAATCCGTAAAAATGGGAAGCTTTTCCGGCTTGTAGTTATCGAAGGCAGGATCGGATTCTTCTGCACTTTCGGGGAGGGCTACCCATGTCTGGATCAACTCTAATTGACCGCTTGCCAGCGCTGCCGGATCTTCGAATCTCTCCGAATGTGCTATACCCTTTCCTGCTGTCATCCAGTTCACTTCCCCGGGGCGGATCACTTGCTGAACACCTAAGCTATCCCTGTGTGTGACCTGTCCTCCAAATAGGTAACTAACCGTGGATAAGCCGATATGAGGGTGTGGAAGAACATCGATGTTGGTGCCGGCAGAAGGAGCCATTTTTACAGGTCCTGCATGATCCATAAAGATGAAGGGTCCTACCATTCTTCTAAGGCGGAAGGGAAGGATTCTCTTTACTTCAAGACCGGGGGCAATGGAAGCTTTTCTGGCTTCGATAATCATGTCAGGCATAATGAAGGGTGATTATACTAAAGGTAAAAGGTAAAACTGCATTAATGCAATTACTAGCACAATTAATTCGGTTAAAGATGGCTGTGAATAGGAAATAATTCACTAATAAAAATTCTATGTGAATGAGCCTTGAATCGAAAAAAATATAAGGGAAAGATGCATTTTATTCGTTAAATTTAAGTACACATTTCCTTCCTTAGAGAAGCCCCCTGTCCCTTTCAATCACCCTTAATATTAAAATATGAAACAAATTCTATCCATCTGCCTAACGGTCGGACTGGCATTGCTTGTTTATTCCTGTAATAACAATAAGTCGGAAACTTCTGCAAAAGCGCCAAAGATTAAATCAATGACCGTTAACAACGCCACAATGGACCCGGTGAAAGTGTCTCCGGCTAATTATAAATTGATCCGTGAAAAATATGGAATAAGAGTGCTGGAAATTAACTATAAACCAGGAGAGGTATCTGCCATGCACTCTCATCCCGATAATGTACTTTATCTACTTACAGATGGAAAGGCAGAGTTCACTGATAAATCTGGTACTAAAGAAGTAGTAGATATGAAAAAAGGAACAGCCGTTATCGGTGGGCCTGAAAGCCATGGTGTAAAGAATGTTGGAAATAATCCAATAAAGGCTTATTTGTTTGAGATAAGCCGCCCGGATGTTCCACTTATACGAATGGCTGAAGCAGATGCAGAAAAGGTAGCTCCAAAGGAATATAAGGTGTTACAGGATAGCCGTAACATCCGGGTCCTTATGGCTGATTATAAACCGGGAGAAAGCTCCGGCTTTCATTCACATCCTTATAATGCCATTGTTACACTTCTTCCTGGTAAACTTGAATTTACCCTGAGCGGCGGTAAGAAACAGGTAGCTGATCTAAAGGTCGGAGATGTGGTCATTTCTGATAAAGGAAGCCATGCTGCAAAAAATATTGGTAAAACGGAAACTAAGGTGTTGGTTGTAGATGTTAACAGGCAATAACGTAGATTTCTGATTTAAATAAAACATTTAAGTTGCCCCTGCAGGGGCAACTTTTTTATATGAATATACCAGGCAAACCTGTTTACCAATCCCGTTAAGCAGAAACGAAATCTTTGGCATGGCATTAGACTCATTATTACTAACCCGTGAGTTGTTAGATACCCATGAGCCCGCATTACTTGATATATGAAATTCATCTTCCATGAAACAATTAATTATCATTCTGGTTCTAATCATATCAATAAAAGGATTTACCCAATCACCAGTTGAAATTGTTGGTAAATGGATTAATGTGCCTAAGCAAAATACCATTGTAGAAGTGTACAAGGTAGGCGATGAGTTTATGGGTAAGATTCAGTGGGCTAAGGATAATGATGAAAGAAAACCTGTGGGCTTTACTATCATGGATCATTTACGTTTTAATCCCAAAACCAATAGCTGGGAACACGGAAAAATACATGATCCTAATTCAGGTAAAACCTATTCTGCCTCCGCAGTTATAAGGCCGGATGACACACTCGAACTGTATGCTTATATGGGAATAAAATTGCTCGGCACCAGTAAGATATTCAAAAGAGTAAAGTAAACCACTTGCATTATTGCCTAATTTTTCAACTGGCGCATTTATCTAAAATTACCATTGCTGTTTGGCCTGGGAACATTAACATAAACAAATACAAAGTTGATGTGTTTGCCAAAAGCTATATTGACTGAGATTATTAATTTTAAGGAAATCTTTTTTCTATGAAATTATTCTGGTACCTGCTGTTTGCAGGTTCTTTATTTACCATCGGCTGTCGCAAAGCTGATGTGCAGGCGCCTCCAACAACAAATACAACAACCGCTTCTCACCAGGACTTATTGAAAGATTCGGTTTATTTATATACTAAAGAAACCTATTTATGGCAGGACGTTATACCATCTTATACGCAGTTCAATCCTCGCCAGTATACAGGTAGTACTGACGAAGAAACAGCCCAGAACGTAATGAATGCCATCAAAAAATTGCAACCGCTTGACCGCTTCAGCTTTGTGGCATCGAGAGCTGTATCTGATGGACTGCAGACAGGTGAAAGCCAGGACTACGGATTTTTTATTAAAGCAGCGTATGTTGATAAAGTACAACCGAACGATTCTGCTTATTGGTTTGTTAGCTATGTCTATAATGGATCTACGGCGGCAGCCGCAGGAGCCCAAAGAGGCTGGATCCTCGATAAGATCAATGGTACTACCCTCCATTATGATCAACCAAGTGTTGATATACTAAACAACACCTTCTTTGGCAATACCACCACGGCATCGTTTAGCTTTAAGAAACCTGATGGTTCAGTTTTAACCACTAACCTGGCTAAAACCAGTTTTACAGCTAACTCGGTTCTTTACAAAGACGTAATTGCTTCCGGGGGTAAAAAGGTGGGATACCTGGTATTTAACCAGTTCTTTGGGGGTCCTTCCCGTAATGAACTTGGACAGGCCTTCACTTATTTTCAAAACCAGGGTATAAATGAGCTGGTGGTTGACCTGCGCTATAACAGGGGCGGATCAACAGAAACCCAGGACACTCTAGCCAACCTGATTGCGCCCCTGGCAGCTAATAGTAAGAAAATGTACCAGTATATTTTCAATACTACTTTGCAGAATAACCAGCACCAGTTAATACGCAGCAAATTGGGATTTGGCGACTTCTTTTCAGCCGCGGCAAACACGGTTAATTTCCATAAAGCCGGCAGCCTCGACCTTTCGCGTGTTTTCTTCATAGTAACCGGTAGTTCTGCTTCAGCAAGTGAGTTGCTGATCAACAACCTGAAGCCGTATATGGATGTGAAACTTATTGGCGAC
>JBLNAY010000221.1:0-13917 GCA_050259715.1 Candidatus Dadabacteria bacterium
TTGCTGCTATATAACTCTTTCTACACCTGCATTCCACAACAAGAGAAAATAGGATTTACAAAACCGGTTAGTATGGAAAGTGAACAGAACAGGAAGGAATTTACACATAAGGTCTGGACTACAGCATTGATCTTAGCTTTTGTCGTGGTGCTTTTGCTACTACTCAAAGCAACCTTTAATGTGTTGCTCCTTGTTTTTGCGGGTGCACTTATTGCTGTTTTTTTCAGGGGCTTGAGTGACCTAATCAAAAGAAAAACAAAATGGAAGGAAGGAGTTTCGTTACTCATTTCAGTAGCGGGCACCCTGGTGCTGGTAGGATTGTTGTTTTGGCTTATGGGTGCAAAGTTGCAGGCGCAGATCAATGAACTCAGTGATACGTTGCCTGAAACCATTCAGAATGCAAAGCAGCAGTTGAACAAGAGTACGGTCGGGCAGAAAATAGTAGAAAAGATCTCTTCCCCTGAATCCGGAAAGAAGGCGCAGGGAGTTGTTCAAAGCTTTTTTAAATCCTCCTTCGGTGTACTGGGCGATCTTTATGTCGTGCTTTTTCTCGGCATCTTTTTCACTGTTTCACCCCGAGTTTACAAAGAAGGTATCATCCAACTCGTGCCGCAGCGTGGTAAATCAAAAGCACGGGATATAATGGCGAAGCTGGGTACCAATTTAAAAAAGTGGCTCAAAGGAAAACTCTTTGCCATGTTGGTGGTATTTATTCTCACATCAATTGGGTTGGTGATCATGGGTATGCCTATGTGGCTAGTATTAGCATTGATTGCAGGGCTGCTCAATTTCATTCCGAACTTTGGTCCTCTCATTGCCATGATACCTGCTGTGCTGCTCGCTTTAATGCAGGGACCCGCTACTGCTATATGGGTGGCCGCATTATATATAGCAGTACAGGTAGCAGAAAGTAATTTCATCACCCCTATGGTTCAGCAGCGTTTGATCAGCATTCCACCGGCACTAATCATTATTGCACAATTACTAATTGCACCGCTGACCAGTTTTTGGGGTTTGCTTTTAGCAACACCTTTAATGCTTATAGTAATTGTATTGCTCAAGGAACTTTATATCAAAAATCAAAAGGAACTTAAATCAACATGATCTGCAGCCAGGAAAACCTCCTGCTGTCAACTGATTTGTTTTGACATAAATGGAAATGGATAACGATTTATCGATACCACCGGCATGGGGGTATAACCCTTCTACATGGGCGCAACGAATACCATTAGTGATAATAGGGATGGTGGGTTTTTGTATTGCACTTTATCTTTCGCTTTACCAAATGCATATTATTGAACATGCCTGGGATCCTTTTTTTGGTAGTGGCACAGAGATGGTGTTAGAATCAAAACTTTCAAAGAAATTTCCCCTCCCCGATGCGCTGTTAGGAGCCTTTGGTTACCTGGTTGATGTAATTGCAGGAATCATCGGCGGTGAACAGCGCTGGAAAACCAAACCCTTCATGGTGATCTTGTTCGGTATTGCTGTGGGGCCACTTGGACTGGTAAGTATATTCCTGGTGATCTCTCAACCTGTTATAGTCGGGCACTGGTGCACGCTGTGTTTGTGCTCGGCAGCATTGTCGCTGGTAATGATAAGCCCTGCGATGGATGAATTCCTCGCAAGTCTCCAGTATCTGCAAAGAGTAAAACATCATGGCTTCTCGTGGTGGAAAGCTTTCTGGGGCGACAGGCAAATTGTAAATAAAGTAGTTTGATATGTGGATACCAATTATTAATGCACTGATCGGACTGTGGTTGATGATTTCTCCCGGGGTATTAAAGATGAATGAAGTCTCGTCGGACAACAATCATATAACAGGACCGCTGGTGATCACTTTTTCTGTAATTGCGCTGTGGCAAATAAACAGGAAGGTGATCAGGGTAAATATCCTAATCGGCACGTGGTTGCTTATCAGCTTGTTTGTGCTGGATTACATCAGGGACTTCGCCTTCTTTGGTAATGCGATTTGTGGTTTGCTGCTGATTATATTGTCGTCTTTACCGGTCAAAGTAAAAGAGAAATTTGGGGGAGGATGGCATTCGCTGGTGGAAGAAAATCCTTTGCATTTAAGAGAGTCAAAGCAAAAGGCAGAATCTTAAGGATACAGGGTACCTGAAGATAGGATTAAAGTTGTTGCAGAAACAGGAATTAGTAGTAGAGCAATAAGGCTTTGCTGATGAACATTCACAAAGGCATCCGGCAATGAGCGGGTGCCTTTGTGTTTTAACTATGTATTCTAAGGTTTATGATGGGATTTCTATTTTCTACTCGATTTTTACACAACAAAATATTATATTCATATTGACAAATGAGTTCCAAACCATTACCTGGGGAGGGGCCATCTCCAGGAATTATTAAGAAGAACTTACTTGCCATAAACAGCTTGTGCTGCCGCGTCAAGCCGATTCTAATTGCAACATCTGACATTTTAATTGAAACCGAATTGTTCATGCCAGCGCCTGCATCATTTGAAAATAAACAACTACTCCTGCTCATAAGCCAGGATGATCCGGAGGCGTTTGAATCTTTGTTTGAGAAGTATAAATCACGCGTATATTCACTGTGTCTTAAAATGGTTCGTGTGTCATCTGTGGCAGAAGAACTGGTGCAGGATGTATTTCTCAACCTATGGCTACACCGAAGTCAATTAGTCAATGTTGAAAATGCCGATGCCTACATTTTTACCACTACTTATAACATAATCTCTAACCACCTGAAAAAGGTTGCGCGGCATCAGCAACTGCTTAAGGATCTCGTTAGAAGTTATAAAGGGATTAGCGGGACAGAACAATACGTCGACTACCAACAGAGCCTTAAAGCCAGCCAGCGGGTTATCGGAGAATTACCCGAACAACGCAGAAGGATCTTTCTTTTGAACAAAGAGGAAGGACTAAGCTATAACCAGATTGCTGCCCATCTTCAAATCTCTCCACATACTGTTCGAAACCAGTTAGCTGAAGCAAAAAAGCAAATCTATCAACTGCTCCTTGAGAGAGGTTTTCTCTGCACCCCTTTTCTGCTGGTGTGGAAATATTTTTTTAATGGGTAGTACATTTTTCTATTTCTACACTCCTTGTTACAGGAGACTGCAACTTTATGCCCGAACCTGGTCGCATTCAATACTTATTAGAACAATATACCGGCAATCGTGCTACTGAAGAGGAGATCTCTGAACTTATGTTATGGATTGAAAGTGGTAACGATGAAGATCTGGTCAGGCAACATGTTCTTGAATTATGGAGTAGCGGTGACAAGGCACTTACGGGACCAGGACTGGAGTGGAAAAACTTTTATGAAAAAAAAATCAATCCAAGGCAAACAGGCAAACGTTCACGTATAATCCAAAGCTGGATAAGCATTGCAGCTTTACTTATAGTGGTTGCAGGAACTTACTTTACCTGGCATACACTTCAACACGTAAAGACATCTCCATCCATAGCTACACAGAATTCGAAAGCACACAATATAATTGGCCCAGCAAAAGACAGGGCTATTCTTACTCGTGCAAATGGCAGTAAGATTATCCTGGACACTGCTCCGAATGGGGAAATAGCCATAGAAGAAGGAATAAATGTTGTGAAGGATAGAGGTGAACTGGTTTATAAAGTAGACCATGTTCCAGAAACGGTAACATACAATACGCTGACAACTCCAAAGGGAGGCAAGTACAGGCTGATGCTGGCAGATGGCACGAGAGTATGGCTCAATGCAGTTTCTTCTATTCACTTTCCTACTGCTTTTAATGAAAGCCAGCGCCGCGTTGAGGTCACCGGGGAAGCATATTTCGAGGTAACACATAACCCCGGCAAGCCATTCATAGTTTCAGTAAAGGGGATGGAGGTGGAAGTACTCGGAACCCATTTCAATATTAACGCCTACGATGATGAAGATCTTACCAGGACAACCCTGTTGCAGGGAAGGGTAAAAGTGAACAAAGGATTAAACAAGGTATTCCTGTCCCCGGGTCAGCAGGCAGTTACAACAAGTAAACAACAAACAACTGATTTAAGAGTAATAAACGATGTGGATGTGGATGATGTGATGGCATGGAAAGAGGGCTACTTCAATTTCGATCATTCAAATATTACCCGTATCCTGCGGGAGTTCTCACGCTGGTACGACATTGAAGTACAATGTGAACCCGGTGTAGGGGAGCAGCATAAATTTTTTGGCATTGTAAGCCGTAATACGTCGCTGACATCGGCTCTTAAAGTGCTGAAAACAGGAGGACCACCGAACATTAACTATCGTATTGAAGGCAAAAAACTAATGGTGCAGGCGTCCAATAAATAGTAACTCATTAGGGGTTTGCACTGCTATTGAATAGAAACCATTGTTATCACCAAAACAATCAAACATGAGACGGACTGCTCTTTCCAGTTTCCCGGCGGAACACGTGATCTTC
This sequence comes from Candidatus Dadabacteria bacterium, assembly GCA_050259715.1. Lineage (GTDB taxonomy): Bacteria > Bacteroidota > Bacteroidia > Chitinophagales > Chitinophagaceae > Flavisolibacter. The sequence goes on from JBLNAY010000221.1 coordinate 4,412, forward strand.
AGGCTGCTGCGGATGTTTTCGCTTAGTGCCTTTGTCCTCGCTATAAGCTTACAGGCTATGGCCCACAGTGTTGATCAAACCGTAACCATTAACGTAAAGGATGTTTCTGTAAAAAGGGTCTTTAAGGAGATCCAGAAGCAAACAGGATTAAACATCTTCATTGATGAAGCCGTGTTATCCAAAACCGGCAAAGTAACACTCAATGTGCGCAATAAACCTGTGGCTGAAGTCATCAACATGTGCCTGCCCCAGGATGATTATAGCTTTGTAATTATTGATGGAACCATCATCATCAAAGAAAAAACGGTACTCGAGCGCTATTCTGTAAATCCCGGTGAAGAGCCTCCTCCCCCTATAGATATTCACGGGCGGGTAGTAAATGAAAATAATGATCCTGTCGAAGGAGTTACAGTGACTGTAAAAGGAACCAGAAAGGCCACCTCTACCAATGCTGATGGAGAATACACGCTTAATGGAGTAAATGAAAATGCAGTTCTCGTTTTTTCCGGAGTCAATGTTGAAGCTTATGAAGTGGCTGTGAATAACAGGAGAGAAATTGCTGTTACACTGAAGACAAGAGTTGTTGCTCTTGGAGATATTACGGTAAGCGCCAATACAGGTTACCAGACTATCTCCCGCGAACGTTCAACGGGTTCGTTCAACGTTATCAGTCGCGAACAGCTGGAGAAGCCAACGACTAATATTGCGCAGCGCCTTATCGGTACTACTTCAGGATTACAGGGCCGCCTCGATGTAAATGGCAATCCCACATTTGAAATTCGTGGTCTCACCAGTTTGTACGCTAACTCACAACCATTAGTTGTTGTCGATGGCTTTCCTATCCAGGGCGATTTTAATTCCGTCAACCCCAATGATGTGGAAAGTGTTACTATATTGAAAGATGCTGCAGCCGCTTCCATCTGGGGCGCGCGTTCAGCGAATGGGGTAATTGTCATTGTGACCAGGAACGCCAAAAAGAATATTCCTCTTAAAATTGAATTCAATGCATTTTCCAGGATCGGCAGCAAATTCGACCTCGATTATGTTAGGCCGCTGGCTTCCTCCGCACAAACGGTGGACTATGAAAAAATTGCCTACACCAACTGGAGGACCTTACAAAATCCTAACTCATTGCAGGATAATTCTTTTTCTTTTTCACAGGCCGGAACTGCATTGAATGAAGCCAACTTTGGTTACATCACTGCTGCTGAGCGGGATGCCCGCCTGGAGGCACTGAAGCAACTGGATAACAAGAGCCAGATTTCTGATTACCTGTTGACCAACCCTGTAAATACACAGTACAACCTGAATCTCTATGGAGGCTCCGACAAGATGAGCAACTCACTTTCCCTGATGTTTGAAAAGAACCAGTCTAATTTTAAAAAGAGCGGGAATGACAGGTATATGGTCAACTACAGGACCAACATGGATGTAGCGAAGTGGCTTGGATTTAATTTATCAGGAATGCTGTTGAACAATAAAATTGATAATAGCGGAGTGAGCCTTAGTGATATCCAAAACATGTCGCCTTACGACATGCTGGTCAATGCTGATGGTTCTCTAACCAATATTAACCAGTATTACTGGCCCATTATGCAACGGTTGGTCCCCATGTCTAAATTCCCTTATACAGACTGGACCTACAACCCGGTACAGGAAATTGAAAACAGGAGTTTTACTTCCGAACAATTGAATGCCCGCATACAGGCTGGGTTAACCTTTAAGATCCTGAATGGACTTTCAATTGACACAAAAGGCCAGTATGAATTATTCAACACCTTCGGCAGGAACTTATATGGTGATAACACCTTTTACGTAAGGAGCAGGGTAAACCAGGCCACAACATGGAATCAAACAGTGACCCCGAATACGTTTACCATGAACCTTCCGAAAGGAAGTATATTGGAACAAAGTCGCTCTAAAGGTTATTCATACAACTGGAGAAACCAGTTGAACTTCAATCGAAGTTTCGGTAGTGAGCACGAAATCAACTTTATTGGAGGTGAAGAAATTAATAACCTTGTTACCCAGGGTTTTGGCTATCCTACTTCTTATGGCTATAACGACCAGACTCTCGCTGTAGGTATCTTCCCGAACGGACCTGGTGGTACCTTCCTACAGATAAAGAACTGGATGGGTAGTAACCAGACATTTTCTTATACAAACTCGTTTTCCTACAGGACAGAAAGATACTTTTCCCTGTATGGTAATGGGTCTTATACTTACGACCGCAAGTACACTTTATCGGGAAGTTATAGAACTGATGCTTCCAATCTGATAACCGATGATCCAAAGTATCGCTATTCTCCTTTCTGGTCAGTGGGCGGCGCATGGCAGTTGTATAAGGAGAACTTCATGAGAAGTATTGACTGGCTGAACCGCCTGAATCTGCGTGTCACATATGGCTTTAATGGTAATGTGGATCGTTCCACTTCCTTCCGCCCCTTAATTGCTACCAGTGGCACCCCGAATGTTTATACAGGTGATTTCACTGCCAGTGTTTCCAGCTTTGGTAATCCGACATTAAGATGGGAAAAAACAGGAACATGGAACGTGGGATTTGACTATGCTGTCTTAAAAAATAAGTTGTTTGGAAAAATTGATGTTTATAGCAAACATGGGAAAGATCTGATCGCCCAGTTGTCAATTCCTGCAATTAACGGTACTACTACCCAAAAGCTGAATAATGCAGCAATGACCAACGAAGGTGTTGAATTGGAAATCGGAACTAATATGAACATCAGTCGTTCTGTGAACTGGAGAGGTAACCTGAATTTCTCTTATAATAAGAACAAGATTACCAACCTCTTTGTCGCCAGTTATCCTGCTTCTACACTGATTGGTGGTGGAACAGGCGCCTATGTTGTAGGAGAGAATGCCAATACCATCTGGCGCTTCCAGTATGCAGGCGTTATCAACAACCAACCACAGGTGGTAGGTGCCAAAGGAGCCACTTATGATTTCGGCGCCTTCACTCCAGGGGACGGACGTGAATACCTGTTGAACATGGGTACTACCGTTGCTCCTTATGTCCTGGGATTTGTCAATGCTTTCCAGGTGAAGGACTTTAATTTATCATTCATCGTAACAGGAAAGTTTGGACATGTTTTCCAACGCCTTGGATTTAATTATCCACCCACCTGGACCAGCAGGGTACTGCCAAACAGCAAGCTTTCTGAAGTTATGAATGGCGATCCTTCCCAGGTAGTGCCACTCCCATTGAATACCAATGAGCCACGCTATTATTTCTGGGATCGTTTCCACCAGTATATGAATTATCTTATTGAAAGTGCATCACACCTGAGAATGCAGGAAGTAAATCTTACGTACACACTGCCACGGCCATTGTTATCGAAAGTAAGTATGAGCCGGATGCAATTGTATGTACAGGGCAATGACCTGTTCACCGTCTATGCCAATAATGCGGCTGAAGATCCTGAATATCCTTTGGGCACAATGAAACCAAGGCCAAAGTTTACGTTCGGACTCAGATGTGAATTTTAAAACTAAGCACCATGAAAAATATAAATAGAACTTCAATATATAGCCTGCTAGTCCTGGTATTTGTTATACTCCACACCAGCTCCTGCAAGAAGGTGGATGATTACCTTGGCGAAGCGCCGTCGAGGACAACTTCATTGGTCGTCACCACCACAGATCAACTCAATGCCATGTTGAATAATTATAGCCAGTTTTATTCAGAAGGCAACCGTACTGCCATTTACAGTACGGATGATTATGGTCTCACTAAAACTTTGTATGATGCCAGGCCGGGAACCTTCTCCTCTATGGCAACCATCGAATTTATGTTGTGGGATATACCATTCCTGCCGGATGATACCAGGGAAGTCTTCTGGAGTGGGGAATACAGGAAAATATTTTATGCCAATATGGTTCTTGACAATGTTGATAAAGTAACAGGACCGGAGGCAGACAAGGCAGCACTCAAGGCAGATGCTCATTTAATAAGGGCCTATAGTTATTGGGAGTTGGCAAATACTTATTGTCTTCCTTACTCGGATGCCACGAAAAACGAACCGGGTCTGCCAATAAAGCTTTCCACCAGCTTCGAGGAACCATTCGTACGACAACCGCTTGCAAAAGTGTATGAACAGATAGAATCCGATCTTACGGAAGCGTTAAAGACGACAGTCCCTCTTGTTCAAAATGGTCAGGTTCGGCACTGGAGGGCGAGCAAAGCAGGAGTGAATGGTTTTGCGGCCCGCTATTGGCTTAACCGCGTCGATTATGATAAAGCCATTCAATATGCCAATGCTGCTTTAGGAGAGTTCAGCACACTGATGGATTACAATACAGATATGAAGTATGGTATTCCGCAGACGCTTACATTAAACTCAGGCACCCCACAGCAGCAATCCTATACGATTCAATATCCTTACACCCATAATAATCAAATAGATTTTACTGATATGCTCGGGTGGAAAGAGTTTCTGTATTTCCGAATGCTCAATCATGAATCCTGGTGGTATATTCCCAGCCAGGAACTGCTCAATCTTTATGACCAGGCACATGACCTTCGTTACAAGTATCATATTGTTGAAGGATATTCCTACGACAGGGGTATGACAAAGCCTTCGTATGATTATCCCGGCTATATTTTCTTTTTCAAAGACCGTTTACCTTCCGGACCAACAGTAGCAGAAATGTTGCTCATCAAAGCCGAAGCTTCAGCTCATAAGGGTGATGTCAACGGGGCAATGACTGCCTTGAATACCGTGCGTGCAAAAAGAATGCTGCCTGGGGCCTGGGTGAATCTTACCGCGGCTAATAAAGATGAAGCCATTAAACAGGTTATTGATGAAAGAAGAAGGGAAATGCCTTTTGTTCAACGCTGGTTCGACCTCAGGCGCTATAACACCAATGAGTATGCGGGAGATGATGTGTCGCTGACAAAAACATTTTATCCCTACACTGTTTCAGCGGTATCAACCACCCAGCCGGTACAGGCTTATAACCTTCCTAAAGGTTCACGCAGGTGGGCTGCTCCTATCCCAAGAACTGAAATCATCTCCAGCAATGGGGTTATTGAACAAAATACTTATTAACTGAAAATTGACATTCATGAAAAATAAATTATTCATTTCCACATTGATCCTTTCCATTTTGGTTGGAGGCTTCTCCATGACAGGTTATTGCCAGCAGGAAGAGAAGCCGGCAGAACCGGCTGATTTAGCAAAGCTGCGTGCAGCTATACAGGCAAATCCCACTGACCTATCCGCTCACGAAGCTTATCTGAAAGCCAGTGGTTTCACAAAATGGGGAGCCGCTGAAGACCCGGAGTTTATTAAACAATACCAGCAATGGATGCAGCAATTTCCCCAGTCAGCCACAGTAGCTTACGCCCTCGGGCATGCCTATGCGGGAAAGGAAAGTCCCAAAGCAAAACCTTACCTGTTGAAGGCAATTGAAATCGACCCGAAGTTTGACAAAGCTTACTTTGACTTATGGATCGATGCCGAGCGTTGGGGTGACTTCAACCTTTCGCGGGAATACATTGCCATGGCCAAAAAAACGGCACCGAAAAACGCTGATTACGCCTTCTACTACGCCAACACTTTCTCGGATGGAAACCCGGCGAAGTACACCAAAGAAAGCCTGAAGGTTGCTAAAAAATTCCCCAATACCGAGCGCGGAGCACAGGCTTTATATTGGTTAGCCAACCGCACAAAGGATGAAAAAAAGAAAGTGAAATATTACGAAATGCAGAAGAAGCAGTTCCCTGCTGACAAGTTTAGCTGGACATCCTCCGGCATGTCGGAATATTATAACCTGCTGCTACGCACCTCTACTCCAAAGGCAATCACTCTCGCTGAAGAAATGGCCGCGTTGAAAAACAATGAAGAACGTGACAAAAAGATGTGGCAAACAAATATTACCACCGCTAAAAATATCCAGGAGGTAGAGGAACTGCTGGCGCAACAAAAACCCGCAGAAGCCCTTGCACTGATGGATAAAGTTACCGTACCGAGATATTCATCTGCAAAAGATTTCATCTTATTTCTTAAAACACGTTCCATGGAATCTGCAGGTAAAGTGGAAGATGCTTATAAAACGTTGCTGTTGTCCTACGTAAAGGAACCTACAAAAAAGGTTTACGAACAGTTAGTGACCACAGCAGGCAAACTGGGTAAGAATGAGGCAGGTGTTAACAGCGCTATCTGGTATGTGCGGGATACTTCGGCTAAACAGGCACCCGTATTCAATCTGCATAATTATTATACCAATTCACTCACTTCTCTGAATGACTATAATGGTAAAGTGGTTTTAATCACTTACTGGTTTCCCGGCTGTGGACCCTGCCGTGGTGAATTCCCACATTTTGAGAATGTAGTTCGGAACTTCAGGAACAATCCAAACTTCGTTTATCTCGGTATCAATATCGTTCCGGAACAGGATGATTATGTGCTCCCCTTTATGAAGGCCAGTGGCTATAGCTTCATACCATTAAAGGATAATGACAAATGGACTAAAGGACCCCTGGATAACAGGAATGCAGCGCCGGTGAATTTCCTGATCGATGGCAGTGGTAAAATCATCTTTGCCAACTTCCGGACCGATGGAACCAACGAAGAAACCCTGCAGATGATGATCAGCTCAATGCTCGACAGGAATAAGAGTGCATAAATAATCAAGGTTTTACATGAACGCAAGAACTGTTGATTTCTTCAGCGTTTAACTTCTTATTGACCAAAATGGCTTTATCTTGTCGAAATGAAATCCCCTGCTGAAAACAGGTGGATTTATTAACTGGTTAAAAGTTTATTCATCATCATTAACTCTTATGAGAAGAATTGTTATCGCCTTGTTGTTTCTGCCGACCCTCTCGTTTGCGCAAACTGTCAATTTCACTGTTAAAGGCAAGGTCGGCACATTGAGTGCTCCTGCCATTATTTACCTGCGTTACGTCAATAATGGAAATACCATCACCGATTCTACTGTTTTAACTAATGGGAACTTCCGCTTCAGGGGTGAAGTCGGTAGCCCCGAAAAAGCAATGCTGTTGCTCAATCATACCGGCACCGGCCGTGCACAGGATGGTATTAGTTTTTACATCGAGAAAGGTATCATCACTATAAATGCTGCGGACTCCCTGGTGCATGCAGCGGTTAAGGGAGGCGTTCTGAATAACGATTTGCAAAAGTTGAATAGTGCTTTAAAAAATGTTACTGAAAGAACAGCCGCCTTAAACATCGCCTACCTTGCTATACCACCGGAACAAAGAAAGGAGAAGGATAATATAACCGCTTTCAACACTAAGTTCGACGAGATTAATGCGGCCAGAAAAGAGATTCAGAAAAAGTTCATACAGGAAAATCCTAATTCCATTATCAGCCTTGAAGTATTAAACAGTTATGGAGGTTATGCACCTGATTTTGCTGAAGTGGGTGCACTGTATAATACTCTTTCTGATGCAGTAAAAAATTCAAGGGCGGGGAAGGAATATGCTACTAAACTCGGTAAAGTGAAGACAACTTCTATTGGCTCCTATGCGCCTGATTTCACACAGAATGATCCTTCCGGTAAGCCAGTATCTCTTTCCAGCTTCAGGGGCAAATATGTGTTGATCGATTTCTGGGCCAGCTGGTGCGGCCCGTGCAGGCAGGAGAATCCAAATGTGGTTAAAGCCTACGAAAAGTATAAGGATAGGAATTTCACTATCCTCGGCGTTTCACTTGACCAGCCTACGGGCAAGGAAAAATGGCTGAAAGCAATAGAAAACGACCATCTTACATGGAACCATGTTTCCGACCTCGCCTATTGGAAAAATGCAGTAGCCGTGCAGTATGGCATTAATGCCATTCCGCAGAACTTCCTGCTAGATCCAACGGGAAAGATTATAGCCAAGAACATCAGGGGTGAGCAATTGCAATCCACCCTGGCCAGCTTGTTTGAAAATACATCCGCAATTAATAGTAGTTCATCTCAATGAAACGGCTTGTCTTTATATTCATAAGTGCATGCATCGCATTCAACGGCGTATGCCAGCAATCTGCCAAACAGTTCCGGTTAAATGGCACCATTAAAGGCCAAAACGAAGGTTACCTGTATCTATCTTACCCTTTACAGGATGGTACTATGAAAAGAGATTCAGCTAAAATCATCAATAGTAAGTTCCGGTTCACGGGAGAATTGCCGCAATCCACAATAGCCAGTTTATCGGGCAAAACCGTTTCGCGTTCTGTAAGTGATCCCAACTTCACCATGTTCTTTCTTGAACCGGCATCAATGAGCATCAGTGTGGTCGCAAATGAGTTTAAGAAGGCAACAATAAAAGGATCCAGGTGGCAGGACGAGTATGCCCTTTTAAACAAAAGCAAACAGGCCATTGAAGATAAATACAGCAGGCAATTAGATTCGTTGAGAACCGAACGGGATCATGAAAAGAATGCTGCCATACGCGAGCGCCTGGCTCCTTATTTTGATGAACAGAACCAGGCCGATTACCAGTTCATCCAAACGCACCCTCACTCACTGGTGAGCGCTTACATGATGCGTTTTCATGTTGATGACCTGCCACTGGATTCGCTTGAAACCTATTACAACCATCTCGGTGAACTGGTGCAGCAAACCAGTTATGGAAAAGAAATCGCGGCAGAAATTGACAAGCTGAAAGCCGGCTCTCCGGGTCACCTGGCGAAAGACTTTACCACTACAGACATTGAAGGCCAAACCCTGAATCTTTCCGCTTTCAGGGGTAAGTATGTACTCATTGATTTCTGGGCCAGTTGGTGTGTGCCCTGCCGCAAGGGCAATCCCCATCTTAAAGAGATCTATAGTAAGTACCACGATAAAGGATTTGAGATCATTGGCATTGCTGATGACGACAGGGCGGAGCAAGCCTGGAAAACAGCAGTAGAAAAAGATGGCATAGGTATCTGGAAGCATGTGCGGAGGGGCTTGAAATATGCCAATGGCAACTTCGACCGGAGCACCGACATAAGCGAGAATTTCGGGATTCACACACTGCCTACCCGCATCCTTATTGATCCGCAGGGAATGATCATCGGCCGTTATGGTGAGCAGGAAGCAGACCTGGATAAAAAACTGGAGCAGTTGTTTGCTAATTAAGGTAGATCCGGCTTCTTAACAAACATTTGCAGCTTGCAGGTTGTACTTTTATTCACTATTAAGATCTTACAGTAAACTGTTTATTTTATGAGGAAACCACTGTTGTTCCTGTTGTCCTTTGTTTTAATCTCACTTGCTTCTTTTTCCCAGTTGCGCAGTCCTGTTCAATGGAGTTTTAGTTCCAAAAAAATCAATGCAACAACCTATGAACTCCACCTCACCGCTACCATGGATGATGAATGGCATATCTACTCTCAATATACCCCGGAAGGTGGACCCATTCCAACCAGTATTTCATTGAATAAAAATCCCCTTGTTACTGTAGGTGCCATTAAAGAAGTAGGCAAGATGGAGCAACACTTTGAAGAACTCTTTGGAGTGAAAGTAAAGCAGTTCTCCGACCACGTAGACTTCGT